>DASWCE010000058.1:0-5613 GCA_036390255.1 Gemmatimonadales bacterium | reverse complement strand
AGCTGAAGTCGGTCGTGCGGCACGTGTAGATGTCCAGCCCGCAGCCGCAGCTGCAGCGGAGCCGCTTCTCGATCGCCTGAATGCCGGCGTCGTTGTCCGCCGCGGTCACGGGCGGGAGCGCCCGGCCGGCGCGACCCGGATCGTAAACGCGGCCGACACTCGTCGTATCCTGCACGACTGCGCCGACGGCGGCGGCCGCCAGCGCGAAGAACCCGCGGCGGCTGACGCGATCGCTCATCGGTCCGCCGCCTCGAGCTTCACGGCGTAGCCGGCCTGGACGCGCGAAGCGCTTGACCCTTTCACCGTCACCGGCGCGCCGCCCGGCCACAGCACGATCAGTCCTCCGATCACGAGCACGAATCCGCCGAACCACACCCACCAGACGAGCGGATTGATCGTGAAACGAAATACCGCTTGCTCGGTGCCGTTGACCAGCCCTGCCAAGACGACGTACAGATCGACTCGGAGCCCGCTCATGATCCCGACTTCGGTGGACGGCTCGAACGTATTGTTGCCAAGGGCATCGACGTGCTGGCGTTTCTCAGTACGAAGACGTCCGATCGCCTTCCCGTCCCGGCGCACGTCGATGAGCGCTGCCGTCACCTGCCGGTTCAGCGCGTTGTACTGCGAGATCCCGAGGTGCGTGAACGTGTAGACGTGCCCATCGCGCCCCTTCAACTCGGCCGATTCGCCCGGCCGCAACGTCGCCTCGGTCTCGGTCTTGAACGCCATCCCGGCGAAGGCGACGAAGAGCAGGACGATTGCGACATGCACGATGTAGCCGCCGTAGCGCCGGCGATTGCGGGCGAGCAGTTGGACGATCGCGTACGGTGTCGGCTCGCCGTATTGGCGATGCCGGGCGCGCGCGCCGCGCGCGAACTCCTGGACGACCGTGCCGAGGACGAATCCGCCGATGCTGGCAGCCATGAGCGCCCCGAGGTCCCGAACGCCGGCCACCAGCAGGATCAGTAACACAAACACGCCGCTCGTCACCGGGACGGCGAACTGCCGCTGCAGATTCGGGATCGATGCTCGCCGCCATGCGATCAAGGGGCCGATCCCCGTCATCGCGAGCAGCGCGAGACCGAGTGGCACGTTGACCTGATTAAAGAACGGCGGCCCGACCGTGATCTTCGTGCCCTTGATCGCCTCGGACAGAATCGGGAACAGCGTGCCCCACAGCACCGAGAAGGCGATGCCGATGAGGAGCAGGTTATTGAAGAGGAAACTCGCTTCCCGGCTCACCATCGACTCGAGCGTCGCCTCCGCCTCGAGCAAGGGCAACCGCGAGGCGTAGAGCGCGAAGCTGAGGGCGGCGGCCACAATCAAGAACACGAGGAAGAAGTAGCCGACATTCGACTGCGTGAACGAATGGACGCTCGCGATAACGCCCGAGCGCGTGATGAACGTCCCGAAGATCGACAGCAGCCAGGCGCCGATGATCAGCCCGAGGTTCCACTTCTTCAACATCCCGCGCTTTTCCTGGACCATGACCGAGTGCAGGAACGCCGTCATCACGAGCCACGGCAACAGCGCGGCATTCTCCACCGGATCCCAGGCCCAGTAGCCGCCCCAGCCCAGCTCGACATAGGCCCACCACATGCCGAGGATCAGACCGATACTGAGGAAGAGCCACGACACCAATGTCCACTTGCGGATCGCCACCAGCCAATCGCTGTCGAGCCGTTTCGACAAGAGCGCGGCGATCGCGAACGCGAACGGGATCGTGATCGAGATGTAGCCGAGGTACAACATGGGCGGATGAAATACCATCCCCGGGTTCTGGAGCTGCGGGTTCATGCCGCGGCCGTCCAGCGGCACAAAGGCGAGGCGCTCGAACGGATTCGCGGCGAACAGCATCACCGTGATGAAGAACGTCGCCACGGTGCACGTTACGGCGGCGACGAAGGGGAGATAGACGCGATGCCGCCCGCTCGTCATCACCTGCACGAGCATCGCGAAGAAGCTCAGGACGGTCGCCCAGAAGAGCAGGCTGCCCTTCTGTCCCGCGTAGAGCGCGGACCAGAGGTAGAACGTCGGGAGATTGCGACTGGTGTAGGCCGCGACGTATTCGAGACTGAAGTCGTGGCGGAAGATCCCGATCTCGAGCGAGATGACCGCAACCGCCAGCGCGCCGAACAGCGCGAATGTGGCGTGGCGCGCACTCTGCTGCAGATCCGCGCGATCCTGCGTCCCGCCGACAAATCCCGTGATCGCTCCCCACAGGCCGACCAGGAAGGCGACCCAGAGGGAGAGAGACCCTAGCAGCGGCATTTATGCCTTGGGGACGGCTTCGTACCGCGACCCGCACTTCGCCAGCACGTTGGTCGCGTGAATCACACCATCGCGTTGCAGTCGTCCTTCGACGACGACCTCGACGGAGTCGGTGAACGTATCGGGCGGGAGGCCTTTGAACACCACGGGATAGCTGACGGTGCCATCGGTGATATGGAAGCTCAGCGTCTGCGTCGCGATCTCTTTGGTGACCGTGCCCGGCACGACGCGCGCGCCAACCTTCAGGCCCAGATCATAAAACGAGGGGTCCGCGGAGACGCGCTGCGCCAGCTCGCTGGGGGTGAGGAAATACTGTCCCGTCTGCTTGATCCCCGCCGCCATGAGATAACCGACGGAGCCGACGATCAGCACCGCACCAAGTGCGAACTTCGTGCCTGCTTTCATGTGCGTATTATACCACGCCCTCGCGCGCACGCTCTAGCGCCCACTGCACCGCTTCCACTGCCTTCTGCACCCGCGGAATATCCACGGCGTTCCTGAAGGAATCGTGAAGCCCGACGACCGGCTTCCCGATCCGCCGCGCCAGGGCGATTTCTGACAATGTTCCGACGCCACCGCCGATCGCGATGAGCGCGTGCGCGGTGCGGACAATGAGGAAGTTCCGCATCTCGCCCAGGCCGGTCGCGAGCGGCACATCGATATAGGGGTTCGCCGCGGCCGCGTCCGCTCCCGGTAGGATGCCGACCGTCACACCGCCGTTTGCTTTCGCGCCCTTCGCAGCGGCCTCCATCACCCCGCTCAGCCCGCCGCAGACCAGCACCGCGCCGCGCTCGGCGAGCAGCCGGCCGGCCTCTTCGGCGAGCGCAGTTTCCTCGGTCGTGCAGTTGCTCCCGCCAATCACCGCGATGATCGGCTTCATCCAGCCCAGTGCAACGCGGTCTGCACGGCACGGTGCCATTCGCCGGCGCGTGCCTGGACGGCGCGGCGCTGCAAGCTGGGATGAAATCGCGTGAACATGCGCCCCCCGAGGAAGTCGTCGGCCGATTTCCAGAGGCCGGCACCCAGGCCCGCGAGCCCGGCGGCGCCGAGCGCGGTGGTCTCAACGAGATCGGGGCGCGCCACCGTGACACCCAGCACATCGGCCTGGAACTGCATGAGCCAATCGTTCGCGGCCGCGCCGCCGTCGACGAGCAGGCTCGACAGTTTGAGCTTCGCGTCGGCGAGCATCGCGTCGAGCACGTCCTTCGTGCTGAAAGCCATCGCCTCCAGCGCGGCACGAACGAGATGCGCGCGGCTGCTGCCGCGCGTCAGGCCGACGATCGTGCCGCGGGCATTGGGCTCCCAATGCGGCGCGCCCAGGCCGACAAACGCCGGAACGAAGTACACGCCGCCGGTGTCCTCCACGCTCCGTGCCAAGGGGTCTGATTCGGCAGCGCGGGCGATGATGCCGAGTCCATCCCGGAGCCACTGCATCGCGGCGCCGGCGATGAAGACACTGCCTTCAAGCGCGAACACCGGCTCACCGCGCGGGCCGCACGCCAGTGTGGTGAGCAGCCCGCGTTTGGAATTGGCGCGCCGCGTCCCGGTGTTGAGCAAGAGAAACGCACCGGTGCCGTAGGTGTTCTTCGCCTGGCCGGGCTTCCAGCATCCCTGGCCAAACAGCGCCGCCTGTTGGTCGCCGGCCACGCCGCTGATCGGCAGCTCGCTCCCGAAATGCTCGGCGACGGCGGTGCCGAAGTCGCCGCTCGATTTCCGAACATCCGCGAGCGTCTCGGCGGGGACGCCGAACAGTTTGAGGAGATCGCGATCCCACACGCGCCTGCCGATGTCGTAGAGCATCGTCCGGGACGCATTGGTGTGATCGGTGGCGAAGGTCTTGCCATTCGTGAGCCGATAAATCAGCCAGGTGTCGATCGTGCCAAACACCACGTCGCCGTCCTTCGCACGCTTACGCAATCCCTTCACGTGCTCGAGGAGCCACTCGATTTTCGTTGCCGAGAAGTACGGATCGAGCACGAGACCAGTGCGCGACTTCACCAGCGCGCCCTTCTTTTGCTTCTCGAGCTGCGCACAACGCGCCGCGGTGCGGCGATCCTGCCACACGATGGCGCGATGGACAGGCCGGCCGGTGGCGCGCTCCCACGCGCAAATCGTCTCGCGCTGATTCGTGATGCCGATAGCGGCGGGCGTCACCTTGGCCTGGGCGATCGCCTCGCGCGCGGCGTCGACGGTGACGCGCAAGATCTCCTCGGCGTCGTGCTCGACCTCTCCGGGCGACGGGAAATGCTGCGTGAATTCGCGGTAGCCGCGGCCAAGCACGCGGCCCTCGGCGCTGAGGACAAGCGCAGTCGAGCCGGTGGTGCCCTGATCGAGTGCGAGGACTGCGGTCATGTGACAGACTCCGAGAACGGTGGTTGAACGATGCCGCGATCCGTGATGAATCCCGTCACGTAGCGCGCCGGCGTGACGTCGAAGGCGGGATTGAGCGCAGGCATTCCCTCGGGGGCCGTCGGCCGGCCGGCCATGACGGTGACTTCCGCCGGCGCCCGCTGTTCGATCGCGATCAAGTCACCCTCCGCGAGTTTGGCGTCGACGGTGGACCAGGGTGCGGCGCAGTAGAACGGGACGCCGTGATGACGCGCTAGCACCGCGAGCCCATAGGTGCCGATCTTGTTCGCAAAATCCCCATTGGCGCAGATCCGATCTGCCCCGACCAGGACGAGGTCCACCTTGGCCTGCCGCATCAACGTCGCCGCGGTGGCATCGGTGATCAGCGTGGACGGAACGCCCGCATGCATCAGCTCCCACGCGGTGAGACGTGAACCCTGCAGCAGCGGCCGGGTCTCGTCCACGTAGACATGGACTTTACGGCCCTGCTCGTGCGCGAGATAGACCGGCGCGAGCGCGGTTCCGATCCCGCCGGTCGCCAGCGCGCCGGTATTGCAATGCGTGAGCACGTTCGCGCCGTCCGGAAGAATCGTCAGGCCGTACTCGCCGATCTTGCGACACATCGCCCGATCTTCTTCCCAGATCGTCGTCGCCTCGACACGCAGTCGCTCCCACAAGTCGGCTCCCCCGCCGCCAGTGTCCTGGGCCACGCGCACCATGCGATCGAGGGCCCAGCGCAGATTCACTGCAGTCGGTCGCGCCGTACCGAGCGTCCCCGCCAACTCCTCGACACGCATGAGAAATGCGTCACGGGAAGCCGCGCGCTGCTCACGCAGGCCGGTAACCAGGCCCATCGCTGCGGCGATGCCGATCAGCGGCGCGCCACGCACCTGCAATTGTCGGATAGCCTCCGCCACCGACTCGGCGCTCTCGAGATCCCGCGTGATTTCGGCTTCCGGCAAAGCGCGTTGGTCAATGATGCGAACGGCG
>DASWCE010000057.1:0-2016 GCA_036390255.1 Gemmatimonadales bacterium | reverse complement strand
TGGGCGACAGACGGGGCGACGTCGCTGTATGCGATCCTCAACTGGAGCCGGACGCCCGAGGGGGTCGTCTGGCTGCTCGAGCACGGCGCCGATCCCAACGGGGTGTTCGCCGAGAACGGTGAGACGCCACTGCACGTGGTGGCGCGCGCGTGGGATGTGCCGCTGGCCGAGGCGATGGTTGCTCGTGGGGCGGACATCGAGCGCAAGCGCGCCGATGGGCGGACGCCCTACGCGGTCGCCGAGCTGAACGGCAATCGCGCGGTGGCGGACTGGCTGCGCGCCCACGGCGCGTCGCCGGACCTGCCGGAGGTTGATCGGCTCGTCGCGGCGTGCAGTCGCGGCGATCGCGCGGCGGCGGAGGCGCTACTCGCCAAAAATCCCGGCTTGCGCAATGAGATCACTGACGACCACTACATCGCGTTGCACCAGGCGGCCGAGCGTGACGACGTCCGGGCGCTCGAAGCGATGCTGGCGTGTGGCTTCGACCCGAACCGCCCCGATGCGGGGATCGGCAAGACGGCGCTGCATTCCGCTGCGATGGAGGGATGGCCCGACGCGGTGCGGGTCCTGCTCGCGCACGGCGCGTCGGTGCACGTGCGCGATCGGGAGTTCAAGGGGCAGCCCTTGATCTGGGCGGCGGAGGGATCGCGCCAGGGGCGCGAGGGGCGGGACTTCGCTGCCGTGGGAAAACTGCTGCTCGACGCCGGCTCGCCGGTGGAGTGGGAGACTGGTGACGAGCCGGCGGAGGGGATTCTCGAGATCGTCGCGGCGTGGCGGCGCGGGAGCGCAGTTTGACGGCAAGCGATTATTTGACTAAAGTCAAGCAATGCGCGCCGACCAGATCGCCCAGGTCCGGCAGTTCAACCGCCTCGTCACCCAGCGGGTCGGCGCGCTCGACGATCATTTCCTGGGCCGCGGCCGCCCCCTTGGTGCCTCGCGGCTCTTGTTCGAGATCGGGGAGCGCGGCGCGGATCTGCGCGAGCTGCGCCGCCGGCTTGGGCTAGACGCCGGATATGTCAGCCGTCTTATCAAAGCTCTTATTAAGGAAGGGTTGATCCGGCTCGCGCCGGGCCCGGGCGATCAGCGCGTGCGCACAGCACGGCTGACCGCGCGCGGCCGGCGCGAGATGCGCGAGCTGGACGATAGGTCCGATCGCCTAGCCGCAGGTCTGCTCAGCGCCGTGTCACCCACGCAACGCGACCGGCTCGTGGCCGCGATGGCTGAGGTGCATCGCCTGCTTCGGGCGGCGGGGCTCGTGATCGAGCGGGTCGATCCGGCCACCCCCGCCGCACGTTGGTGTGTCGCGCAGTATTTCACCGAGCTCGATCGACGGTTCCCTACGGGGTTCGATCCCGCCGCAAGCCTTCCCGCCGACGATCGCGACCTGATGCCGCCCCGTGGCGCATTTCTGCTCGCTGCGATCGACGGCAAGACCGTCGCCGGTGGTTGTGTGAAAACAACGGCTCCACGCGTGGGCTCTCTGAAGCGCATGTGGGTCGCGGAGTCCGCGCGCGGGCTCGGGATTGGGCGGCGGATGTTGGAGGCGCTCGAGGATCAAGCACGCGCGCTGGGAATCACCACGGTACGGCTCGAGACGAACAAGACACTGCAGGAGGCGATTGCGTTGTATCGCAGCGCGGGCTATCGGGACGTGGCGGCGTTCAACGCGGACCCGTACGCCACGCATTGGTTCGAAAAGCGACTCGGACGAGCGCGTGAGCCCCGCCGCTAGTGTGAGGAGTCTGGCGTGGTGCCGGGACTGTGGCTGCAGCCGAGTGATGCTGCCGGTTGCGGTATGACATCAGCGCCCGGGCGATGAGCTTCACGGACGAACGCATCACGCCTTTGTAGGTGCTAGCCAGGTGCCAGCCGTCTCCATAGGCCCTGACCCATGCGCCTCATGATATGCGCGAGCAGCTGAGCGCGGCTCTGGACGCGGAAGCGACGATAGAGAGCCGTCACGTACTGATGGGTCGTGGCGTGGCTCAGGTTGAGGCGCGCGGCGACCTGCTTCTC
>DASWCE010000056.1:0-3068 GCA_036390255.1 Gemmatimonadales bacterium | reverse complement strand
CACGCATCTCGTCATCGTGGAGGTGGCAACGCCGTCCGCGGAGGGCACCTTCCAAAGGGAACTTGATGCAGCCTCGCAGGCTCTGTTCCACAAGTCTTGGAGCGACGCGACCGTGCGTTTTCCGGAGCTGCGTGGATTCATGCACGCCGAGCTGTACACGCCCGCTGGCCAACGGCCCTAACGCTGGTTTAACGCGGGGCGATGGGATAGGAGGCTGTCGCCGAGCAAATTGTGAGCTAGCAGCGGCGCGTTCTTCGCGGGCGCGCTGACCATGGGTGACGGCAAGCCAGGCGCATTGCACCGAATCATCTACGCCGGGCTGGCGACGCTGACAGTTGCGCTGGTGCTGCTCGGCGTCAACTTGATTCGCCACCGCGGGTAGAAGACCCGGCGCTGCAAAGGCCTGTCGCATCCTGGGCGCCCGAGCCCGCCACGGCGAGTCCGGGATCAGCCCCTGCAGGGTGCACCCTGAAATGCACCCTGAGTAGCGGGATTTCGGGTCACTACCGCGGACGTGCGGGGAGAGCCGGTCGCGCGATCTCCATCTTCGACGGACAGTTACGGAGTCGGCGGGTCTTCGGGAGACGCGGGAGGCTCGCCTCCAAAACCGCGGGTTGCAGGTTCGATTCCTGCCGGGCCTGTACGCAGAAGCTAAAGCCTCTCACTCAGCGCAGCCGGCGTTCAACAAACCTTCGCTGCTCTTCTTGAACCGATTCCTTGGGTGGGTCCCATCCGAAGCGCTCATAGAGCTTAAGGGTCTGCTCAAGTGCAATCTCTGGCGCCCGCGCCCCAATCCGTTCCGCCTTCTCGGTGACGGTCCTTTCAAAAGACGGGGTGTTCGCCTTGCCGTGAGTGAGGAAAAGCGAATCGCGCTCCGGGTTGAAGGTCTCCAGCCTGCGATTAGCCAGCCCGAAGAGGCCATACTCCACTACAATCTCCGGGCCCAGCGCCATGCGCTGCGCTAATCGAGCGGCGAACAAAAAGATTTCTGTGATGGTGTAGAGTGTTGATTCCAAACTCAGAAGCTCGCCGGGCTTCACGTTGCCGAGACCGGGCAGTGGTGTACCCTCGACCCAATCCTCGCGCATGCTGAACACATGGATGAACTGGCCGGACTGATAAAGTCGCCACACTTCGAGGTGGGAGATGAAGGCGGCCTCCGTGGCTGCTTCAATGAAATCGTTCCCTCGCGTGACTCCGTCGCGGGGAAAATGGGGATAGTCCCAACCCCGAAGTTGAACGACCGCGTCTCGGGCAATGGCCTCCAAGTCACGCAGGGCAGCCCGTTCGGCGATGAACACGCTGGGCCGAATGTTGACGCGCCAGTATCCGCGAGACCGGATTTCCTTATCCAGGGCTGTCGCGTCCATCTAGAGGCCCCCCAACTGCTGACGGAACTGCTCAGCGTCGTCCGCGGCCTTCCCGACACCCTCCTCGATAGCGCGCTGCTTGAAGTAGCGATTCAAGCCCTTTTCGACGGCGATTTCCAGTATGTCCCGTAGGTCTTCGACGCTTCTTACTTCGGTTGTTTCTATGGTGCGTCGACTGCGGCAGTACATTCGACCTTTGAAGGCCACGACCGCCCCGCCGGCGACTACGTCGTTGGAGCAAATGACGGGGTAGTCCGAGAATTCTCGAATTTCGATCGCGACAAACAGCTTCCCGTCCATGACTAGGTGGCGCACCGTCAGGTCGATGCTCGGGGACGCGTGGGCATTCACCTTGCCCATCACGTTGTCTTGGTTGAAGCTGTCGTGGTCGGGTTTGGTCATACCCTCCAAGGTGTGGCTGCCTGCCTTCGCTGGAGGCTTCAGACCAAATACAATCAACCCGCCATCCCGTTTGTTGGCGATGGCGAGGGCAGCCTTCACCACCTTTGCTTTGGTGGCATCGTCCGCCCAGTTCATACTTTGCTTGAATTCGACGCCGAGGCTTTCGTGCCCCTCTCGCAGCAACTGTTCTAGCTCGGATACGTCCATGGGCAGCAACAATGTGGCTCGCCGCGCCTACTGATCTAGGGCGTTTTTGCGGCGCTCAGGGGTGAAAATGCGACACTGATTAACGAAAGCGCCCCGCTTGTTTTGGAAGCCGGGGCGCCGTGTCAGCGGTCGCGTTTAGGTCGGCGTCGGTGTCGCTCGTGCACCTCGGCAAGCACGCGCTCGCGGATGGCGACGTAGAAGGGGAGAGGCAGAGGGTGCGTCGTCAGCTAGATACAACGACCGACAGGTTGCATACTAAGGCGTGTGTAGTCAACTCCCAAAACGGGGGTTGCAGGTTCGATTCCTGCCGGGCCTGTTTCGTAGGCTAGCTTGAAGGGGAGCACGCAGAGATCTGATCGGGGCTCTCCGACAAGGAGGTGTGGCCGTGGCGACCGATGTCGCGATACGCGAGCTCTGGCCGGCCTTGCCGCTCGAGGAGTGGCGGGACACCTACGCCACACTCCACATCTGGACGCAGGTCGTCGGCAAGCTGGCGCTTGGCTTGTCGCCGCTCACAAACCACTACTGGAACACCGCCCTCCAGATAACGCCACGCGGGCTCGCCACGCTTCCGCTGACGGCCGACCATCGCAGCGTCACGGCCACGTTTGACTTTGTTGCGCATCAACTCGTTCTCGAGTGCTCGGACGGACGCGACGCCACGGTCTCGCTTGAGCCGCGCCCGGTAGCCGAGTTCTATCGCCTCGTCATGGACGCGCTGGCACGGCTGGACGTCAGCGTCCGGATCTGGACCATGCCGGTCGAAGTCCCCAACCCCATTCGCTTCGAAGCCGACACGATCCACCGCTCGTACGATCCCGCAGCGGCTCGGGCATGCTGGCAGCTGCTCGTCCAGATCAAACGGGTTCTGGAGGTGTTCCGCAGCCGGTTCGTCGGTAAGACGAGCCCCGTCCACTTCTGGTGGGGGAGCTTCGATCTCGCCCACACGCGGTTCTCGGGCGATCCGGCCCCCCGCCACCCCGGTGGTATTCCCAACCTGGCCGACTTCGTGACGCGCGAGGCCTACTCGCACGAGTGCATCAGCGTCGGGTGGTGGCCCGGCGGAGGATTCGCGCCCATTCTGGAGCC
>DASWCE010000055.1:0-1679 GCA_036390255.1 Gemmatimonadales bacterium | reverse complement strand
CCGCCGACGAGCTCGCCCTTGTGGCCCGGGGCACCCGGCTCGGGGAAGCCCGGGATGTCCTTGTATGGGATGCGCACCGCGTCGTGAACCGCGTCGGCCACGCCCGCGAGGCCCGAGCCGAGGACGATCGCGGCGCGCGGCTTGAGCTTGCCCAGACGCTTCGCTACGACGTCCGTCGCGGCGCGGACCCCGTCGGTCACAACAGCATCCCGGCGAGCGTGGCAGACAGAAAGTTCGCCAGCGTCCCCGCGATCATGGCGCGGAACCCGAGCCGGGCGAGATCGTGCTTGCGGTCCGGGACGAGCGCGCCGATTCCGCCGATCTGGATGCCGACCGAGCTGATGTTGGCGAAGCCGCACAGCGCGAACGTGGCGATGGTGAACGACACGGGATCGAGCTGCGCTCGCATCGGCCCGAGCTGCGCGTAGGCGAGGAACTCGTTCAGCACCATGCGGGTGCCCAGCAAGCCGCCGATCGTACCGGAGTCGTGCCACGGCACGCCCATCGCGAACGCGATCGGCCGGAAGACCCAGCCGAGAACGGTTTGGATGCTTTCCGGGAACCAGGTGACGTAGCCGTGCACCCAGCCGAATGCGCCGTTGAGCAGCGCGACGAGGGCGACGAACGAGACCAGCATCGCGATGACGTTGAGCATCAAGTGCAGTCCGTCGGTGGTACCGCGCGCCGCCGCGTCCACGATGTTCACGTCGGTGCGCGGAATCTCTACCCGAACGCCGCCGAGGGTCTGCGGCGTCTCGGTTTCCGGCTCGATGATCTTCGCCATCATGATGGTCCCGGGCGCCGTCATGATCACCGCGGTGAGCAGATGCCGCGCTTCGATGCCCATGGCGATATAGGCGGCCATGATCGACCCCGACACATGCGCCATCCCCGCGGTCATGACCGTCATCAGCTCGGAGCGGGTCATTCCCGGGAGAAACGGGCGGATCGTGAGCGGCGCCTCGGTCTGACCCATGAAGATCGAGGCGGCAACGTTGAGACTCTCGGCGCCACTCGCCCCCATCACCTTGTTCATCCCTACCGCGAATGCCTTGACCACGAGCTGCATCACGCCCAGGTAATAGAGGATCGCGAACAGCGCCGAGACGAAGATGATGGCCGGGAGGACCTGAAAAGCGAAAATCAGACCGAGACTCGAATGCTGCTTCCCGATCTCGCCGAACACGAACGCGGATCCGACGTATGAGAAACTCAGAATCTTGGTGATCGCGTCTCCCAGCGTGCGAAACAACCTCTGGCCGAGCGGCACCAGGAGCACGAAGATCGCGAACGCCAGCTGCAGTCCGACTCCCCACGCCACCACGCGCCAACTGATGGCGCTCCGATTGCGCGACAGCGCGATGCCGATGCCCAGAATGAGGGCGATCCCGAAGATCCCGGTGATCCGTTGCAGAAACGAGCGAGGCGCCGCCTGTGGTGCCTGCGGCACGGCGGCAGGTGGAGCTTGATGCGTCGTGTCGGCCGTGGGCTGCTGGCGCACGGCTCCCTGCACTGTGTTCCACACGAACCGCGGCAGGGTGAACACGGCGAGCGCGCACACGAACGTGACGCCGAAGGCGAGCATGGTACGGCGCAGCGACATCAGAGAGCCTCCAATTCGCTCTGCACACGAGAGACCAACGCCACCTTCTCGAACTCCGGGAGAAACGCGCTCTCAC
>DASWCE010000054.1:0-2400 GCA_036390255.1 Gemmatimonadales bacterium | reverse complement strand
GAATCGCTCGGCGTTTCATATATTGTCCCTCAATGCGTTCGTGATCGGCTGGACACCGATTATCCGTGCGGTGTAGCGTAGATGTTTCACGACTAGGTGAAATATGAACGATGAGCCCGACGTGGCCCGCATCGCCAGCCTCCTCGCCGACCCGGCGCGCGCGCGGATACTCAGGACCTTGATCGACGGCACTATGCGCCCGGCGGGCGAGCTGGCTTACGCCGGCAACATATCGGCGCAATCGGCAAGCGCGCACCTGGCCAAGCTGGTGGACGCGGGGCTGCTCTCCCTGGAAGCACAGGGGCGACATCGCTATTTTCGAATCGCGAGCGCCGAGGTCGCGGACGCCATCGAGAGCCTCGGATCGCTCAGCATGGCGCTGCGACCGCGCAATCCACGCAGCCCAGCGATTCCCAAGCCGGCGCCGGTCCAGTTTCTGCATGCGCGGACGTGCTACGACCACCTGGCTGGCGAAATTGCCGTCGAGGTTTGCGAGGCCATGCTGAAAGCACGATGGATGACCGCGGAGGGGCGGGATTTTCGCGTCACCCGGCTGGGGGAAAAAAGGCTTGTAGCGCTCGATGTCGATCTCGCCGCAGCGCGCCGGTCGCGGCGCGCATTTGCACGCGCCTGCGTAGACCTGACCCAGAGGCGGCCTCACCTCGGCGGCGCTCTGGGGGCGGCATTGCTGGATCTCTACATTGCGCGAGGCTGGGTCCTACGCACACAGCGCTCGCGCGCCGTCAGCATTACCCCTAGGGGAAGCGAGGCTTTCGGGAAGCTCTTTGTTTGATACCCTGGGTATATCGTGGCGGCCAATCAATCTGAAAGTACGGTTGCCGCAAGAGTGACAACGGATCACGTCGGCTATTACTGCGGCCGCTTTGATCCAGGCTTCTTGGGCGAGCCGCTCAATGCGCCGAGCAACATCGTCTTTATCCTGATGGCGGCGCTGGCTTTTCGCACCTGGAAGCGCGCCCCGGCGCGAGATTGGGCGATCTTGGTATTGATCGTCAGTGGTGCCGCCGTAGGAATCGGCAGTTTTATTTTTCACACGCATCCGACCCGGGTGACGCTGCAGATCGACCTGATTCCCGTTGAGATCTTCGGACTCTTATATGTCGGATTCGCCGCACGCCGGTTCTTCGGCGCCCGACCGATACCGACGGTCGTGGCGGTGTTGGCGTTCTTCTTCCTCACGTTGGCGTCGAATGCCGTATTGCCGGCCGGGCTTTGGGGAGGCGGCGTGCGCCATTTGCCATCTCTTGTGGCCCTGTCGCTTTGTGGAACGTGGTTCGCGACGCGAGGTATGTCTGACGGTGCGCGGCGCACGGGAAAAATGCTGTGGCTGGCGGCGGCTCTGCTCGCGGCGGGATTACTTTTCCGGTCTGTCGACTTGTCGCTGTGTGACGCCTTTCCTCACGGAGTGCATTGGGTTTGGCACGTCTTTACCGGTTGTACCTTAGGTGTCCTTCTATTCGCCGCGATCGGGCACTCGTCCTCTGCGAAGTCGATTACGCCATAACCGATGACCACCGCTATCCGGCTCGCTGACCCGTCGACCCGTGCTAGCGCGCCTCGAGCACCCGGATGCGCGTATTGCCCACCCAGTCCACGAGCGGAACGAGCTCCGCGAGGCTCTCGCCGCGCACCAGCGCGATATGGGTCGCGTCGGCCCGCGTCTGGTTGAATGTCGGATCGACCGCGCGCCACGATCCCTCGACCAAGCTCTCCGCCCAGGTGTGGTAGAGAAAGCCGCCGTGCTCGGCGGAGTACACCAAGCCGTTGACCACGCGCGTAGGCACGCCGAGGGAGCGCATCAGCGCCGCATAAAGATACGAGTGGCCCTGGCATTCGCCGCGCCTTGCATCGAGCACGTCGAGCGCTGAAAACGTATCGACCGGCTCCTTGCTGATGTTCTGCTCCAGCCATGCGAGCACGGCGCCGATCTTTTCCGGAACGGTCCCGCTGCCGCCCGCGATCGTTTTCGCGAGCGATCGGATCATCGGATCACGGCTCTGCACCGTGGCCGAGGGACGCAAATCGGCGTCGGCGGAGCCGGCGGAGCGCGCGGCGCCGCGCGTCGCGTCGATCTCGCAAACGAAGTCCGCGGCGGCCGAGTGGCAGCGCTGCCTCTCATCCGACAGAGGAGACCGGCTCAAGCTGACGCGGAGAAACCTTGCCTCGCGCGGGTCGGGCAGCGGAAGCGGGGCCTTGACGAGGCTCCACTGGACGATCACGTCGTCCTTGTTGAGCGCGGCGCTCGCGAGGTAGCCCTTAGCCGTCTGCTCATCCTCGAGCGCGGAGATCATCACGCCGTTCAGGCCCAGCTCGAACACCGGACGGCCGCGCGCGTCGATCCAGGAGGTGCTGCGAAGTCCCAGCATGTCGGTCTGCACC
>DASWCE010000053.1:0-19806 GCA_036390255.1 Gemmatimonadales bacterium | reverse complement strand
GAGCGTGCCGAGCCGCGCGAAGTGCCTCGTCAGTCGCGCCGTGAAATCGCCGAAATCCCTCAGCTCCCGCGGCGTCCACGCGACCTCGGCGAGCGCCGTGAGCCGCGGAAATACCATGTACTCGACGTTTTTGGGCGTGCGTTGGTACTCGGTCCAGATCTGTCCTTGCGTGCCGAGGACATGGGCCGCGGTCGCGGCATCGAAGCTGGCTGGGACCGGCTCGAACGCATAGACCGTCTCTAGCGGCAGGAAGCCGCCAATCGCCAGCGGCTCGTGGGCCGGATCCTGCGACTGGTAGTAATCGAAGTACGTGTTTGACGTCGGCGTCATGACGACGTCGTGGCCGGCCTGCGCGGCGGCGCTGCCCCCGTCCATGCCGCGCCACGACATGACGACGGCATTGGGCGCGAGTCCTTCTGTCCCGCCCTCCAGAATCTCGTCCCAGCCAATGAGGGCGCGGCCGCGCGCTTCGAGCCAGCGGCTCATCTGCGCCGTCATCCAGCTCTGCAGGTGGTTCTCGTCCGGCAGGCCCAGCTCGCGGATACGCGACTGCGCGAGCGGGCTCGTCTTCCATTGATCCTTTACGGCCTCGTCGCCGCCGGTATGGATCCAGTGACTCGGAAAGAGCGCCAGCACTTCGGTCAGCACGTCCTGCATGAAATGCATGGCCGAGTCCGACGGATTGAGGATGTTGGCGTCCACGCCCCAGTGCGTGAGGACTTCGAGCTGCTGGCCGGTGTTGCCGAGCCAGGGATACGCGGCGATCGCGGCCTGCGCGTGCCCCGGCATCTCGATTTCCGGCACGACCGTGATGAAGCGCGCCTGGGCGTACGCGACGATCTCGCGGACGTCGTCCTGCGTGTAGAATCCGCCGTGCGGAATGTTATCGTAGACCCACTGCGTCGTGTCCGCATACGCATGCTGGACGCCGACGAGCGACTGACGGCGCCAGGCTCCCACCGACGTGAGCAGCGGATACTTCTTGATCTCGATGCGCCATCCCTGATCGTCGGTCAGATGCCAGTGAAAACGGTTCAGCTTATGGACGGCGAGGAGATCGATGTATTTCTTGACGAATTCCTTGGGCATGAACGAGCGCGACACGTCGAGGTGCGCGCCGCGCCAGGAGAAGCGCGGCCAGTCTTCGATCGCTACCGCGGGCACCGTCCAGGAAACGCCCGCGCCCCCGATGGGCGCGGCGCGAAAGATGTCCGGCGGCAAGAGCTGGCGCAGCGTCTCGACGGCGTAAAACGCGCCGGCGGGATGGAATGCGCGGATCGTGATCCGCGCCGGCGTCACGGAGAGGCGGTAGCCTTCCTCGCCGAGGCGCGAGAGCGTCGGATCGATGCCGAGCGAGATGGTTCGCGCGCTGCCCCCCGCCCCGGCGGCGCCCACCGAGAGCCGATAGCCGGTTGCGGGTTGTAACCAATCGGCCAGTTGATACCCGATGTCACGCGTCGCGCGATCGGTGACGATGACGGTGCGCGCCGACAGTACGAAGGTCCCGGTGCCGCGCGTCATGTGAACGGGTCGAGGGATGACAGCGAGCGCGCTGTCCTGGACGCCGGCGACCATGGCGACGAATGCGAGCAGGGTGATCATGCCGCATATGATATGGCTCGCCGAGATGTTCAGCGACCCGTATTTTGGGGGGCATGAAACGACGCGACTTCATTCAGACGGTGAGTGCGGCAGCCGCTGGTGGCATCCTGGCCCGCTCACCATTCGGCGCAGCGAAGAAACTGGATCGGATCGGGCTCGAGACGTACGCCGTCCGTCACGCGATGGCGGAGAATCCCGAGCGGACACTCGCAGCGGTCCGCGCGATCGGATACACCGACGTCGAGCTGCTGTGGTCGTTCAATCTCTTTGGTCGCACGCCCGCGCAGGTGGCGGCGACGCTCAAGAACGAAGGACTGCGCGCGCCCTCGTGTCACATGTCGGCCGACACGATCTTCGTCGGGTGGGAGCGCAGCCTCGAAACGGCGAAGCTGCTCGGCCACCAGTATCTCGTCGTCCCCGATTTCGAGGACTGGACCAAGCAGACACTCGACGATTGGCGCGAGTGGGCCGATCGCTTCAACGCGGCGGGGGCGGTGGCCCGGAAAGCGGACATCTGGCTGGCCTTCCATAACGAGGCCTACCACCAGAAGCCGATCGACGGGCAGATCCCGTTCGACGTCTTCATCAACCGCCTCGATCCCACGGTCACGCGGCTCCAACTCGATGTCGGCAACATGCTGATCGGCGGCGGCGATCCCATGCAGTATCTGCAGAAGTATCCGGAACGCTTCTGGCTCTTCCATCTGAAAGACGCGGTCGCCGATCGCTCGCACGACACCGGGCTGGGAAAGGGCATCTTCGACTTCAAGCGATTCCTGGCGGCCGTGCCGCACCTCGAACAGAAGCCGGCGTACGTGGAGCAGGAGACGGCGAAAGACTCGGGCGGGGATATGGCGGATGCCCGCGCGAACTTTGAATACTTGCACGCGCTAGAGTTCTGACACGGCGGATGGTGCTCCTCCTGGTCGCTCTCGTCGCGCAGGACACCACGATCCGCAGCTTTCTGAAAACCGTCGAGATCGCCAGCGGAAAGATCGAAACGGTCTACAGCGCCGACCGGCGTTTCGAAGCCCCTAACTGGTCCCGTGACGGCCGCTACTTCCTGATCAACAGCGAGGGGCGACTCTATCGCCTCACTGCCGGCGCGAGTCAGCTCGCCGAGCTCCCCGTCAGCCTCGCCACGCCGCGCATCAACAACGACCACGGCATCTCCCCGGACGGCAAGTCGCTCGTCATCAGTCACGAACCGACAGAGGATTGGCTGACGTCCAGCGTATACACGCTGCCCATCGCGGGCGGCACCCCCAAACGCATCACGACCAAAGCGCCGAGCTTCTGGCACGGGTGGTCACCGGACGGAAAGACGTTGGCGTTCGTCGGCCGCCGCGACGGCGAGTTCGACATCTACACGATCTCCGTGGACGGCGGGGACGAACGGCGCATCACGACGTGCAAGGGGCTCGACGACGGACCCGACTACTCGCCCGACGGCGCTTTCATCTATTACAACTCCTTCTGCAGCGGGCGCATGCAGATCTGGCGCATGCGGCCGGACGGCAGCCAGCCTGAGCAGCTGACCAACGACGCGTACGCGAATTGGTTTCCCCATCCCTCGCCCGACGGGCATTGGCTGGTGTTCCTCTCGTTCGTCGAAGATCAGGGACAGGACCATCCGTTCGGCCGACAGGTGAAACTCCGGCTGATGGATCTGCGCGATCGGAGCGTGCGTGATTTGACGCCGGAATTCTTCGGAGGGCAGGGAACGATCAATGTTCCAAGTTGGGCGCCCGACAGCAAGCGCGTAGCGTTCGTCGCATACGAGCGCCACGCAGCGCCTTAGCGTCTTCGGTTTTCGGGGTGCATGTTACCGACCACGTCTATTAAGGAAAGCGCATGACTCTGATTCGCTTCCGAGCTTCCCCGGAACAGGATGTCGACCTCTCGCAAACCTACGATGCCGTCGTCGTGGGCTCCGGCGCGGCGGGCGGCATGGCCGCTCATGTCCTCACATCGCAGGGGATGAAGGTGCTGCTGCTTGAAGCGGGGAAGAAAATCCCGATCGAGCAGGAACTGCGGTCGATGGAGTGGCCGTACGATCACCCGCGGCGCGGTGAAGCGCCGCCCGGCTATCACGCAATCCGCTTCAACGAGTACACGGTGCGGCAGCCTCCCTACGCCAAAGGGTCGGCGTTCAAGCACGTGTTCTCCTACGTCGGGGGCTGGGGTGGATCGGACTACGTCAAGAATATTCTGGTGGACGAGAAAGACCATCCGTACACGGGCACGCGCTACGCCTGGGTACGCGCACGACTCCTGGGTGGTAAAACGAACATCTGGGGCCGCCTCGCGCTCCGCCTTTCCGACTACGACTTCAAGGGCAAGACGCACGACGGCTATGGGGAAGACTGGCCGATTTCCTACGCCGACCTCGAGCCCTACTACGACAAGGTCGACCTCTATCTCGGCATTTCCGGCCACAAGGAGAACCTGCCGCATCTCCCCGACAGCTTGTTCCAGCGCCCCAACAAACTGACGGCCGCGGAAGTCAAGCTGCGTAAGAGTCTTGCGTCGATGGGTCGCACGGTGACGCCGTATCGCGCCGGCGTCACGACCGACGGTGTGAAAAACAAGTATCGCAGCAAGTGCTTCGGGCGCGGTGCCTGCGGCCGGCGTCCGGGCGGCTGCGACATCCACGCCGCGTTCGATTCGCCGACCGGGCTCATCTATCCCGCGATGGATACCGGCAATCTCACGCTGCGCACCAATGCGATTGGGCACGAGGTGCTGGTGGACCCGAACACCGGCAAGGCGCGCGGGATTTCCTTCGTCGATGCAGTGAATCACAAGACCTACGAAGCCAAGGCCAAGGTCGTGATTCTCGCAGCATCCACGCTCGAATCAGCGCGTCTCCTCCTCCTCTCTAAGTCACGGCAATACCCCAACGGCATCGGTAACTCGAGCGGTCACGTGGGTCACAACTTCTGTGAGCACGTGATGGGCCCGGGCGTGACGGGGCTGGTCAAGGAGCTTGTGGGCGCGGAGCCGACGCTCGACGACGGCAAGCCCGGCGGCTTTTACGTGCCGCGGTTCCGCAATCTGCAGGACAAGCAGCCAGGCTTCATCCGCGGTTACGGGTTCGAGGGGGGCGCCGGCTTCTCGATCTTCCCGGACAGCGCGTGGAATACGCCGGGGTTCGGCGGCCAGTTCAAGAAGTCGGTGCGCGATCACGCCGGCGCTTTCATTGGCATGGGCGGGTTCGGCGAAGTTCTGGCGCGCTACGAGAACTACGTCGACCTAGATCCCGAGGTGAAGGATGCCTGGGGGATCCCGGTGCTCCGCTTCCACTATCAGTTCGGCGACAACGAGAAGAAGATGTGCGAGGACATGGCGAACGCCGGCAAGGAAATGCTCGAGGCGGCCGGCATCGAAGTGATCGGCGTGGACAAGACCATTCTGACGGAAGGCTGGTCGATCCACGAGCTCGGCACGGCGCGGATGGGCAACGATCCCAAGACGTCGGTGCTCAACCAGTTCCAGCAGTCGCACGACGTCAAGAATCTGTTCGTCGTGGACGGCTCGAGTCACGTCAGCGCGTCGTGTCAGAATCCGACGTGGACGATCATGGCGCTCGCCTGGCGCTCGTGCGAGCACTTGGCCGACGAATTCAAGCGGGGGAACCTATGACGATCTCGCGTCGCGACATGATTCAGGCAACAGCCGCGGCCCTGGCGCTGCCGGCGCTCGCCAAGGCCCCAAGCCCCAGCCCCAAGCCCCTATTCTTCACGCCCGCGGAATTCGCGCTGGTGGATGAGATGAGCGACATGATCATCCCGACCGACGCGCAGTCGGGCGGCGCGCGCGCCGCCGGTGTGGCCGCCTTCATAGACGCGAGGCTCGCCGAGGCGTTCGAGAAGGACGAGCCGCTGCGTTGGCGCGCGGGGATCAAGGCGGTGGAGGCGCTGTCGCAAGAGATCCACGCCAAGACGTTCATGGCGTCGACGCCCGAGCAACGGCTGGCATTGCTCACGCGCATCGCCGCGGCGGAATCGGATCCCAAGACCGATGCGGAGAAATTCTTCGGCCAGATCAAGGGTGCTACGATCCGGGCGTACTACGCCTCGAAGATCGGCATCCACGACGACCAGCGGTACAAGGGAAACGTCATTCAGCCGGGGGAATACGCGGGCTACGATGCCACATGAGGCGACCGAGCTCCACACACCGCGCCTGACACTGTTCCCCTACACGCCGGAGCAGCTGCTGACGCTGATCGAGCATCCGGAGCGCTTCGAGCAAGTCGCCGCCCTGACCCCCGCGCCTGGCCTGCGGGGGTCTTATATGTCTGGAGACGTGTCTCCGCACTGGCTCGCGGCGCTGCGCGAGGCGGCGGGACAAGCGCAGGGCCCCGATCCCTGGCGCTTCGGCTTTTGGGTGGTCGAGAAGAGCACCGGCAAAATCGTCGGCGGTGCCGGGTTCAAAGGCGCTCCCGACACGGCGGGCATAGTGGAGATCGCCTATGGCATCGTGCCGTCTCGCGAGGGTCGAGGATACGCTACCGAAGCTGCGCTCGCGCTGATTCACTTTGCCGCGAACGATCCCCGCGTGCAGCTGATCCGCGCGCACACGCGGCCCGAGGCCAACGCGTCGACCCGCGTGCTGAGGAAATGCGGTTTCGTGCATATCGGTGAGATCATCGACCCCGAGGATGGGCCGGTCTGGCGGTGGGAACGGAGCCCGCAGCATATTGGGACGCCATGAGAGAGACCGTCCTGAACGGCACGGGCCACGCGGTGTTCGTTCCCGGCGAATGGCGCTCGCTCGCCGCCTGTCTCGGTCTGTCGCCCCGCGAATGCGGCATCGTGCGCGCCGTCTTCGACGGCAATTCGGAGAAGGACGCCGCCGAACGCCTCGGCCTGTCGCCGCACACCGTACACACCTATCTGTGGCGCATCTATCGCAAGCTACGCGTGCAGAGTCGCGAGGAGCTGCTCGTGCGTGTCTTCGCCGAGTTTCGCGCCCTTCCCCCACTCAAACGCGCCGGCAACGGCGGAACCCGGAATCGTCAGGAGTCGCGACGCCGCCCGTTGTAGGCTGATCAGGTGACCCGGAGTGGGGGTCTTGTCGTTCCCCTCGATGTGGACAAGTTAGGCATTCGTTACACGATCGAGACCGTTTCGACAACGGGGGCTGCCGTCTATGCGTGTACCACGAGCGATCGTTATCGCCGGCTGGGTGACGTTTACCAGCACGTCGACGCTCGTGTCTGCCCAAACCGCCATGCCTCCCACTTCCGCAGTTTCGTTGATCATCCGCACCGACGACATCGGCATGAGTCACAGCGTGAACATGGCGATGCAGAAGCTCGTCGCGACCGGCATGCCGGTCTCGGTGTCGGTGTTGTTCGTGTGCCCGTGGTACCAGGAAGCTGTGGCGATTCTGAAGCAGCATCCCAACGTCGCGGTCGGCATCCATCTCGCGTTGAACTCGGAGTGGAAGAATTATCGCTGGGGTCCCGTCGCAGGTAGTGCCGCCGTTCCATCGTTGGTCGATGAGAACGGCTTTTTCTTTCCCTCCTCCGAAGCGTTGCATCAGCACAATCCCAACGTCGCCGAAGTCGAAAAAGAGTTGCGGGCCCAGATCGACCGCGCGCTGCGCTCCGGCGTGAAGATCGACTATGTCGATTTTCACATGGGCACCGCCACGCGGTATCCGGAATTCCGCGAGGTGACGGAGCGGCTCGCGAAGGAATACGGGCTAGGGATGTCGGGCTACTTCGCGGAGGCGATGGACGCGCCGCAGTATTTCGCGGCGCCGGAGCGGAAGGCTGACAGCCTGGTCGCGTACGTCAACCGGTTGAAGCCGGGCTTGAGCGCCGTGGTGACGCACGTCGGGATCGACGATGCGGAGCTGGGCGCGTTGCTCGACATGAACACCGACCAACCGCTCGCCGACATGAGCAAGAACCGTCAGGGTGAGCTGACGGCGTTGACGTCGGCGCGATTCAGCGCGGCCCTCAAGGCGCGCAACGTCGCGCTGCTGACATATCGAGACGTGATTGCCCGGGAAGGTTTGCAGTCCATGCGGAGACCCGTGGAATGAAGGAGGCGGAGGGCTTCATGGAAAAGAAAATCATTCGTGCGTTCGCGACATTGGGCATGGGCGTGGTGTTCGCAGCGACGCTCTGCGGCACGGCCCTGGCGCAGGGGACGCAAGTCTCCGGCACCGTCACCTCATCCACCGGCGAGCGCCTCCCTGGCGTCACGGTGCAGGTGCGTGGGACGACTACCACTACCACCACCGATGCAAACGGCCGCTACACCATCGCGGCGCCCAACGACGGCGTGCTGCTGTTCGCGCTGATCGGCTACAAGGGCGCGGCGCGCACGATCGGCGGCCGGAACGCGATCGATGTCTCGATCGAGTCAGCCATCGCGGTGCTGGACCCGGTCATCGTGACGGGCTACACGACCCAGGAGCGTCGTAGCATCACCGGTGCCGTGGCCAGCGTGAACGTCGAGGCCGCGCAGCAGCAGACGTCGACCAGCGTGCTGCAGCGCCTCGATGGCCGCGTCCCCGGCGTGACCGTCGAGAACAGCGGCTCGCCCGGCTCGCGCACCACGGTGCGCATCCGTGGCGTCAGCTCGTTCCAGAACAACGATCCGCTGTACATCGTGGACGGCACGCCGGTCCAGGACACCTACCTCAACTGGCTCAACCCGAACGAAATCGGGTCCATCCAGGTCCTGAAGGATGCCTCGGCGGCGTCGATCTACGGCTCGCGCGCGAGCAACGGCGTCGTCATCATCGAGACCAAGAAGGGCCGGCCCGGACAGCGGTCTGTCACGTTGGATGTCAGAACCGGCGTGGCCACGCCCTACCGCGGCATGGACGACATTCTCGAGACGAACGCGCTGAACTACTTCCAGGTCGTCAAGACGGCGTACCGGAACGCCGGGCTTGGCGTTCCGAGGAACATCTACGGCAACGACTCCCTCGGGAACAACCCGAGCGTTCCTCCCTACATCTGGCCCAACAACTGCGGACCGGCCGGCGCGAACGCGGTGTGCACGAACGTGGACGTCAGTACCTATCGCTATCCGGATAACCTGATCATGCCGGGCAGCGCCGGGACGAACTGGTGGAAGTCGGTGTTCGGTTCCGGCCAGTTCCGCGACGCGAACCTGGCGGTCTCAGGTGGCGGCGACGACAACGCCTACCACGTCTCGTTCAACTTCCTCGATCAGGAAGGCACCGCGGCGTTCAACCGCCTGCAGCGCGGCGGCGTGCGGGTCAACACCACGTTCAACGTGGGGCGGACGCAGGTCGGCCAAAACGTCTCCGTGTCGCGCGAGCGGCACTACGGCGGGCTCGATGACGACGCCATCGGGGAAGACAACATCATCGGCAAGAACATCATGCAGCAGCCCGTGGTGCCGATCTACGACGTCGCCGGGTACTTCGCTTCCGGCAAGGCGGTGGGGCTGAGCAACCTGACCAACCCGCTCAAGATCGCGGTGTCCGGCAAGGACAACATCAGCACGAACGACCGGATCTTCGGAAACGTCTTCGCGGGGTATGATGCCAGCCACGCCCTGTCGCTGAGAACCCGGTTGGGATTTAACGTGGGCCAGGGCTCCTATCACGGGTACAACGCCACCACGCCGGAAAACTCGGAAGTCACCGATGTGAACGGGATCAACGAGAACTACTCCCTGTTCACCGAGTGGACGTGGAGCAACACGCTCAACTGGACGCGGACGATGAGCCAGCACAGCCTGGCGGTGCTGCTCGGGCAGGAAGCCAGCAAGAACACGAACCGCTTCGAGGCCGGCAGCTGCGCGAAGCTGCTCAACACCACCGTCGATTCGCGCTACATCCAGGATGCGTTGTGCGATCCGACGACCAAGAACGTCACCAGCAACGGCGGGCGCTCCGCCCTGCTATCGCTCTTCGGCAAGGCCGACTACAACTACGGCGAACGCTACTATCTCAGTTTTACGGCGCGGCGTGATGGTTCGTCGCGGTTCGGGCCCGACGATCGCTGGGGCACGTTCCCGGCAGTCGGCGCGGGTTGGCGGCTGAGCCGGGAATCGTTCTTCCCGAAGGGGACCTTCTCGAACGCGATGTTGCGGTTCGGATGGGGTGTGACGGGGAACCAGCAGATTCCATCGGGACGCATCGTCAGCCAGTTCGGTGGCGATCGCGGCGACACGTTCTACGACATCGGCGGCACGAGCACGAGCATCCGGGCGGGCTTCAAGCAGACCGCCATCGGGAATACGAAGCTGAAGTGGGAAGAGCAGCGCTCGGCGAACGTCGGGCTGGACCTCGAGTTCCTGGAAGGCCGCGGGACGTTCAGCGCCGACTGGTATCGCCGCAACACCAACAACCTGTTGTTCGATTCGCGGACGCCCGCGACCGCCAGCTCCGCGTCACCGCCGAGCATCAACATCGGGAAGATGCGCAACACCGGCATCGACTTCTCGATCGGCTATCACAACACGATCGGGACGGGGACGATGTGGAGCGTCACGTTCAACGGCAGCCACTATAAGAACAAGATCCTCCAGATCGACAACCTGGGGACGCAGTCCTTCACGGGGCCGATCTCGCTGCGCGAGCAGAACCCGGTGATCAACATGGTCGGCCAGCCGATCGGCGCGTTTTACGGTCTGGTCGCGGAGGGGTACTACCGTGACTCCGCGGACGCGGCGCCGTTCTGGGCCGACGGGGCGCGCCCCGGCCGGATCAAGTTCAAGGATCTGAACGGCGACGGCACCATCAGCGGTGCCGACCGCACCATCATCGGCAGCCCGCATCCCGACTTCACGGGCGGTCTCGATCTCGCGGTGCGGCGCGGCGCGTGGGAAGTCAGTGCCACGGTGTTCGGCACGTTCGGCAACAAGATCTTCAATGCGCAGCGGTACTGGTATGTGTTCCGCTACTTCGATACCAACGTGCGGTCGGACCTCCTCGCTAATTCGGTGGTGCTCAGTGGTCCGTGCGCGCCTGGCGCAGGCAACAGCTACCCCTGTCCGGGCGTGGTGACGAATCCGGACGCCAAGTACCCCAGAGTGGACGTGAACGATGCGTCGTTCAGCCGCCAGTTCTCGAGCTTCTGGGTCGAGGACGGGTCGTACGTGCGGCTCCGGACGCTGCAGGTCAGCTACAACCTGCCGCCGGCGATCGTGCGCTGGATTCCGGCCGCGCGCGTGTATCTGCAGGCCGAGAATCTGCTCACGATCACGGGGTACTCGGGGCTCGATCCCGCGCTGCCGACCTGGAGTACGTTCGGCGCGGCCGGCGACATCCGCGATCAGTTCCGCGGGGTGGACGAGGGGTCCTACCCCACGAATCGCACGATCACAATCGGGATCACGACCACGTTCTAGCGACCACGTGCCAACGACTCGTCTTTATTCAGGGGACGGACCGACGATGACTATGAAAAAATGGAATCGACTGCGGTACGGGATCGCCGGAGCGCTGGTGGCAGCCGGCGTCGCGTACGCCTGCAACAACTTCCTGGACCAGCCGACGCAAGGGGTCGTCGACCAGACGTCGCTGGAGACGAAAGCCGGGGTCGAAGGCTCGCTGATCGCCGCCTACCGCTCGCTCGACTGCAGTAGCAGCTCCGCCGGTTCGTGGGGGTGTGCGGCGAGCAACTGGGTCTGGGGCAGCATCCCCAGCGGCGACGCCCACAAGGGCTCCAACGCCGGCGACCAACAGCCCATCAACGACATCGAGATCTACGCCTGGAACGTGGGCGAGGCCGAGGGCTACCTGAACCAGAAATGGTCACAGGTCTACGAAGGCGTGTACCGCGCGAATGCGACGATCCGCCTGCTGAATCTCGTCGTGGCGGCGAAACCCACCGAAATTTCCGTCGCCGACCAAAACGGCATCCGGGGTGAGGCGCTGTTCCTGCGGGCGCACTACCACTTCGAAGCCTACCGGATGTGGGGTCACATTCCGTACTACACGGAAGCCGACTCAACCCCCGTCAGTGAGGGTGGCTACCGCAAGGCGAACGATCTGCCGCTCGCGCAGATCATTAACAACATCATCGCCGACCTCAATCAGGCCATCACCCTGCTCCCGGCGACGCCGCGCAACGGCGACAAGGGACGCTTGACGAAGTGGGCCGCCATGGCCTACAAGGGACGCGTGCAGGTCTATGGCGCGGCCCTGACCGCGGCGCTGTGGGACTCGGCCGTCGCGACGTTCCGGGCCGTGCGCCAGGCGAACGTCTACGACTTGGAAACGAGCTTCGATCACGTCTGGACCGGATTCCAGGCCTACAAAGACGGAAAAGAGACGATCCTCGCGTTCCAGGCCTCGGTGCGCGACGGCGAACCCAGCGGCTGGAACTCGAACTGGGGCGAGCGGCTGAACTTCCCGCACTCCGGCAGTCACTTCGGGTGCTGCGGCTTCCACCAACCCTCGCAGCAACTGGTGAACTTCTTCGCGGTGGATGCGGTGGGCCTGCCGGTGGCGCTCTCGAACACCAGCTGGAACACGACGGCGGCGTTGAGCGACACGAATTTCTCGGGTGGCCAGCTGGCGGCGGTGGATCCGCGGCTCGACTGGACGGTTGGTCGGGATAAAGTGCCGTATAAGGACTGGACGCTGCACAACCGGTCGTGGATCCGCGATGCCACCTACAGCGGCCCGTACAGTCCGAAGAAGAACGTCCATGAGCAGGCAGCGAACGCCGAGAATAACGTCGGGTGGCAGGCGACGCAGACGAACGATGTGAACATTCACCTCTTCCGCTTCGCCGACCTCTTGCTGCTGAACGCCGAGGCGCATGTCCACGCGACGACCGGCGTGCTGGACAGCGCGCGGGTGCTCATCAATCTCGTCCGCGCGCGGGCCGGCAAGGTGGCGCAGGGCTGCGGGGCACCCACTGATTCGTTGGTCAAAGCGGTGTGGCCCACATGTGCCACGAACGCCGCCATCCAGCCCATGGCGCTCCCGATGGTGGCCGTCACCCCGACCCTGGATACGCTGGCGACGCCCTGGGCGGTCTACAAGATCGGCCTATACACCACGCCGTTTACCACCATCGCCCAGGCAGATCTGGCCGTTCGCTACGAGCGCCGTCTCGAGCTGGCGATGGAGGGCCAGCGGTTCTTCGACCTGCGGCGCTGGGGTGGTGCTGATTCGACGATTACGAACTACATCAGCGTCGAACGGTCGCGGATCCCGTATCTCGCCCAGGCAGCGAACATATTCACGTTGCCGAAATACGCACTCTATCCGATCCCTCAGGATCAGATCGAACTGAGTCGCGTCGGCGGGCAAGACCGGCTAGTACAGAATACGGGCTGGTAAGCCGGTAGCTAACGTCTTCGAAGCGTAAACGCCTGCAGGGAGTCAGCCGTGTTCGCGATGAGCACGGCGCTCCCTGCAGGCGTTTTCACGAGCGCGAGTCCCGCCACATCGTGCGGCGCCAGGAACCCACTCTCGAGCGGCGCGATCGCTGTGAAATGACCCCGGCCGTCGCCCTTCAGCCAAACGCCGTTGCCGGCGTCCGCGGGCGTCGTGTTCGGCTCGGTAGCGAACAAGTTCCCGGCGACGATCGCATCGAGATGACCATCGCCGTCGACATCGTGCACCACGATGCCGCGAATCGGTGAGATCTGCGCTAGGTTGGGGAGCGGTACCGCGGTGAATGTGCCGTTGCCGTTGTTCTGCAAATACAGACTGGCAAACGTGTCCGTCTGGTAGTGGAGCGCCCGCTGTAACTCGGCGATCCCAAAGAGCTGCTGCACCGAAGCGGCGGCAAACCCGCCGTAGCTCGGAAATCGTAACGCCGCAGGAAAGATCGTCGGGCCCAGCTTGGCGCGGCCGAAGACTGGCACTTCCGTACCACCCGAGTCCTGCGTCAGCACAATGTCGGTGTTCCGGTCGCCGCTGAAGTCGCCGGCGTAAATGCCGAATCGGCTGCGCGGCGACGTCCGGTAAAAGAAGTTCAGACCCTGATTGCCTGCGATCAGATCGGGGCGGCCATCGTGATTGAAATCCCCCACCGCCAGGCTCCACCACCAGCCGCGCGTCGCACCGATGCCGATCGACGCGGTCACATTCCTCAGGTGTGTGCCGTCATTTCGAAAGAATTGGAGCGGCATCCACTCGCCGGCCGTCACGAGATCCAGCCGCCCGTCGCCGTCGAAATCGACCCACACCGCGGCGGTGACCATGCCGAACGGCTGCGCGAGCTCGGGCGCCACCTGCGCGGTCACGTCGGTGAAATGACCGCCGTCGTTTCTGAGCACGTAGCTCCGGGCCGCGTGCGGATAGTCCCTCGGCGCCAGCCGGCCGCCCACGAAGAGATCCGGCCGCCCGTCGCCGTTGAAATCCCCAACCGCGATACTCGCCGTGCAGGTCAGCATCGCGGGCAATGCAGAGCTGTCGCGCACAAACCGGCCGCCGCCTTGATTGATGTAGAGCCTATCCTGTAGCAGCCGCGACACCGGCGCACGCGTGTAGCCACAGCTCGCCACGTAGAGATCCGGCCGCCCGTCGCCGTTGGCGTCGAAGAACACGGCGCCCCAATCGTCATAGTCTTTGTCGGCGAGCCAGGGCTGATTTTTGGCCGACTCGACGAAACGGCCGTCTTTTTGCTGGATGAACAACCGACCCGGAACACCCGCGGCTCCGCCGATGAAGACATCGTCCAAACCGTCGCCATTCACATCGCCGACCGCGAGCGGCGGCCCCTGCCTGGAGAGCTCGTACGGCAGCAGGGCTTGGACGTCGTAATCGAACGTGGTCACATCGGGCTGCTTGTACGACAAAAGATGCGCGGCCTGGAAGAGTTGGTGGCGGTTGGTGGGTGTTGGTGGAGGATGGTGGAGGATGGTGGAAGCGTCGGCCTGACGTACGGTGATCAACCGGTCGGCGGCCAGCCCCGTCAGCGTCTGAGAGCGACCGTCCGGCCAGATGACCCTCAGGCTATCGACCTTCGTTGCCTTCCCGAGCCCGAAATGCTCACGGCTATCCATCGTGGACATGTAGCCATGATAGGGCGAGTGATAAATGTATTGCTTCTGCCCCCCCACCGCGGCAGTCACAATCAGCGTCGCGCCCAAGCCGCCACGGTTCGGTGACTCGCCTTCCAGCGCGACCTCCAGGTAATGCGTGGTGCTATCCCGCGGCTGCACGTTTTGATAAATGGAGGCGACGCCGTCCATGTTGTTGACAACGAGATCGAGCCTGCCGTCGTTGTCGAGGTCGGCGTAGGCCGCGCCGAATGAAAAGCCTGGCTGGTCCATCCCCCACGCCTTGGTCTCGTCGGTGAACGTGAGGTCGCCGTTGTTGCGGAAGATGTGGTTCGCCACGCGATAGCTGCGGAGCGCGTGGAGCTGCGCGAGCGCCGCGCGGTGATCGTCCGCCCGCCGCGCCGCGAGCACCGCCGTCTGATAATCGAGATCGTTTGGGGCCTTGGGATAGCCGTTGGTGGCAAAGAGGTCCTTGTAGCCATCGTTGTCGAAGTCGGCCAGCAGAGCACTCCAGCTCCAATCGGTCGCGGCGACGCCGGCGAGCATCGCGATGTCGCTGAACACGACGTCGCCCTGCGGCGTGATCCCGTTGCTGAGCTGCAGGGCGTTGGCGTCGTAGTCGTCGAGGAAACCGCGGCGGCGCAGCTCGATGCGGCCGCCGTAGGTGAGATAGCCGCTCATCCGTTTGCGCTGCTCCAAACTCGCCGGCAGCATGTCCATCTGCGCGATGTCGGGCCAGCCGTCGTTGTTGAAGTCGGCGACATCGACGCCCATGCCGGCGAAGCTTGTGTGCTTGAGCCACGCCGCTCGTTTGTCGGTGAACGTGCCGTTGCCGTTGTTGATGTAGAGCGCGTCGTTGGGCGCGACGTCGTTCGAGACGTAGATGTCAGGCCGCCCGTCGCGGTTTACGTCGGCAACGACCACGCCCAGCCCATAGCCGATCTGGCGCAGGATCCCCGCCTGCTGCGAGACGTCGGTGAACGTTCCGTCGCCGCTATTGCGATAAAGCTTGTTCCAGCTCTCCGGGCTCGGCTCCTTCACGCCGAGGGGATGCGTGTCGGCGGCGCCGCGTGCGAAATCCTTCGGGGAGTTGTTGAGCAGAAAGAGATCGAGATCGCCGTCGCCGTCGTAATCGAGAAACACGGCATGCGTCGTGTAGCCGGTATCGGCGATGCCATACTTCGCCGCGGCCTCGGTGAACGTGCCGTTGCCGTTGTTGATGAAGAGGAGATTCGCGCGATCGACGCCTTTGGACCCTGCCCCGGCGCCGGAGACCGAGACGTAGATGTCCAGAAACCCGTCGTTGTTGATGTCCACCATCGTCGCGCCGGTACACCAGCGGTTGGTTTTGACTCCGGCGCGCTCGGTGATGTCCTCGAATTGCATATTGCCCTTGTTGAGATACAAGCGGCTCGAAACCATGTTGCCGCTGAAGAACAGGTCGGGGAGTCCGTCGTTGTTGATGTCTCCGACCGCCACGCCCGCACCGTTGTAGATGTAGACGTCATTCTGGACGTTGAACGAATCGTTCGTGGTGATGGTGTTCGCGAACGTGACGCCCGTGTGTCGTGGGGAAAGGAGCTTGAACAGCGGCGCGGCTTGACGGCCACAGCCGGCGAGGATGCCGACGAGTGGCACGAGCGTACCGATCGAACGCCGCGCAGGCCACAGCATGGGGCTGGGAAGCTAACGCCCTCTTGCCGACGCGGATATCGTTTACGCCATGATTTCGTGGCGTCGTTCCATTGTGATCGCGGCGTTCGTGGCGGCCATCGTTGCGGTCGTCGTGCTGAACGCACGCGCCGCCGGGAGCGTCGCCGGCGCGAGTGAAAGCATTCACTTGAGCGAAGTGGCGCACGCGAGCGGCATCGATTTCGTGCATCAAGCGCCGGCGCTCGACCCCAAGATCGCCAACATTGCGCCCCACGTCGGCGCGCTCGGCGCCTGCGTGTCCGTCGCCGACTTCAACAATGACGGCTCGCCAGATCTCTACTTCACGACGTCACGCTTTGGCGCCAGCAACGCGCTGTATCTGAATCAGAAAGACGGCACCTTCCGGGACGTATCCCGAGAAGCGGGCGTCGGCTCCGTGAACCGCCCGGGCGAGGGCGTATCGATGGGCGCCGTGTGGGGCGACTACGACAACGACGGCAACGAGGATCTGCTCGTCTACAAATGGGGCTACCCGCAGCTGTTCCATAACCTCGGCAACGGGCATTTCGAGGACGTCACGGAGCAGGCGGGCCTGCGCCACTGGATGAACTCCAACGGCGCGGTCTGGTTCGACTTCGATCGCGATGGCCTGCTTGATCTCTACATCACCGGCTACTTCCGCTCCGATATCGACTTCTGGCACCTCACGACCACGCGCATCATGCAGCACAGCTGGGAGTTCGCGACCAATGGCGGGAAGAACCTGCTGTTCAAGAACCTCGGCAACGGGCACTTCAAGGATGTGACTGACTCGCTGGGCGTCGGCAGCACACGCTGGACGCTGGCCGTCACCGCCGCCGATTTCAACGACGACGGCTGGCCCGACCTGTATCTCGCCAACGACTATGGCCCGGAAGAGCTGTACCTGAATCACGAGGGCAAGCACTTCGAGCTGGCACGCGCGGGACTGTCGGACGATTCCAAGAGCGGGATGGCGGTCGCGCTCGGAGACGTCTATAACCGTGGCGAGCACGACGTCTTCGTCACCAACATTTCCGAAAAGGGATTTCTGTTTCAGGGCAACAACCTGCGGTTGAATTTTCTCAAGGAGCTGGGCCGCTTCGACGAAGTCGCAACCGGCCCGGTCGCGGACGCCGGCTGGGCGTGGGGTGCGCAGTTCGGCGACCTGAACAACGACGGCCTGCTCGATCTCGTCATCGCCAACGGCTTTATCTCGGCAGACTCCACGCACGACTACTGGTATGCGATGTCCAAGATCGCCGGTGCGCAGGGCAACATCTTCGAGGACGCGAAGAACTGGCCGCCGATTGGCGGCGCGAGCCTGTCGGGGTACGAGCGCTCGCGCGTGCTGCTCAATCGTGGCCAGGCGGGATTTGTCGATGTCGCGCAGGAAGCGGGCGTCACCGATCGGCTGGACGGCCGCGCGGTCGCGATGGCCGATCTCTTCAACCGCGGGGTGCTCGACGTCGTGATCGCGAACGAAAAAGGTAGGGCGCTGGTCTATCGCAATGAGCTCCCCCTCTCCCGCAGGGAGAGGGGGCCGGGGGGTGAGGACTGGGTCGAGTTCAAGCTCGTCGGAACGCGGAGCAATCGCAGCGCCATCGGCGCCGAGGTGACGGCGGAGTTCGGCAACGCGCGCCAGCGCCAGGTGGTGGACGGAGGAACGGGATTCTGTAGTCAGAACGATCGGCGCCTGCATTTCGGGCTGGGCAATCAGCGCCTGGGTCGGGTCACCATTCGTTGGCCGTCCGGAACGGTGCAAGTCTTGAACGATCTGGCGATCGATCAGCTGCACGTCATCACGGAACCGCAATGACCACGGCGCCCGCTTCCGCCCAGGCTCCGGCACGCTCATTCGCCGCGATCGCGATTGATCCCAAGTACCTGATCGTCTTGCTTATCACCCTGGTGCTGGTGGTGGGCGAGGCACGCTACGGCATCCTCGGCGGCTATCAGCGCCTCGCGACGACGTTAGGGGTCTGTGTCGCGACTGAGCTGCTACTCTCCTGGTGGCTGCGCGGTCGCGTGGCGAACGTGGCGAGCGCCTATATCACGGGAATCAGCCTCGCGCTCTTGACCAAGCCGCAGGCGAATATGCTGTGGCCATTTGCGCTCGGCGCGTTCATCGCGATCACCTCGAAGTACGTGCTCACCTACCGCGGCCGTCACCTCTGGAATCCCAGCAACTTCGCCATCGCGCTGCTCGTCCTCGTAGCTTCGGATTCCGTCGCGATTCTCAGCCATCAGTGGGGCAACGACCTCGGCACCAACCTCGTGATCTGGGCCTTCGGGCTGGTGATCGCGTGGCGCGCGCGGGTGTTGCACGTGACGCTCACATATGTGGCGTGCTTCGTCAGCTTCGCGGCGCTGCGGCATTTCCTGGTCGGGGGACCCCTGCTCGCGGAGATCGCGCCGATTACGGGACCGATGTATCAGCTGTTCGTCTTCTTCATGGTGACCGATCCTCGCACCACGGTCAGCACGCGGCGCGGCCGGATGATCGTGGTGGCGATTGTGGCGCTGGTCGAAACGCTGATCCGTCTGGCCGGAGACTATCAGCTCGCGTGGCTGCGCCCGCTGTATGTCTCGCCGCCGATTCTGGCACTGGCCCTCGTCGGGCCCCTGGCGATGTTCCTGGATCTGAGAAGGACTGCCGGACGCACGGCTCCAGCGGGGCTGTGAGCGCTTTGGTCTCAGGCTTGCTCGCAGTCGTCGCGATCCTGCTTCTGCTGGTCCTGGCCTGGACGGGCATCAGCTGGCTGTTGCGCTTTTCCTCGCGCCGAGCAGCTTGAACGCCATGCCTTGGATCGCGTTCATCGGCGCCTTTGCCTGTATTGTCTTCGTCGCGTGTCACCGTCCGACGGAAGTTCACGGTCTGTACGTCAACCAAGACAGCAGTGGCGTGTTCTTTCCGTGCGATGACCCGAAGACCGGGGTGCTGATCAAAGACGCAGCGCTGATGACGAGGTACCGCGCGGTCGCCGCGGCGAATGAGCCGGTGTTCGTGCGGTTGCGAGGCGTGAAGGGACACGGCGGCAGCATCTACGGCGGAGCCCGGATTTTTGACGTGCAGCAGATCCTCGAAGTCCGGCCACGAGTGAGCGGCGAATGTCCTGGCGTCGCGCAGCCGGTGGCACCGTTGCTTCGCCAGCACACCGAGTAAGGCCCTCCCCCAAAGCGTCGTGCCCACACCCATCTCGCATGCGGCTGTTGGTTATGCCATCGGCGCGTGGGCTCCGCACGCTGTACCGCCCTCGGCACGGCGCGTGTGCCTGATCGCAGCGGCCTGTGCCGCACTGCCCGACATCGATGTGTTGGGCTTCGCTCCTCATCGCGGCATTACCCATTCATTGGCATTCGCGCTCGTCGCCGCGGTCGTCGCAGCATCCGCGCTGTTCCCTCGCGTTCAACCCCCCGGGACTCGCGCCCGAATCGCCGTCATCCTCGGCGTCGCGCTGCTCTCGCACAGCTGTCTCGATGCGCTCTCGACCTACTCGTCTGGCATCGCTTTTCTAGCGCCGTTCTCGACGCAGCGATTTCGGTTTCTGTGGACTCCGCTCGG
>DASWCE010000052.1:0-5525 GCA_036390255.1 Gemmatimonadales bacterium | reverse complement strand
CGCGATCTCGCCTTTGTTCCCCATGCCGTGCGCGGGCAACGGGAAGACCTCGAGGCCGCCCTGGCGCTCCCACGCGACGTCGATCGGCTGGCCGAACCACGGCTCCCGCCAGCGCTGCGGAATGGCGACGGTGACTTCGAGCCCGCGCGCGGCGAGGGCGCGGAGTTTGCCCCGATGCGCGGGTTGGAGATAGGTGTGGGAGAGAACCAGAACTCTGCGCAGAATGGGCGGCACAGGACTCGAACCTGTGACCTCCGGTATGTGAGACCGGCGCTCTAACCAGCTGAGCTAGCCACCCGAGCTACTAGAGGCCGAGCGGCTGACAGGCCGAGCGGCCGAGTAAGGCAACAACCTAAATGTCTGCCGAAGACAGGTCTAGCCTCGGGGCTCGCTCCCGGTAGCCCCTCAGCCGCTCGGCCTCCTGGCCTCTCGACTCATGGGCCCTCCAGGATTTGAACCTGGGACCTACGGATTATGAGTCCGCTGCTCTAACCGCTGAGCTAAGGGCCCCGCGCACGCTGCGCGCGAAATGACCAATGTAGAGAGAACCATGTCCAATGACCATTGGTCCGGCCCAGCCTCTAGCCTCTTAGCGGCACCCGATCTTCCCACTCCCGCTTTGCCGACTCACGCCGCCCGTGAAATCGGAGCGCAGTCGTTTGAGGGGCGCGCTGAGCGCGACTGGCGATGTGCCCGCGTACACGGTGCCGATGCCGAGTGAGATGACCCATTTCGGCGATCCTGCGGTGAGCCCGACGCTGCCGTCCATTGTGAGCGCCAGCCGGCCGCCGAGCCGCCGCGTCACGCCGCCGCCCAGCACGCGACTCAGCGCCTGCGTGGAATCGGACTGGCCGACGTCAATGCCGACCGACGCGTCGGCGCGCCAGAGTCGTGAGAACTCGTAGCCGCCGCCGACGAGCACCGACGTGGCGCGCGGCGCGCTCAAGGTGGACTGGCTCGACGCGTGACTGACGCTCCGACTCGCGTCGGCGGACACGTGGAGTCTGGGATTGGGTGACGTCGCGAATCCGATATCCAGCCCCGCCGATGTTGCGCCGCTGCCGAGCCCGCAGGACGCATTGCCGGTCGGGAGCACCAGCGTGAGCGCGGCGGCAACCGTAGGCGTGGTCGGCCCCGCGAACGTGTGGGCGGCCGCTGCCGAGAGCGGCAAGTCGCCGAGCCCGGTGCTCGTGACCGGGCGGCCGTTCACGACATCCCTCACATGGACCACGCCCGGGATCGCTGAAAAACTCAGCCAAGGAGTCGTTTGGAATTGCAACGCGGCGGACAATGCCTGCTCCGAGCGTTGATCGGTGAGCTGTGCCGAGCCGACCGTCACGCCGGCGGCCGTGGTCGTCTGGGCCGCGAGCGACGATGCGCCGAGCGAGGGCAGGAGTAGGAGCCACCAACATGTGCGCCGCACGATGTCTGGAGACCCGCGCTAGTCAGAAAACGTGACTTTTCGTCACGTTCCGGAGTCCCTCAATGGTTGTAGCTTCATTACGAACGCCTAACCGGAGGACCTCATGAAGCGGATTTCGCGCCTGATCGCCGTTGCTGGCGCCCTGACATTCGTCGTCAGCGGTGCCCTCAGCGCGCAAGGCAAGTCGTCAGCTGGGCGGCCAGCGCAGCACACGGCCGTTGCACACCCGGCCAACCCCTCTAACGCCAAGCCCGCGGAGCAACATGACTCCTTCCGCGGCATCGCGACCAAACTCGGCATGACGTCAGGCGAGCTCGAGAGCGCGTATCAGACCGCCAAGCAGGCGAACCCGAAGCTGACGCACGGTCAGTTCGTCGCGGCGAACATGGTGGCGCACAATCTGGGATCGAAGAATCCAGCGATCACCACGCCGGCGATCTTGAGCGGTCTGCAAAGCGGTAAGAGCCTCGGCCAGACTCTCACGGGCCTGGGGCTTTCGGAGAAGGAAGCGGACGCCGCGGAGCGGCAGGCGAAGCGCGACGCGGCGGCGGCGCAGCGGGCGGCACCAGCGGAGAACAGCCCGAAGCCGACGACGCCGTAACGAGCGTAGGTAGGCAGTCGAGTATCCAACATCGAATATCCATTCGATGTTGGATATTCGTGTCTAGAGGAGTCCCTCGCGCCGCAGTTTCCCAAGCTGATCGTAATACGTCTCGTGCACCGCGAGCACCTCGGCGCCTGAAACCGTAGCAACGCCCGCTTTCCCGACCTCGATGCCCGCTGCAAAGTTCGCCAGGTGCGCCGCCTCGCGGACGCTCGCGCCGGCCGCGAGCGCCGTACCGACCCACGCCGTGACCGTGTCGCCCGCGCCCGAGACGTCGAACACTTCGCGCGCCATGGTGGGAATGCGCGTGATCTCCTGGTCCTTGGTCACGAGCATCATCCCTTCGCCGCCGAGCGTGAGGAGCAAGTTATCGACGGCGAGCTTGGTGAGCGCGTCGGGCAGTGCATCTGGGTGGGCGAGGTCGAGCGCGGCGCCCATGGCCAGCTCCAGCTCGCGACGGTTCGGCTTGAAGATGGTGGCCCCGCGATACGCGAAGAAATTCTTGAACTTGGGATCGACGACCACCGGCAGGCTGCGCTTCTTGGCGAGGGTGAGGGCGCGCTCGATCACCTGCGGCACCAGGGTCCCCTTGTTGTAATCTTCGATCAGCAGCGCATCGGCATCGCGCAGCGCCCGCTCGAGCGCCGCGCCGAGCTGCTCCATCACGCGCGCCGAGATGGGATTGTCGATCTCCTCGTCGATGCGGAGCATCTGCTGGCCGCGCGCGACGACGCGCGTCTTGGACGTCGTCGGACGCCCCGGGTCTGTGACGAGGTAGCTGGTGCTGAGGTGCAGGTCGTCGAGCTCAGTGCGCACCGACGTGCCGCGCGTGTCCTGGCCGACGACCGCGACCAGCCGGCATTCGGCGCCGAGCGCGGCGACGTTCGCGGCGACGTTGGCAGCGCCGCCGAGACCATGCCGGCTCGCGTGCACCGCGACGACCGGCACCGGGGCTTCGGGGGAGACACGATCGACCTCGCCCACGAGATAGACGTCGAGCATCGCGTCGCCGACGACGACGACCTTGGTCGTGGCCATCTTATGGAGAATGGTCTCGATGCGGTCGCGCGTGAGTCGTGTCTCGGTCACGGTATGCGGCCTTCCTTCTTCGTGCGCCAAGTCAGTTGCACCGTCCCCACCCACCGCGTCTTCTCTGGCCCATTTGAGATCAAATGCACGCCGCCATCGCCCGACAGCACCCAGCGTCCATGAATCACGCGACCGGCGAGCGCTAGGCGCGTTGTCCGCACGACGGTTCCGGCAAACAACGTCGGGGTCGACGCGTACTGCGCCACAGACGGGTAGCGCAGGCGGAAATCGCCCTGGCCTTGTCGCAGCAGCGTGACCTCCGGTTCGAGCAAGACGCTGGGACCGGCGATCATGCTGCCGCGGAGCGTGAGCTGATCGTAGTCGGAGAAGTTCCGGCCGAGCCCGACCCCGCGCCGCATGACGGCTTCGGCGGGATTGGGCGTGCGGTACGTGAGATTCGCGACCTGTGTGTAGAATGCGGTCCACCCGAAGCGCGACAGCCCCCCCTGTGCGCCCAACGTGAAACCGTAAGAGGACGGTTCCTTGTCACTGGCGGCACTTCTGTCGACCTGGATGTCGTCCAGCAGCAGCGAGCCAAACAGTTGCGTCCGCTTGATCCGCGTTGTGACGTCGACGCCGACGAGGTTGTTCGCCTGCGATTTCTGATCGTATTGCTGCAACAGACCCAGAGTAACGATGTTGGCGAACCACGGCTCGAGCTGACGGTCCACGCCGGCAACGAGGGTCCCCTCCCACAGCGAAAAGGTCGCATTCCCCGGCGGCCGGATCGTGAGGCGATGCGCGATGAAATAGCGATGCTCTGCCGCTCCGGCGGTGTCGGGCAAGTCATCGAGCTGTGTCAGCAATCCCTCGAGATACACGCCGTCGGTGCCGATCCGCACGTCGAGCTGATCGTAGCTATAAGGGTTCGGTGACACGAGCAGGCCATCGATGAAACGCGGCCCCCAATTGCGATCGACACTGCCGAAGAACAGCTCGCCGAACCGCCACTGCGCGCTGACGTACGCCTCGGCCGTGCGCCCCGCGATGACACGGTCCTTCTTGCCGAAGTAATCGGGATCCCACTTGAGCCGCGTGTCGAAATACGGATGACTGACGAGCACCGCCGGACCGAAGTACAGCGTGAGGGCGGCGCCGCCGGAAAATGTCGTATGGCCCGGTCCCCCCCCCGCTTCGCGCAGCGGGTCGCGGCGCGCATGTGAGCTGGCGGCGGTGGCGGCGTGGAGGTCGAGGCGCGACGATGGCCCCCGCATGTGGCGCATCAGATCGGAGCGAATCTGCTTGACGACCGTCCACTCGGCGCCGGTCACGACGTTGCTGTCGACCGCTTCGAGCGCGCGCACGACTTGCTCGACTTTGAACGGGCGACTGAGCGGCGACGGGTCGGCCATGCGGCCCGCAGCGATGAGGTGCTCGATGAAAGGGCTAGACCAGTGGCTGATGGGAAGGTAGGGCGAGGCCTCTTGTGCCGCGACGCCCGCCGGCGTCAGCAAGAGCAGGAAAAGGGCGGTGCGCATGGCGGGACAATGTAATTGCGGATTGGGGATTGCGGATTGCGGATTGGCGATGAGAGGTCGTGCGCTAAGACGCCCTCCGTTACATTCCGCAATCCGAAATCCGCAATCCGAAATGAGCCGGCCGGCGAAAGGAGTCTGCTTGTTCGTCGAATCCTGGCGGGGGACAGTGTTGGAATCCCGCCACCGGGTCCACGTTGCAGTTGTGGATGCGACCGGGCGGCTCGTGGCCAGCGCAGGCGATCCCGACTACCGGACGTTCTGGCGGTCCGCCGCCAAGCCATTTCAGGCGTTGCCGCTCGTGGAAGACGGCGCTGTGGAGCGGTTCGGACTGAACCGTCAGGACCTGGCGCTCGCGTGCGCATCGCATTCAAGCGAACCGGCGCAGGTGGCGCTGGTGCGCGACTTCCTGCAGCGCATCGGCTGCTCAGAGCGCGACCTGATGTGTGGGCCGCATCGGCCGCTGTCCGACGCCGTCGCCACGGACTACGAGACTCGGGGCGTGCGGCTCACCGCGGTCTACTCGAACTGCTCCGGCAAACACACGGGGATGCTGGCGCTGGCCAGAGTGCACGGCTGGCCGACCGAGTTCTACGTGCGGGTCGAGCATCCTGTACAACAGCGCTGCCTTGAATCTGTGAGCCGCTGGACGGATTTGCGGAAGGAAGAGCTCGGCGTGGCGGTAGATGGATGTGGCGTGGCGACGTTTGCGTTGCCGCTCCGAAACATGGCTTTGGCGTGGGCGAGACTGGGGAATGCGGAAGTCATTGTCGAAGCAATGCTCCACCACCCCGAGCTCGTGGCCGGTGAGGGCCGCCCGTGCACCGAGATGATGCGCGCCCATCCGGGGCGCGTCGTCACCAAGGTCGGCGCCGAGGGCGTCTACAGCGCGCTGCTGGTGCGCGAGGGGCTCGGCGTCAGCCTCAAGGTCGAG
>DASWCE010000051.1:0-4563 GCA_036390255.1 Gemmatimonadales bacterium | reverse complement strand
CCACCTGTCGCCTGCCCGGCTGCGGCAGCCAGAGAAACGGCACGTCAGCGGGCACGCGGCGGCCGTCGTCCAGCACGAACAGCGCGCCCGGCAGCGCGCCGCGGGTGGTGACCGCGATACGCTGCCGCTTGTACGGAATATCGGGGTCGATGGCGTAGATCGCGCCGTTGGCCGGAGACGCGATGTGCGGCTGCCCCGCAGGAGCGTCCACGGCGGTCAGTAGTGCGGATTCGGTGCCGACGACGAACCATTCGTCCCGCGCCGGCTCGGAGCCGTCGGCGTAAGTGACGCGCTGCCGCACCACACCCGCCGGCGGTGCCGGGCGCACGGGCACACCGCCCTCCATCAGAAAATCCATCACCTCGCGCCACACTGGCGCGGCCCCGGTCACGCCGGAAACATCGTGCATGGGCTCGCCCGAGAAATTCCCGACCCATACGCCGACCGTGTAGCGGCCGCTGAATCCGACGGCCCAGTTGTCGCGCATGTCCTTGCTGGTTCCCGTCTTCACGCTGGCCGGATACCGGGTGGCGAGCGAGCTCGACAGGCCGAAGGTCAGTGCGCGCGCCGCCGCATCGGCGAGGATGTCGTTGACGATGAACGCTGCCGCGGCGTCGATCACCTGCGTTGCCGCGGCGGAATCCCCGGGGGCGTCCGCGACGCGTGCCGGACTTGCGCGCCCGCCGTTCGCCAGCGCGCGGTAGGCGTTGGCGAGCTGCGCCAGTGTAACGTCCGCGCCACCGAGCGCGAGCGAGTAGCCGTAGTGATCGGCATCGCGCGTCAACGTCTCCAGGCCCAGCGCCCTGAGCTGCCGGTGGAACGGCTCGTAGCCGGTCAGCGCCAGCGTGCGCACGGCGGGCACGTTGAGCGAAGAAGCGAGCGCCTGGCGCAGGGAAATCCGGCCCTTGAAGCTGTGGTCGTAGTTCTGCGGCACGTAGAGCCCCGCCGGCGTGGTCACGGCGAGTGGCGAGTCGTCGAGGATGGACGCTGCGGTCAGCAGCCTGCGCTCGATCGCCAGCGCGTAGAGAAACGGCTTGAGGGTCGAGCCGGCCTGGCGCGGCGCCGTCACGCCGTCCACCTCGTGCGCGCGCGACAGATCGCCGCTGGAGCCGACCCAGGCGAGTATCTCTCCCGTTGCATTGTCGAGCACGATCGCCGCGCCGTCCTCGACGTTGCGGTCTTCCAGCTCACGCAGGTGGCGCTGCAGAGTTTCGTTGGCGAAACGCTGCACGCGGGCATCCAGCGTGGTATCCCGTCGCTCGCCAGGCCGCGACAGGAGCTTGCGCGCCAGGTGCGGCGCATCGCCATCGATGTTGGAACGCCACAGCCCTGCCAACAGGCCCTGCGCGGCAAAGCTCCTGGCAATGAGGCACGCCTGCTCGTCGTGCTCGAGCAGGATGCAGGCCCGGCTGGCGACCCGCGATAGCGGCGAGTTGGGCGCGCGCGCGAGTGCCGCGAGCAGCGCGCTCTCGACACGATCGAGTCCGCCGGCGCGCTTGCCGAAAAGTGCGCGCACCGCAGCGTCCACGCCCTCGAGCTCGCCGCGGAACGGCGTGAGATTGAGCCAGGTCTCGAGTATCCGGTCCTTGCTCCAGGCGCGCTCAAGCGCCACCGCCTGGCGCATCTGCCGCCATTTATCGATCAGATCGCGGCGGCCGCCGGATTCCAGAGCGGGATGGAGGTACGCCGCGAGCTGCATCGTAAGCGTGCTGCCTCCGCGCCGGCCTCCCGCGGCGGTCTGCTGCAACGCCCCCAGCATGCCCAGCCAGTCCACGCCGCGATGCTCGCGGAAACGCCGGTCTTCGGAAGCCAGCACCGCGGCAGTGAGCGCGGGCGATACTTCGTTCGTCCCGACCCAATCGCCGCGGCGCCGCTCGTGGTCCACGCGCACCCGCGACAGCGTCTCGCCGTTGCGGTCGAGCAGCCACGCGTCCGATCCCCGCCAGTCGCCGCGCACCGACTCGAAGTCCGGAACGGCGTACGGCGCTACCTGGAGCGCGATCAGGAACGCCCCGGCGAGAACGCCGAACGCGCCGAGCACGATGGACAGGATCCGCCGCTTCATGGCTTCACCACCACGGAATCATTGGGGACCTCACCGAACATCTCGGGCGAGTACATCGCCTCGACCCGGGTGGCGGGCAGGTCGAATCGGCCGGGGTTGTTCAGCCGCGCCGTGTACTCGATCTTGAAGCGGCCCTTGGGCACGAACTCATAGTAGGCGCGATAGGCCTCGTGCGTGCGCTCGATGAAGGCCGGCCACGCCCAGCCCTCGCGCTTCTCGCCGCGCGCGAGCGAACCCGCGTCGCGCCCCAGACCGGAACCGAGTATCGCCGCGCCCGACGGGATCGGGTCGTCTATCACCACCCAGGTCATGTCGCTCTGCGCGTCGATCTCGAGGGTGACGCGGTAAACGTCCCCCCGCGTGTAGCCCGACGAGTCCTTCCGCTCGATCGGCGCGATGGAGCGCTTGATCGCGTAGCCGGTGGATAGCGGCGCCTTGAGCGGCAGCGCGGCGCGCGACTGCACGATGGTCCACGGCGCGCCGCTCCCGGTATGCGTCAGGCCCAGCGTTTCGCGGCCCGCCGGCCATTCCAGGTCGCGCGTCTGCTTGTCGGCCCCGACCGGAACCGACGACGACTTGCCCGCGAGCGCGACCACGGTGTCGCCGGTCGCCGGCGCCTTCTCGAAGGCCCGGGCAAATCGGGCTATAGCCACCGTGCCCCACGCGTTGGCAACCGTGGTGCCCCAGTGTCCGCGTTTCTGCCGCGACAACGACCCGCGCACCAGGCGGCCCACATCCTCGCGCCAGTCGCGCTCGTCCAGCACCGCCAGCAGCGCGCGATTGGCGTTGACGTCGGCTGAGACCATCAACCACCACAGCGCGTCCGTGCGCTCGGTTGAGAACGTCATGACGGTGCCCTGGAAATTGAGCCTTCCGCGCAGCAGGCCGAGCGCTTCATTCAGCCGCTTCTCGCGCTCCCGCATATCCTTCACGCGCTTCAGGATGCCGATCCAGTCTATGAGCGCCGACGTCGGCCACAGCGCCGGATCGACGGCGATTGTGTCCAGCAGCGCGGCCTTGGCGCGGCCGTGACGCGCGAGCGCCTCGATCGCGGCCAGCTTGCGCACTGTCAGATCCGCCGTCGGCAACGCGCTGCCGCGGACGATGCGGCCGGCGGCAAACGCCTCGAGTCCGGACAACATGCGCCTGAGCGCCTCCTCCGGCCAATCGCGACCGGCGGCGTCCGCCACCTGCACCAAGTAAGCGGTGAGCGCATCGCTGCCGTCCAGCCAGTCGATAGGGAAGTAACGCGCCAGCCCGTCGCGGTCGAGATAGTTGGAGACGCTGCCGGCAACGGACTTCCACAAATCGTCCTCGCCGAGCCCGATCGCCCTCGACGCGAGCTGCTCGAGGCAAGTGTACGGATAGCGCGCGAAGTACTCCCGCACTGGCGACATCTCGCCCGCGAGCGTGCCCATTACCTCCACGCGTACACCGCCGCGGCCGGGCACAGCGTCAGCCGGACGCTCCACCGGAAACAGGAGCGGCTTGTCCAGCTGTGCGAGCGTCGCCTGGTATGCGCGCACGGGATGCACCTCGATCACTTTCTGCGTCGCGCGCAGCCGGTCGCGGGCGCCGCCCTTCGCGGCGGCGGAAACTTCCCAGTGCAAGCGTTCAACATTCACCGGCACCTTCACCGGCACCGATACCAGCTTCGCCTCGCCGGGCGCAAGGGCGACCGCCTGCTCGCCGCTCGCCAGCGCCTTGCCCTTGCCATCGCCGGCCGGGCGATCGCTCAAGGTCCACGCAAACTGCGCGGCGAGCGGTTGCGCGGTCGAATTCCGGAGCGTGAACATGCCGCTGAATTCATCCTGCTCGCGCACCACCGGAGGCAATCCCGACAACAGCATCAGGTCCTGGCTGGTGCGCACCGTGGCCGCGCCATGACCGAAACGGGCCGTCCCGGCATGGGCAACCGCCACCATGCGAAAGGCGGTCAGCGAGTCGTTCAGCGGCACCTCAACAGTCGCCTTGCCGTTCACATCCAGGGCGACCCGCCCCTTCCAGAGGAGCAGCGTGTCGAACAGCTCGCGCGCGCCGGCGCGTCCCACGCCACCGCCGCCGCCGGGCACCACCGCCTTCCTGCCGAAATGTCGCTTGCCGATGACCCGGCCCTGAGCCGTCGCGGTCAGCACTTCGACCGGCCGCTCGCCCAGCATTGCATCGAGGATATTCCACGATGCGTTGTCCATCAGCTCGAGCAAGCCCTCGTCCACCGCGGCGAGCGCGATCTCGCCGTTCGCTGCCGGCTTGCCGTCGTTGTCGGTCACTTCCACCGCGAGGCGGACCGTCTCGCGCACCCGGAACGTCGCGCGATCGGGCGTTACCTTCACGTTGAGGGTGTATTCACGCCGTCCGACCTTCACCTCGGCCATGCCCAGCTTGTAGGCGGGCCGCGTCAGGTCGACGAGCGCGGTGGGACGCGTGTCCCGCTCCACCGGGACCTCGTCCACCAGCCCGAGCCAGTACCCGATGCGGTAGAACAGGCGCTTGAGCCA
>DASWCE010000050.1:0-2955 GCA_036390255.1 Gemmatimonadales bacterium | reverse complement strand
GCAAGAGCAGGGGAATGCATGGCTTACGCGTCCGCGGCTGACGCTGGCGTGCCGACGTGGGCGACGAAAATCTCATCGAGCGAGGGAACGCGCCCGGCGATGCGGTGGGACTCTCTGATGTCGTCCAGCGGTGCGCTCAATACGATCGCGCCCTGATGAATCATCGTGACGTGATCGGCGACCTGCTCCACTTCCTGCAACAAGTGCGACGAAAAGAGCACCGTGCGGCCTTCGTCGGCGATGGTGCGAATGACGGCGCCGAGGATGTCGCGGCGAACGATCGGATCGAGGCCGGACGACGGCTCATCCAGCACCAGCAGCTCGGGCCGATGGGCCAGCGCGATGAGCAGTCCCATCCGCGCCTTCTGCCCCCTGGAGAGATCCTTGATCTTCGCCGCAGGATCGAGCGCGAACGCCCGCCGCAGCTCCTCCGCATACGCATCGTCCCAGGCGGGATAGAACGCGCGCGTGTAGCGCATGAGCTCGTCGACTCGCATCCAGCCGGGGAGGTCGTTTACCTCGGACAGATAGCCAATCCGCGACAGGACGGCGACCGGGTCGGCGACGGGATCGAGGCCGAAGACGCGCACCGAGCCGCGTTCCGCCCGTAGCAGACCCAGAATGTGCCGGATGAGCGTCGTCTTCCCCGCTCCGTTTGCGCCGACGAGGCCGTAGACCGCCCCGCGCGGGAGGGACACGCTCACCGAGTCCAGGGCCGTCGTGGCACCGAAGCGGCGCGTCAGCTCCGACACGCTGATGACCGATTCACTCACCCTCGAGGCACCGCCTACGCGTAAAGTTGCCTGGTTGTGATTGCACGGACACTCTCGATGCAAGCGGAACGATTGATTCGCGCCGTCTAACGGACCGCGCTTAAGCTGCGGGCGACTCGCCCGCCGCGCGCAACCGACCTTCAACCTGAGTTGGTGCGCGCCAGCGCACAACACTCCGGTACCTTTAGAGCGATCACCGCCCGTCAGCTTCAAGCGCTTGTTAGGCGCCAGCCTTCACGAACGCAGGCGGAACGCGAACCACTGCCACACCAACGTGCTCACCGCGCGTCCCCGTGCCATGCCGGGAACGAAGCGGGCGCGCAGAACACCCGTGCGCACCGCAGCGGCGAAAGTATCGCCATCGCTTAGCAGCGCTCGGAAACTCCCCGGGCGTGCAGCCCCGGAGCTGTCGATGATGAACTGGGCCAACACTCGACCCTCCTGGCGGCGCGATTGGGCATCCAATGGGTAGAAAGGATGCTCTCCGTCTCGGAGGCGTGGTGGCTTATCAAGTTGGCAGGCCACGTAAACGGTTTCGCCGCCGGGACCCGGCGGCCCTGAGTCGAATGCGCTTGTCTGGGCGGTCGCGTCGATTGCCGTCAACAGGTCTCGAATATTCGGGGCCGACGCATAAATCGTCCATCCCTTGGTCTGGTCTGGTGCCTCGGCTACAGCGATCAGGAAGGGGGTGTCTCGCGGCCCGCGTCCGTTCAGACTGACCGTAAGCCCGCCCTTGCCAAGATTCGCTGCAAGCTGCACAGTCACGAACGGAGTTCGATCTCGGGGCTCCAAGCGCGCCACGGAATCAACCAAGTGAGCAACGCTAGGCGCCCACCGCCGCGTCCCTCGCGGCTCCAAAGTAAGCGTCATAGCGTCCTGGCGTTCCCGACCTTGCATGCTGTGCAAATTCGGTGACACGATGAGTTGGACACCGTGCGTTGAATCTCCCAGGACGACGAAATCAACGAGGGGCCATGCTACCCTCTCGGGAGCCGTGCTACCCGTCTGCGCACCGCCGGGCGCGGTGGCCGCGACCGCGAGAGCCGCTGTGATCGCCAGGCCGGTACGGAACCGGGTCAGCGGGTCGCGTGCAGCCCCTAGACCGCCCCGTGCATGAGGACGCTGAGTCACGCGATCTCCTCGGTGCTGGCGCCTAACGGATCGCGCTTAAGCTGCGGCGCTCCACGGCGCGGGCGGGCCAGAGGTCACAAACGACCATGATATATGCTGGCGCACAAACGGAATTCTGCCAAGACCGGGCGCCGCCAGCTTCAAGCGCTTGTTAGGCGGCCAGCGCCTAAGCGACGGTAGGCAGCGCTATCGGTCACGGACCGCCGAACCTGACACCGGCCGTGATCGGGACGAACGTCGATTGGGGGCCTGGCTGTCGTGGGCATGATGTGGCCAGTGGGCAACTGTACCCCAAGCCCCCAGTCACATCGACGAAGCGCGCTTCGACGAACAGCACGACGCTCGGCATACTGTAGCTGATCCCCCCACCCACGTTCCACGCAAACGTGCTCTCGGAGGTATCCGCGGGGGGCGCGAGGCTTTCCGTCATGGAGATCGTAGCGTGGTACACCCCTATCCCGCCAAGGAGGTACGGTTTCAGACGAGAGGACGATGGTACCGGGTAGCTCAGATCGACGTTCGCGCCCAGGAGCTTCGATGTCTCGTCGGTGGGTCGGCCAGTGGAAGACTGGTAGATGGCCTTGAATTGGTCGTTCGCGCGGTTCGTACCGTAGGTGACGTCCAGGCGGAATCCGACCGGCGAGCCGGATAGCTTGAAGCCGACGAGCGCCATCCCCTGCGCCCCGACGTTGAAGCCGCCGAGCGCGCCTGCGTGATACGCGCCGGTAGGAATAGTCGCGCCAGTCGCCACACCGACCTGCGACGCGATCAATTGGCCGGCGACCCGCCCGGTGGCGACGACGGATGCGACGAAGAGGACGCTGGCTGCGCTCCGTGACCAGAACATACGCACCTCCCACACATCACTGGCCGCCTAACGGATCGCGCTTAAGCTGCGGGCGACCCGCCTGCCGGCGCAAGGGTGTGGGACGACGTCCGTGCCCCGCCAGGGGCACAACACTCCGCTTCCCTTAAAGCGATCACCGCCCGCCAGCTTCAAGCGCTTGTTAGACGGCGGCGAGAACAGCTCTGCGGAGCGTCCTTGGGAGGG
>DASWCE010000049.1:0-3889 GCA_036390255.1 Gemmatimonadales bacterium | reverse complement strand
GCGCCGACGATGGTGAACAGCGGTTGTGTGTGCACCCACCCATCGAGAAACCAGCCACCTGCCCCAAACAGCAGGATCGCGATCGTGAAGTTGAGCGCCAGCCCGAAGTACTTGTAGCCCTGGCCGTAGCCCTTGGCCTCGGGACCGGCGTCTTTTTGCGCGGGAGTCATGTTGCGCCGGGAAACCTAGACGCTTGTGAAATTTTTCGCAAGCAAACTGTCAAGAAGCCAACCATTTAACCTGCAATCACTTAAATTCCTTGGGCCCATGGCAACTGCTCCCCGTTCTCCGCTCCCCGCTCCCTCCGGTGATGTCGAATTACTCGAACGCCTGGCAGGCGCGCGCCGCGATCTACTCGCACAAGTCGGGCTGCGCATCGTGGGCCAAACGGATGTGCTGGACGGGATTCTCACGGCGATTTTCTCGGGCGGACACGCGCTGCTCGTCGGCGTGCCGGGACTCGCCAAGACGCTCATGGTCCAAACCGTCGCCGAGACGCTCGATCTCGCGTTCAATCGCATTCAGTTCACGCCCGACCTCATGCCGTCCGACATCACCGGCACCGAGATCATCGAAGAGGATCTCGCCACCGGCAAGCGCGGCTTCCGGTTCGTGCGCGGGCCCGTCTTCGCGAACATCGTGCTCGCCGACGAAGTCAATCGCACGCCGCCGAAGACCCAGGCGGCGTTGCTGCAAGCGATGCAGGAGCATCAGGTCAGTGCCGCGGGTCAGACATATCGGCTCCCCTCGCCGTTTTTCGTGCTTGCGACGCAGAATCCCATCGAGCAGGAAGGGACGTATCCGCTGCCGGAAGCGCAGCTCGATCGCTTCATGTTCGAGCTGCGCGTGAATTATCCCTCGCAGGAGGAAGAAGAGGCGATCGTCGCCGCGACGACGGGCGATGCGATAGCCGATGTCAATGCAGTGCTCACGTCGGACGATGTGGTTGCGATGCAGCACCTCGTCCGCCGGATTCCCGTGTCGCAGGCGCTGGTGAAGGCGGCGGTCACGCTGGTGCGAATGACGCGACCGCCCGAAGCAGGTTCGCCTGCTTTCATTAAAGAATACATCGCCTGGGGCGCGGGGCCGCGCGCGTCGCAGTATTTGATCCTCGGCGCCAAGGCGCGGGCGGCGCTGGATGGCCGGCCCATGGCAGATGAGGACGATTTGCGTCAGGTCGCGCCGACGGTGCTGACACACCGGATCGTGATCAACTTCGCGGCCGAGGCCGCGGGGCGGACGGCGCAGGACATCATCGCGCAGCTACTCAAGGAGGCCCGTTGGCAACCAAAGTAGCGTTTCTCGGGCTTGCCGTCACGATTGCTGGTTTCTCTTCTCAAGGTCCGAAAGACGGCCGCGCGCTGCTGCAACGCATGCGCGAAGCCTATCTCGGCAAATGGTTCAAGACCGTCACGTTCGTGCAGCAAACCACGCAGACCCGCAATGGTGTGACGGACACGTCGACCTGGTACGAGGCGCTCAAGTCGCCCGATCGGCTGCGCATCGATTTCGGCGACCCGAAACAGGGTAATGGCGTCGTCACCACGGCCGGCTCGACCTACGTCGTGCGCGGCGGCAAGGTCATGCGCACCGCGGCGTCGGGGAATCCATTCCTGCCGTTTGTCGCGGGCGTCTACGATCAGCCGCTCGAGACGACGCTGCGCCAAATCCAGCCGTACAAGTTCGATCTCTCCAAGCTCTACACGACCACGTGGGAAGGCCGGCCGACCTACGTCGCGGGCAGCCAGTCGGCGAGCGACACCACGTCGCCGCAGTTCTGGATCGATCAGGAACGGCTGATCGTCGTGCGGATGATCGTACCGCTAAATCCCGCCAACGTCACGGATGTCGCCGACATTCGGCTCGAGGATTACAAGCCGGTGGCCGGCGGCTGGCTCGCCGTGCTGGTCGAGATCATGCATGGCGGTCAGGTGATCCAAAAGGAGCAGTATAGCGACTGGCGCGGCAACGTCGCGTTGCCGGCCGACTTCTTCGTTGCGGAAAAGTGGAGCGACGTGGCGCACTGGCACCACTAGGCTGGCGGCGGCAGCCGTTCTCCCTCCCGCTGTCTCGCGAGCAGTCGTTCGGCAAAGTCGACACGCTCTTCCAGCTCTGCGACGCGCTGTTTCAAATCGTCGAGCTCCGCGAGTCTCGCCCGCACGTCCTCTGATTCAGCGAGCGTCTCGCCTCTCCACGAGCGCCGGCGGTAGCCGGGCGGAAGCAGCCGCGCCACCGCCACCTGCAGGGCGGCCACGAGCACCATAACCGCGCCGACGCCGATCGCCCACTCCGGGATTCCGAGCATAGTCAGGCCTTATTGATGATTGCGCGCGCGCCGGTGATATGCATGGACTTCTCCGATCACGTCCCGGATCGCCTGCAGGGATGACGAGCGTACGAGACCGGCGCCGTCGCAGTGTCTGAGGCTCCGGCGACCGCCAAGCTCACCACACCCGCTCGTCCGCACTGGGTCCGTAGATGGACGGCACGGGGATATCAAGGAGGCGGAGGTAGACGGTCAGTTGCCCGCGGTGATGGGCGAGATGGCTCAGGTGGTTGCGCACCACGGGGCCGCGCGCCTGCGTGAAGAGCGTGTGCTCGCCACGCTTCAATGACCACTTTACCGCGAAATCGCTGTCTTTTGCCGCTTTGATCGCGGCGCGCGCGTCGGCGACGTTCTTGTCGAACCCTTGGAGCAGGGTCTCGGTCTGCTCCGTCGAATAGCCGCTGGCCTTGGCCAGGTCGAGCTCCTTCTTGGTCAGCGTGTTGGCGATCCAGCCGGGCATCCAGGAGACGAGTTGGGCGAGGTGGCCGAGGGCGAAGGATTTGGGGTGGGGCTTCCACTGCGCTTTGTCGCTGGGGACGCGCTCCAACACACGGCGCGTGATCGCCATTTCCTGATCGAACTCGGGAAGAAGTGTCTCGGCAATCGTCATGCTATTTCACCCTCCGATAGACCTGCTCGCCGTCCACCACACGCACCTGTCCCACCGTGCCGTCGGGATCGATTACAAACGCAAGGTACGACGGATCCCAAAACGGATCCTGCCACGTCACGCGAAAGACATCGTATTGCCAATGCTCCAGCTGGCCCTTCGCAGTGCCCGCCTGCAACGTCAATTTGCCGTCGGTCAGTCCGACGGTCGCCGTGCCGAACAGGCTGTCGGCGTACGTGCCGGTGTAGCGATCGAGCGGCAGCGTCGGATGCGTGCCCGTGATGCGCTTGCTCTCCTGCGCCTGCCGCGCCGCGCGCGTGCTATCCGCGAGCCGCTTGTACATCACGCGCATCTCCGCGCTCCAGTCGTGCGCTGGTGTATTCGGCCCAATGAAACGATCGAAGACGGTGTACATCAGCGCGTGGCGCAGCTCGGAGTGATCGAGATTCGTGAAGATCGCGACGCCGGCGCGCCGACTGGGAATCAGTCCGACGATGGCCGAGCGTCCCTCGATGCTGCCGGTGTGGATCGCGGTGAATTCACCGCGATAGTCCTGCAGGATCCAACCGAGGCCATAAGCCTGGAAATGGAGACTGGTCAGCGTGGCCGTGGGATAAAACGGCCGCTGCACGACCTGTTGCGGCCGAAACAGTTGCGCGAAGTTCTGTGCGCTGACGAGGCGGCGTCCGGCGACCCTGCCGCTGTCGAGGAGGAAGCGCAGCCATTTGGCCATGTCGGTCGCGGTCGAGAAGATCGCGCCCGCCGGCGCGATGTCGTCGATGCCGTCGAGCGCCGCCGGCAGCACGCGCACCGTGTCGCGCACGATGCCATGCGGTGACGTCACGTCGGTGATGCCGGCCGCCTTGAGCTCGCCGGCGTCGGCCACGGTTTCCGACATACCCAGTGGGCCGAGGATGCGGGAGTGCAGCAGCGACTGCCACGTCGTACCGGCA
>DASWCE010000048.1:0-1744 GCA_036390255.1 Gemmatimonadales bacterium | reverse complement strand
TGGACTTTCTGGACTTTCACGCGTTCGGCTGGCACTTCTGGGCGTTCAACGTCGCGGATTCCGCGATCACGGTGGGCGCGGGGCTGCTGATCCTCGATGGGCTGCGCTCTGCCGCCACCGGACAAAGGCCGTAGAATGCGGGCGATGGAAGTCCTGTTGGCCAATCCCAGGGGATTCTGCGCGGGCGTGGAGCGCGCGATCGGCATCGTCGAGCGGGCGCTCGCCGTCCACGGAGCGCCGATCTACGTCCGCCACGAGGTGGTGCACAACAAGTACGTCGTCGAGGACCTGAAGAGCAAGGGCGCGGTGTTCGTCGAGGCGCTCGCCGAAGTCCCTCCCGGCAGCACCGTGATCTTCAGCGCCCACGGCGTGTCGAAAGCGGTGCGCAGCGAGGCCGCGTCGCGGGGGCTGCGCGTGTTCGACGCGACCTGTCCGCTCGTCACCAAGGTGCACGTCGAAGTGGCGAGGATGCGCGACGCGGGCCGCGAGATCGTCATGATCGGGCACCGCGGGCATCCGGAAGTGGAAGGCACGATGGGCCAGTCCGCCGAAGGCATGTACTTCGTGGAGACCACCGGGGACGTTGCGCGCCTGCAGGTGCGCGATCCGCTCAAGCTTTCCTACGTGACGCAGACCACGCTCTCGGTGGACGACGCGGCGGCGATCGTGCAAGCGCTGAAAGAGCGCTTTCCGGCGATCACCGGGCCGAAGAAGGACGACATCTGCTACGCGACGCAGAACCGGCAGGACGCGGTCAAGTTCATGTCGCCGCAATGCGACGTCGTGATCGTGGTCGGCTCGGCGAACAGCTCGAATTCCAACCGGCTGCGCGAAGTCGCGCACAGCCGCGGCATCGCGGCCTACATGGTGGACAACGCCTCGCAACTGAAGGCGGAATGGATCGCGGGCCTGCAGCGAGTCGGGGTGACAGCCGGGGCTTCCGCGCCCGAGGTACTGGTTCAGGAAGTGATCGACAAGCTGCGCGAGCTCGGTGCTACACGCGTGACCTCGCTCGAGGGGATCGAGGAGAGCGTGGTTTTCCCTCTCCCCAAAGGACTGGCTGCGGTGCCTTTCTAGGGTCCGTCAGTCAATCGGCGGGCCGCTGTTTGCTCCAGCGGTCGACAAGAGACCGTGCCCTCCCTTTTTCCTGCGCGATGTCGTCGAGAAAGTAGCGCTCGCCCTTCTCGTTGACCCGCGCGATCCTGCTCGCCAGTCAATCACGGGCACGAGCTCGAATTAGACAGAGTCCAGCTTCTGGCCTAGAATGATTCCCGTGAAGCTTCAGGCGCATAACCGGAAAACCGTCGCGGAATTGCTGCGACGGCGGGGAATTACGCCGACGCATCAGCGCATCGAGATCGCGCACGCATTGTTCGCGCGGCGGGAACATCTCTCCGCGGATCAGATCCTGGCGCTCGTCAACTCGCGCTACGCGGAAGCTTCGAAAGCGACTGTTTACAATACGCTTAAGCTTTTCCTCGAGAAGAAGCTGATCCGCGAGCTGGTCGTCAACCCGGCGAAAGTCGTGTATGACCCCAACACGGAACCTCACCATCATCTCTACGACGTCGTGAGCGGCCGGCTCACCGATATACCGGCGAAGGACATCCGCGTGGTGGGCCTGCCGCCGCTGCCGGCGGGAACGGTTGCCGAGGGCGTCGACATCATCATCCGCACGCGCTCCAACCCGTAAGTCGTCGCCGCGATCGGCGGAGATCGCCCGCTGCCGTGTAGTCGCGCTCAT
>DASWCE010000047.1:0-6873 GCA_036390255.1 Gemmatimonadales bacterium | reverse complement strand
GTTACGATACGCACGCTGGGCTGGTGACCTTGCATCCGACACTGCTCACCAACCTCGCTGATGCGCTGCGCGCCTTCTATGACACGACGGTGGAGCTCGGTGTGGCCTCGCAGGTAACCACCTTCACCGGCTCCGACTTCGGGCGTGCACTGACGGCCAACAACGATGGCACCGACCACGGCTGGGGCAGCATGCACTTCGTGCTCGGCGGCGCCGTCAGGGGCGGCCGGTATTACGGTATCAATCCGACGCTGGCTAACGGCGGCCCCGATGACATCGGCCAGGGCCGGCTCATCCCGACGCTGTCGGTCGATCAGTATGCGGCGACGCTCGCCAGCTGGTTCGGCGTCTCGAATTCCGATCTGGCGACGGTTGTCCCCAACATCGGCAACTATGCCGGCAGTGCGCTGGGCACGAATGTCGGCTTTGTCTAGACCGCGATAGCGACGGGCCTGTATAGATGCGACTTAAAGCTGGTCATTCAGCTTGAGGCCGCAACAGGCGGCCGCGTCTTCGGCGGTTTTGCGCGCCCGTCTCAGGTCCGTCGAGAAGCACAGGACGACTTCTTTCTCGCGGCCGATCAATGTTGCGACGTAGCCGGTGCGGAATCCGCGATGCAGACTGACACGCTCGAATTGCGAAAGCGGGTAGTCCCGCTGACGAACGGTCCACCCGAACAGCCTGTACGTGCGGAAGACCTTGCCTTTGCCCGGATCGATCCTCACCCGGACATTAGTGGAAGCATTCATGAACAGACATATGCCGACCGAAAAAACGGCCAGCAACCCCAGAATAAGGGCAATATCCTCGGGGATTTTCTGGTTGGCCGGGATCGTCGAAAAAATACCGAATATCGCAACGACCGGGATGAGAAATACCGGTATCAGGATAAGGCCGATTCTTCTGGCCAGTGCGTCGTAGACGGGGATCTCCAGGGGCGTGCTCACGCGATCAGATTACCACTCCCGATCCAGGGCATGGATTTAATGACGTGTCGTCAGCTGCTTTTTACCGCTAGACTCGCTCCGATTCGTCCCGTTGAGGGTGCGAAGGGGGAGCCAAGTCAACATAAGACCGATGTGCGCCGTTCAGGACAGCTTCAAGCACTGGACTATGGCGCGCCTGAGAATTGATTATCCTATCCGTATCCGTCAAGAGGAAGAAATGCGAATACCTTGATTGTTTTCATGCGTGAGATGATACGCGCCGAGGAGGTGCCGATGAAACGTTTCCTGTGCTGGGTCCTGCTCGCGCTGCTCCCTGCCTGCGCCGCGGCGGCGTATCCCGAAAAGCCGATCACCATGATCATCGCCTACCCGCCCGGCGGCGGCACCGACGTGGTCGGGCGCGCGATCGCGCCGTACATCGAGAAGTACCTCGGCGGCGGCGCCAAGCTGCTGGTCGTGAACCGCTCGGGCGCCGGCGGCGAGGTGGGGATGGGCGCGCTCGCCAACGCGCCGGCCGACGGCTACACCATCGGCTTCATCAACACGCCGCCGCTGATGACGATCCCGATCGAGCGCCAGGCGATCTTCGGCAGCCCGCAGCGCTTCGAGCTGCTGGGCAACATCATCGACGACCCGTGCAACTTCGCCGTGCACGCCGACACGCCAGTGAAGAACCTGCAGCAGCTCGCCGCCTGGGCGCGCGCGAATCCCGGCAAGCTGACCGTCGGGACGACGGGCGTAGGCTCCGACGACCACCTCCTGATGCTCATGTTCGAGCGCGCCGCAGGCGTGAAGCTCACGCACGTGCCGTTCAAGGGAAGCTCCGAAGTCCGCGCCGCGATTATGGGGAAGCAGATCGACGTCGCGGCGATGAACGTCGGCGAGTCGCTGCAGTCGATCCGCGGCGGCGCGCCGATGCGCAACCTCGGCCAGTTCGGCCCCGCGCGCTCGAACCTCGCGCCCGAACTGCCCACCGGCCGCGAGCAGGGCTTTCCCTTCGAGATGGTCGCGCTGCGCGGGATGGCCGCGCCCAAGGGCATGCCGGCGGACATCCTCGAGCGGCTCGTGAAGGCAGTAGCGCAGGCCGCGGCCGACCCCGAGTTCCAGGCGCAGGCAGTGAAGGTCTTCGCGCCGCTGCGCTTTCTCGCGCCGGCGCAATTCGATGCCGAGATCCGCGCCGGCGACGCCCAGTTCAGGCAGCTCTGGAAGGAACTGCCCTGGACCGACAAATAATCGTGATAAGGGCCATCGTATTTACACTCGGGGTGCTGCTCGCCGCGGTCCCATATCGCTCGCAGGCCGGCAAGCTCGATAGAGTCGTCGAGCAAATTGGGCCTTATAAACTTGGGACAAGCTACGAGGTCATGAAAAACCTGGCTGGCTTCAGTTTGGATAAGGACAGGAGTCACCCGGAGCAGGGCATCGTCACGGCCAAAATCATCGATAAGCGCATCGCCAATACTCGAACCATCCAGCTGCTTTACTTTCCGCCAGGGCCAGTTGATGCGAGTGTCGTTCATCTTCCACCCGCCGCAGCAATGGACCGAGGAGGCGGTCAAGGGATGGTTACTTTCGCAATGGGGCGATCCTGGGCCTAAAGAGAAATTCGAAGACGAGCTGCGTTACATCTGGAAGATGAAGACGACGTTGAGGGTGGTGCGCCCGGCCGACGGGGGCCGCTGGATGGCGTCAGTCACGCTCAACAATTGATCTCTCTCAGGAGCGCAGCACTTTCCCGGCGGCGGCGCCGGTGAGCGCGCCCTTCTCCCAGGTGACCGCGCCGTTGACCAGCGTCATCTCGACGCCGCGCGAGCGCATCACCATCCGCTTCGCGCCGCCCGGCAGGTCGTAGAGCCTTTCCGGACGACCACCGGAACCAATTTCTTTTTCAGAAAAAATAACAACATCAGCGGCGAGGCCAGGCTTCAGACGGCCGCGATCCTTGATGCCGAAGAAATCCGCGGGGTCCGAGGTCATGCGCCGCACGGCTTCCTCGAGCGTCAGCACTTTCCTCTCCCGCACCCACATGCCGAGCACGTAGGTCGGGTAGCCCGAGTCGCACAGCATGTCGAGGTGCGCGCCGCCGTCGCCCAGGCCGAGCAGCACCGAGCGGTCGTTGAGGATCTCCGCCATCCGGTCGACGCGGTTGTTGTACGACTGGATAGTAAATTCATTCTCTAAATCATCTTCTAAAGTAATATCCAGAAGAGCATCAACCCCGTCCTTGCCCTGCTCCGCGGCGATCTCGGCCACGGTCTTGCCTTCGTACTTTTTCAAATGCGCGGATTTGACCTCGTGCAGCGTGATGCGCGCCCAGTTGCCGAACGACGCCGGCCGCTTCAGATCTTCCCTGAATTGATTTCTAAAATTCACATCTCGATATACGGCGGCCTGGGCCTCTTTTGACTTGTCCACGAACAGGCGCTTCCACGACGGGAAGCCCGCGAAGCCGAAGGGGTTGCGCATGTTGACCTCGCGCGTGAGCGGCAGCGGCGAGGTTTGCGGCCGCGCGCCCTTCGCGATCAGCGGTCGCACCTTGCGCAGCGTCTCGCGCGCCGCCTCGGGCAGGTCGTCGCGGTCGAACATGGCGATGAAGGTGACCGGGCGGCGGCTCTCCTCCAGCATGAAGCCGAGCAGCTCCACCTCCGGCTCCTCCATCACCGCGATCTGGCGCGTCATCGCGTACTCGATCGAGCCCTTGCCGCGCTCGCGCAGCGCGTTGCAGTAGGCCTTGATCTCCTCGCGGCTGGCGTTGCGGCAGGCGAGCGGGCGGCCGCCGTAGCCCATGTGCTGGTTGAGCAGCGTGCTCGAGAAGCCGAACGCGCCTGCATCGATCGCTTCTCCCAATAAAGCCTTGATCTTCGCCGTCTCTTCCGCAGTGGCAGATCTTTCAAGAGAATCTTCATTCATGACGTAATGCCGGAACGGCGTGAGCGGCGCGAGGAACGCCAGGTTCAGCGACGGCTTCCTGCGCGCCGCGGCGTCCATGTACTGCGGGAAGGTCTCCCAGTCCCAGGTGATGCCGGCGTCGAGCACCTCGAACGGGATCGCCTCGACGTTGACCAGGTCGCGCATCGCGATCTCGCGCGCCTCGGGCCGGCACGGCGCGATGCCGACGCCGCAGTTGCCCATCACCACCGAGGTCACGCCGTGCCACGACGAGGGCGTGGTCGCCCCGTCCCAGCAGATCTGCGCGTCGTAGTGCGTGTGCGGGTCGATGAAGCCGGGGGCGACCACCAGGCCGCCGGCATCGATGGTCCTTTTCGCCGTTCCCGAGATATTCCCTACTTCGGCGATTTTTCCCTGCGCGATTCCAATGCTTGCCTGCTTCGCCGGAGCACCCGTTCCATCCACTACGATGCCGTTCTTGATCAGGATGTCGAGGGCCATGCGGCATGATACGCGCAAAAAAAGGGCCCTTTCGGGCCCGTTTCGTGACTGCCTACTGCGCTGGCTAGCGCGAGCTGCCCGCGCTGGAGCGCGCGCCCTCGATGCCGTGCTCGACTTTCGCCGCGCCCGACTTCAGGTCCTTCTAATTTACCACTAGACTCGCTCCGATTCGCCCGTCGGCGTCGCGACCGGCGCGCTGGCTACGCTGGCCGCGCGCCGCTGACGCGGCAGCGCTCGGGCCCTGCCCGGCTCTAAGGCCGTCTGGCTCTGCCAGCTCCGCCGAGAACGGCGACGACCAGCCATGCGGCGCACGCGATGAGCGCCGCGATGAATCCCCAGTTGTAGCCCTGGCGGAAGCTGCGAGTCATCATGGACCCGAGCGCGCGCAGCACCACGGGGTGCGCCATCGCGATGACGGCGAGCGTGGCGAGAGGGAGGATCATGGGCTTGACGAGAAGCCAGCGCCCGTGCTCGGCGCCGATGAGCTCGGCTGCCCGCTGAGCGAGCAGCCAGAACACCACCATGGCTCCGCCATAACCGAGGAGCTGGGCGAGGCGGGCTGCCGTCACTCCGGTCTTGCCGATCCTCATGGTCTTGAACAGCGCCATGTCGCCGAGCACCCACGCCAAAGCGAGCGCCAGGACTATCACGATGACGTACCGCATCACCCACATCCAGCGTTCATTCATGTCCAACCCCCTTTTTTAGAGCTGGCAGGCCACTCTAGCCGGAACGGTTCGCCGTTGCTGTGTAAAAGTACCGGTTGTGGCGCACGCGCCACAGGAGCGCCGACCGCGCTCTCACGCCGGCCTGAGCCCCATCTGCTCGAGGATCTCGCGCCCGACGAACCCAAACCCTCGACGGTGCCGCGACTCAGTCGAGCGGCTCGACCTTCACGATCCGGTGGTCGTGGTTGCTCCCGACCCAGAACGTCGTCGGCGTCGTCGAGTTGTCGACGAACACCGTGCGCATGTTGGTGTCGGACGGCATCAGGTACTGCACTGCGGTTCCGGTCTTGGGATCGAGGCGCACGACCCGGTCGGTGTGCATCGTCGACGCCCAGATTTCTCCGTTCCGGTCGAAATTGGCCCGGTACGGATACGTGCGGGCCGGCAGCTCGTATTCCGTGAACTTCTCCGCCCGGGTGTCGAACACGGCGACCTTGTTGCCGCGGTATTCGGTCACCGTGATGCGGTTCTGGTCGTCGATGTTCATGCGGCGGGCGCGGGCGTTTGGCGTGGGCATCGGGTACCACGTCACTTTCGTCGTCTTCGCGTCGATCTTGCCGAGATGGCCCGCGACGAACTCCGCCATCCACAGATTGTTTTGCGAGTCTGAAATCACCTGGTAGATGGTCGCGTGCTTGGGCGCGCCCTCAGGCAGGTAGTCGGTCGGGTGGAAGCGCTCCCATTTGCCGGTCTTCAGGTCGAGCCTGAAGATGTGCTGCGTGCCCACGCTCTTGGTCCAGACCTTGCCGTCGACGTCGTAGCGCAGCCCCGTGAAGTTGAGCTGCACGGTGTCGTCGTTGTATTCCGGCGGCAGCGGGTAGTAGGCGATCTTGCCCGTGTTCGGGTCGAGGCAGCCGAGCGAGCCCTGATACATCGTGTCGAACCAGATCTTGCCCTCGCGATCGAACTCGATGGAGAGCAGGCCGGTCGGCGCCTTGTCCTTGAACTTCCTGATCGGGTACTCGACGAGCTTGAGCGTCTTCGGATCGAACTTGCCGATGAACATCTCGCCGAAGTCCGTGTACCAGACCTTGCCTTCCTTATCGACCAGCACGTCGTGCGGCTCGCTCGTCGGCCGCACCACGTCGTACTGGGTGACGATGGCGCGCGTGTCGCGTTCCTTGGGGCGCGGCAGCGTCTTCAATTCGTAAGGCCAGTGGTCGACCGCGCTCAGGTTGATGGTCGCGAGATAGTCGGCGAGCTTCCGATATTGCTCGGGCGTTCCGGCGCGGTTGCGATCGAGCATGGGTTGGGGCTTGATCGGCTGGCTCACGGCGCCGTAGCCCAGCATGCGGCTGATCACCTTCGTCCACTCGTCGGAATCGTGCGTCGAGCGCACGACGCGCTCCAGCGTGTGGCAGCCGACGCAATTGAGGAGCCCCGCCTTCTGCTCTTCGGTGCCGGGGATGCTCATCATCCACTCGGCGTTGGTGAGCTGGCCGGCGAGATTCTTGGTCGTCTTCAGCTTGATGTCGGCTGTCGCGGCTTTTCCATTCGCCACGGTCGCCTTGGCCGGGGAGTCGATGTCGTAGCCGACCGCCCGGATGCTGAGCGCGTAGTCGCCCGGTTCCAGGCGGTTGCGCGGAAAGCCGTAGCGGCCCTCCGCATCCGTGGTCACGCTGACCTGGACGATCGATCCGGGCCGGTGCGCGGTGACGACCACGCCTTCCATCTTGCCTTCGGCCTCGGAGCTGACGACGCCGGTGAGTGCCGCATCACCTTCAGCCCGGACGGCGTTGCCGACGGGCGGAAAGACCATCGCGGCGGCGGTGGCGGCAAGGGTCAACATCAGTTTGGCTCGCATAGGG
>DASWCE010000046.1:0-4183 GCA_036390255.1 Gemmatimonadales bacterium | reverse complement strand
GAAAGCAGTACTATTTCCGAAAGTCGAGCCGCGGTCTTCAGGCATGGCGACGACGAGCCCCCAACTTGGCGCGCTATCACCGAGCACATGACCCTGCTAGACGAAGCGGATGACTATCGGCTCATACGCCAGCATCCCTCCTTCATCTGAGCGATGAGCGCCACCACTCATTCCCTTCTCGTCCTCGCATGCCTGACTCCTTCGGTGGCAGCGACGCAGACCCCTTCATGCCCTGGGGGACGAACAAGTACAGCGGTGGAGGAGTACACCTGGATCGAGCCGCACGCCCGGGATGTAGTCGTCAAGCATGTAGTCAAGGCGATCACCGGACTCGGTTACACGTTCGCGGACACAACCGGGCCGTTTGTCACCGCCCCGAAGTTCTCATGGCCGACCGACGTCATCTTCAAGCTTTGGCGAGGCCTCGTCTATCCAGGAGCCACACTCACGATCGCCGTGGAGCCCACCGGCCCGTGGACGCGGGTCCGCCTCGAAACGCGCTTGCAGTGCGAGACGGGCCAACGTCCACCACCGGGCCACCCACAGGACGTGGACTTTCAGACGTTCGTGCTTTCTCAAACTCAGGCGGAAGCGTCGTGGGCCATCGCCTCGCCCCTTCACCACGTGAAAGTGCGGGCATTCGCCGAGAGTTGCGCCCCACTGCAGGATGGCGACCGCAAGATCGACGTGTGCCGCCAAATGGCCAAGGCGCAACCTCGAAACCCGGAGGCCCTGCGTCAATACGTCATTGCGCTCGCGCGTTTCTACCGGGCCCGGGACGCCTGGAAGCCGCTAAGCGAGCTGTTTGCACTTGAGGGGGAGCGCGCAACCACCTACGGCGAGGTCGGTGCCGCTATGCTTGGCGCCCGCCAGTTTGACGATGCTCGGAAACTGTATGAGCGCGCCACCGTGCTGTGGCCCGCGGACCCGACCATGCCATACCACCTCGGCCGTGCGCACCTCGGCCTCCACGCGTTCGGGCCGGCAGCCGACGCCTTTGCCGTTGCGGTGCGCCTCGACTCCACTTTCGCAGATGCGCACACCTATGCGGCGGTGGCCCTCGCCCAGCTGGGGCATTTGGATGAGTCACGACGACACTGTGCGATCGCGACGCGCTACCTCGAGACTACCCTCGCAGATCGAGTGGCAGAGGTCGATGCATGGCTGGGCCTGGCGTATTGCGCCGGCATCGTCGCACGCGACCGAGAAGCGGTGTCGCACTTCGCGCGGGCCCTCGCGATCGACCATTCCGGTGCGCGGGCAACTCCCGAGCTGGTCGACGTGATCAGCGCGAGCTACGCGGTAGTCGGAGACCAACCTCCCGCTCCCCTGCCTCATCGACCGTGACGGCTTGCCTCAGCGGGAATCCGGCGGAGCTGCGAGGGCCGCGAGGGCGCGCACGACCTTGGCACGATCGGGGTCGCGGCGTGCGGCGAGCGCCAGAAACCGCCGGTAGTGGTCCACCGCTGCCGCGCTATTCCCCTCCGCCTGGGCAACCAGCGCGAGCTGAACGTGTGGCTGCGCGTAATACGGGTCGAGCCGTATCGCCACACCCAGTTCGGACGTTGCCTCCGCGTAACGCCGCGCCAGGCGCAATACGTACCCGTTGTACAGCCGCAGGGCGGGGTCGTTCGGCTCGATCTCGACCGCCAGGCCGAGCTCGGTGAGGGCGGCCGCAGTGTCGTGGAGCGCAAGGTCGACTCCGGCGAGCCGCGCGTGGGCCCAATAGAAAGCCAGGTTCTCGGTCAGCGCGCGCCCGAATGCCTCTCGAGCGGCCGGGAAGTCGCCCTGGTTCACGCGCACGATGCCGATCGCATACTCGAACATCTCGAGCGACGGCAACACCGGCGACGCGTGGCTGACGGCCCGCACCCGCACCGTGTCCCGAGCGACGCCGAGCTCCGCGGCCGCGCTGTCGTAGCGCCCCAACAGGGCCAGCGACTGGGCCCGAGAGATCCGCAGCTCGACTTGATCCGGATGACTGCGTAACGCTACAGCCAGCAGGCTCTCGGCGCGTGGGAAATCTCCGAGCTTATACGCCCGCCATCCCTCCAGCCCCGGGTCAAGGGTTGCGCCCGGGGGACTCAGAGGCATGACGAACAAATCGACGTCCGTGAACAGCAGGGGATTGTGAGCCCAGGCCAGCCGCACGAGCGAGTCGACAACCTGAGCCTGTCGCGGCGTGAGACTCAACCTCAGCGTTGAGCGGTAACGGAACAGCGCAAAGAGCAGGTCCGCACGCAGGGCCCGAAGGATCACCATGGCGCGGGCATAAAGCGGATTCGCCCAGTCGGGATCCAGCCGCGAGGCCCAATACAACGCCATATCCGCGGTGTCCAGGTTGAAGCCGGCCTGGATAAGGGGGACGGCGCGCTCGTAGTAGGCCCTCGCGTCGTTGGTGTCCCCCGGAGGTGGCAGGGTGGGCCGGGGGAGTGGCGCGGAGGGATCCGACGCCACTTTGAGAAGCTGGACGGTGGGGGAGAGCCGTTGAGACGGCGCACAGCCGCCAAGCGCCAGAACGAGCGCAGCGAGCGCTCGCAATCCGACACAACGGTCGGAGATCAAGATGATAGCCCCTCGATGTGTGCCTACGCCGACAAGCTAGCACCGAGCAAGCCTCAATTGCTTGCCCTGGGCGACGATGCGTGCACCGCAGAGGGGAGGTGACTGGGGTCACTGGCACGTCCCCTCTCAAGGCCCATGTTGGAGCGCGCCCCAACTTTGCAAATGGAGGTCGCCAAGTTGCGACCCATCCTGTGGCTGGGGCTATGTGATACTCGCCGCCTGCGTCTCCACCTACGCAGCGCTCCTGAACCCAGCTCTCAAGTCTGCCCCGATCTGCCCCGACGGCGTTCACGTTCGACCCGTTGTGGGGCGCTGCGCCATTCCCGGAGGTGTTCCATGCACTCCCTCAAGACCTTTTCTGAGATCGCCGCCGTCATGCTCGTTTCGGTAACCGTATTCGGGACGGGGTGCGAACGGCCGGCCCCACTCTCGCCGCCCGCTGCAGAGCGGAGCAGCAACCTCGCGCCCGCCGCGGAGGCTACTTACAGCGTGATCGGGGATTGCGCCCGGGCGACCGTCATCGATCCCGGCACGGTGAGCAACGTCGCGGGCATGTTGATTCAGCGTGGCACCGTCTTCGACTGCCCCCTCACGGGCGATATCGAGGGCGTCGCCCGCGTCGTTCTGAATCTCACCCTGAGAAACGTCGGGACGCCCCAAGTCGAGGGACGCGTCTTCGGCGAGAGCATCTTTCTAGTGACCAAGTTCTTCGGGAGAACAGATCTCAACGGAACGTTTGAGGGGCCGTTCAACGGGAGCCTGGAGGAGGTCCGCTTCGGCGCAGCCAAGACCAACCGGCACGGCACAGGTGATTTTGCCGGTCTGGTGCTGCACGGAGTCGCCGTGCAGAATCCTCCCGGTTCTGGAACCGAAGTTGAGAATGGGCGAGTTGTCGGAGGCGACGAACCGTGACCGGCCGACCGAGCCCATGGGCTCCATCGCTTGAAGCTGCCGGGCGCTGATCGCTCTACGGGAAGGGCAGTGTTGCGCGCCGGCGCGCACGAACTATCGTTCGACCACACTGCGCCCTGCGGGGGAGTCGCCCCGCAGGGTAAGGGCGATGCGCTAGGTCGTACGAGCCGCGTCCACTGGTATCGATTCCAAGATCCTGATAACCACCCTCGCGCGTGGCGACGTCCGACATCCTCTCCCGGTTTGGCGCCGTGCTCCTCGACATGAACGGAACGCTCATGTTCGGTGGGGACCGCTTCGGGCCGGACCAGGACTACGCTGCTACGTACCGTTCCCTCGGCGGATCGCGGCTCGCGCCTGAAGTGGTCCAGGCAGCCATTCCTGCTTGCTACGAGATTATGGAACGGATCTACAACGATCCCGCACGGTGCGATTCGTTCCCGCGAGTTCTAGATATGCTTAGCAGATTGCCTCAGGTGAAGGGGCTCGAGGAGCGGGAGCTGAAGCTGCTCGAGGACGTTATCGCCCGGCATGAGCGCGGCCAGGTCCCGGACTCCTACGCGATTGCGTTGCGAAGCCTGGCTCGCTCCCACCCCCTCGGCTTGGTCGCCAACATCTTGTCCCGGAAGGACCTCTGGCTCGAGGAGTTCAGGCGCGCCGGTGTGCTCGACCGCTTCGTCGTCACCGTCTTTTCGTCGGATACCTC
>DASWCE010000045.1:0-26041 GCA_036390255.1 Gemmatimonadales bacterium | reverse complement strand
TCCCGGCCCAATGAGGATTCGTCTTAGTTCTTCAGCAGCTGCTGATCCGGAATAGCGTATAGAGCGGGCACATGCGAAACAACGCAGTGCCGATGAAGATCAATCCCATGAATCCGACTCCGAGGGCAGCGAGCGGGCGGTCTTGGAGCGATGCCGAAAAAACCAGCAACAAGCCTCCTACAAAGCCACGAATCCCAGCGTCGCGCCATCCCACGTTCTGGCTGCTCATGACCATGCTCCCGTGTTGTGCCACGGGGACAATCTTGCGCGGCACGGGTAAACAACGTCGCAACGCATGGTGAAAGCGTCTTCATGTATTTTGGTTCATGCCGGAGACTCGCCAAGCCACCGTCGCCTGCCCGTTTTGCCAGACGCTGAATCGCGTCGATCTGACGCGCCTCGAGCAACATCCCAAGTGCGGCAACTGCGGACGGCCGATCCTCCTCGACCGGCCGATCGCCGTCTCCGACGCTACGTTCGATCGCGTAACGACCGACACGACCGTCCCGGTCGTGGTCGACTTCTATGCGGACTGGTGCGGGCCCTGCAAAATGATGGCGCCGTTGCTGGATGACGTTGCGCACCAGCGCGCCGGTCAGTTGCTGGTCCTCAAGCTCGACACCGACAAGAATCCCGCCACGCAGCAACGCTTTGGCGTGCGCGGGATTCCTACCTTGATCGTGTTTCGGGGCGGGGAAGAAGTGTCACGCCGGGTCGGGGCGGTGCCGCCGGCCGAGCTCGATGCCTTCTTGAACGCGATCTAGCGCGCCAGCTGGCGCAGCACGTACTCCAAAATGCCGCCGTGCTTGTAGTACTGCAACTCCTGCGGCGTGTCGATGCGCACCTGCACGTTGAACTTCGTCACCTTGCCGTCGTCCGTTGTCGCGGTGACGGTCAGCTCCTTGGGCATCTCGTCCAGGACGGGAATGTCGTAGCGCTCCTTGCCGGTCAGGCTGAGCGTCGCGGGGTTCTGACCGGACGCGAATTGCAGCGGCAGGATGCCCATCCCGACCAGATTCGACCGATGGATCCGCTCGAAGCTCTCCGCGATGACGGCGCGCACGCCCAGCAGGCGCGGGCCCTTCGCGGCCCAGTCGCGTGATGACCCCGAGCCGTACTCCTTCCCGGCCAACACGATCAGTGGCGTTCCCTCGGCGGCGTACTTGAGCGACGCGTCGTAGATCGTCACCCCCTCGCCGTCCGGCAGATGCACGGTGAATGGTCCCTCGGTGCCAGGCGCGAGCTGGTTCTTCAGCCGTACGTTCGCGAACGTGCCGCGCACCATCACCTCGTGGTTGCCGCGGCGCGCGCCGTACGAGTTGAAGTCGACCGGCTCGACGCCATGGCCGACGAGATACTGACCGGCGGGACTCGTCTTCCGGATGGACCCCGCCGGCGAGATGTGGTCGGTCGTGATGCTGTCGCCCAGGAGGCACAGCACCCGGGCGCCGCGGATGTCGCGCACCGGCCCCGGCTCCGCCGGCATGCCGTCGAAATACGGCGCGCGGCGGATGTAGGTGGACGTCGGCTCCCACGCAAAGCGGTCGCCCTCGGGCACCGGCAGGCCGCGCCAGCGCTCGTCGCCGTCGAACACCTGCGCATAGCTCTTGCGAAACATCGCGGACTTGATCGAGCGGTCGATGACGTCGGCGACTTCTTTGGTGGACGGCCAGATGTCGCGCAGGAACACGGGCCCGTCGATACCGATCCCGAGCGGCTCGTTGTGAAAGTCGATGTCGATGCGGCCGGCGAGAGCATAGGCGACGACCAGCGGCGGCGAGGCGAGATAGTTCGCGCGCACTTCCTGCTGAATCCGGCCCTCGAAGTTGCGATTCCCTGAAAGCACCGAGCATACGACGAGGTCGCACTCGGCGACCGCGGTGGATACGGCCTCGGGCAGCGGTCCGGAGTTGCCGATGCACGTCGTGCAGCCGTAGCCGACCAAATGAAAGCGGAGCGTTTCGAGCGGCTTCATGAGGCCCGCCAACTCGAGATAGTCCGTGACCACTTTGGACCCGGGGGCGAGGCTCGTCTTGACCCACGGCTTCGAGCGCAGGCCGCGATCCACCGCCTTTTTGGCCATGAGCGCCGCCGCGATCATGACAGAGGGGTTTGAGGTATTGGTGCAGCTCGTAATCGCGGCGATCACGACCGAGCCGTGGTGCAGCACGCACTCGACGTCGTCGATGCGGAGTGTTGCGGACGAGGGCCGAGCTGCTGTCGGCCCTGCTTGACCGCCTTCGCCCTCCCACCGTCCCACCGGAACGGCGTTCACTGCCGGAGCCGCAGCGGGCTTCACGAGTGTGGGGAGCGCCTCGGCAAACTTGCGCGGGACTTCCCGTAAGCCGACGCGATCCTGCGGCCGGCGCGGTCCCGCCATGCTCGGCTCGACGGTCGCCAGGTTCAACTCGAGCGTGTCACTATAGACCGGCTCGGGTGCGTCGGGCGTATGAAACAGCCCTTGCTCCTTCATGTACCCCTCGACCAGCTGCACTTGCTCGCGCGGCCGGCCGGTGAACTCGAGATAGCGCAGCGTTTCTTGATCGACGGGGAAGATGCCGATGGTCGCCCCGTACTCGGGCGCCATGTTGCCGATCGTCGCGCGATCGGCGAGCGGCAGCGTGGAAACGCCGGGACCGTAGAACTCGACGAACTTTCCGACGACACCTTTCGCCCGCAGCATCTGCGTGATCGTGAGCACGAGATCGGTCGCGGTGGCGCCCTCGGAAAGCCGTCCACTCAGGCGGAATCCAACGACCTGCGGGATGAGCATCGAGACCGGCTGGCCGAGCATCGCCGCTTCTGCTTCGATGCCGCCCACGCCCCAGCCGAGGACGCCGAGCCCGTTGATCATGGTGGTGTGCGAATCCGTACCCACGAGTGTGTCGGGGTACGCTTGCGGACTCTTTGAGTCGGTCGTGAAGACGACCCGCGCCAGGTATTCGAGGTTGACCTGGTGCACGATCCCGGTATCGGGAGGCACAACCTTGAAGCCGCTGAACGTTTTTTGTGCCCAGCGGAGCAGTGCGTAGCGCTCCCGGTTGCGCTGGAACTCGAGATCGGCATTCACCTGAAACGCGCGCGGCGTCCCGAACTCGTCCACGATCACCGAGTGGTCGATCACTAATTCGGCAGGCAGGAGCGGATTGACCCGTTTGGGGTCGCCGCCCATCTGCACGATCGCGTCACGCATCGCGGCGAGATCGACGACCGCCGGTACGCCGGTGAAATCCTGTAGCAGCACCCGCGCCGGCATGAACGCGATCTCTTCGTCGGGCTCCTTGCGCGGGTCCCAGCGCGCCAGTTTTTCGATGTCAGCGGGCTGGACGACGCGTCCGTCCTCGCGGCGGAGCAGGTTTTCCAGCAGGATCTTGAGGGAGTAGGGCAGTCTCGAGAGGGGGAGGCCACGACGCTCCAGCGCGTCGAGCCGGAAGATCTCGTACGAGTGGCCACCAAGCTTCAGGCTCGCACGGCTGCCAAAACTGTTCGCGGTCATTGCGGCAGGACTTTCACGGCGACGACGAAGTATTCGGTCTCGCCGAAACACGTGGTGGGCAGGCCTTTGTGCTGCTGATAGGTCAGCGCAACGCGCCTGCCGAGGGACTGATTGATGTACTGCGCGACAATGTCGTCTCGCACCGTAAAGAAGAACTTCTCGGGGTTGGTCCCCGGCATCGACACCATGGCGAGCTCACCCTCCCACGTTTTGCAGAGCCAACCTTTCTTCGAGAACTTTTGCACGAAGCCGGCGCGCTCGCCCTCGGAGTAGCTCCAGTTGAGCGCGGACCAGGTGTACAGCGCGAAGATCAGGACCGGCGTGAGCAGGATCCCGGCGATGATGAACTTGCGCTTGCGGGTGAGCTGGAAATTGAACTTGAAATTCACGAGCGGGAATCTACTTCGTAGGTTTCTGTGCGATAAGGCGTGAATCCCCGCGCGAGGTAGTTGGGTAACGCGTTGGGATGATCCAGCGTGCAGGTGTGCAGCCAGACACGGCGCGGGCCAAGTGCCCACGCGTCGCGCACCGCGCACGACAGCAGATGTTTCCCAAAGCCACGTCCAAATTCTCGGGCGACGATTCCGAAATACGCGATCTCCGCGGAATCGTCTTCGGCCACGCGCCGCAGCTCGTACCATCCGGCCAGATCGGCTTGCTGCAGGGCGCCGCCGCGGGTCGCCACGAAGAGCGTGATCGCTGGATCGGCGAGGTGCTTCCTGATCTCTTCGTCCGACCAATCCCACCGGTCAAACCAATGGAAGGCCTCGCCGACAGCGCGGTAGCACATCCGGTACAGGTCTGGCGACGGATTCGACGCGCGCGCAATGTCGATGCCAGGAAAGTTGCCAAACGCGGTCTTGAACTGGTCGCGATCGGTAAGCTCGAGATATGTGCGTGTCGCCTGCATGTCCGAAATCTAGGTGTCAGTGTCTGGTGTCAGGGCAGTCTGTCTGACACCTGACACCTGGCACCTGGCACCGTATTTTGTCCTCATGACCTTCAACAAAATGGGCACCCTGCCCCTGCCACTCGCGCTCCACCTCGCAACGTACACGGTGATCGGTTTGTTCTGCGCCTTTGCGGGCGGCCTGAACCTGATCGATCCGACCAAGATCTTTCCGAACGCCGTCATATTCCTCGGGCTGGCAGGATTCAGCTGGGGATACGTGTTCGGGATTCTCATGGCACGAAAGGAAGTCCTGGGCCTCGGGCTCGTTGCCAGTATCGGTTACGTCGTGGCGGGCATCTGGCAGCTGGGTCCGCACTGGGCGCTGGGGGCGTTGTTACTCGCCATCGGGATCTACGGCCTCGCCGCGCTCGCGCTGTATCGTCGCCGAATCCTCGAAGCCTAACCGATCACGTCGTCCCGCACCGGCGCGGCCGGCAGCTCCACCACAAACTTGGCCCCGCCGAGCGTCGCGGAGTCTTCCAGCCAAATCCGGCCGCCGACCTCCGCCACCACACGTTGACAGATCGATAAACCGAGTCCCGATCCCTCGTCGGGACTCTTGGTTGTGAAAAATGGATCGAAGATGCGGCTGCGGACCTCGGGTGGCACACCCGGCCCCGAGTCCTCGACCGTCAAACGCACCCAGTCTTGGCGGGCTTCGGTGGCCAGCTCGATCACCGCGTTGGGTCGGCCGCGCACCGCATGCTCGGCGTTGGTCATGAGATTGATGACGACCTGCTGGAGCTCCTGGCCGAGTCCCAGCACCGCTTCGGCGGCGTGATCCATGCGCGTGCGCACCTCGATATTGTCGGCGCGCAGCACGCGCTGGCGGATCTCGGCGACGTCGCGGACGAGCTCATTCAACTGAATCCGCACCGGGGTGAGGTCCGCCCGGCGCGCCAACCGCAACAGGCTTCTCACGATGCGCGCCGCGCGATCGACTTCGCGCACGATGCTCGCGGCGGCGGTGCTGGCTTCCTCGTCCTTCGTGGAGCGACTCAGAAGCTCGGCTTCCATACGAATCGCCGCGAGCGGGTTATTCACCTCATGCGCGACGCCGCTCGCGATTTCGCCGACCGTTGCCAGCTTTTCGCGCGCGATCAGCTCGCGCTGCGCGCGTAGCTCGTCGGTGCGGTCGTAGAGGGCTACCAGCAGGTCCTGCGATCCCAGCCCTCGCAGGTCCGTCACCGTGCAGTCGCAGATCCGCCGCTCGCCCGACGCCTGCGTGACGAGCACGCGCCCGTGCCACGGTTGCCCTTCCTGACGGCCGGTCAGCATCAGCCGCACCGTGAGCCCGCTGGGCGAGAGCCCGAGCTTCTCGAGGTGCCGCCCGACGGCCGCTTCCTTCGTTTCCACACCGAAGACCTGGATCGCCGCCCCGTTCAGCTGCCGCACCGTGCCAGCGGTGTCTACCAGCGCCATTGGCAACGGACTGGCGTCCACCATTGCGCGCGCGCGGTCGGCGGCGGCGCGCGTAGCGGCGACGGCCTCGGAGAGCTCGATGCCGCCGGCGATGTGGGCCGCGACGGCGGACACGTAATGGAGATCGTGCAGGCTGAACAGAGCAGTGGCGGCGGTGTCCGCTTGCTGGTACCGCAGCAGTCCGACCGCGCCGACGGTACCCTGAGAGATGCGCAGTGGCGCGATCAGCGCCGCCCGCACGCCATCGGCGAGCCGCGTCGCGATGGGGCTCGCATCCGGCTCCGCCCGCAGGTCCGCGCTCATCAGCGCCTCACCGGTGCGCACTACTCGGCCGGTCGTGCTGCTGTCGAGTCTGAGAATCAGTCCGTCGGTCGCTGCCGCGGCGCCCAGTGCGGGAGAGATACGCAGGTTCTGGCCGTCCGGCTGTTTGAGCGCCACGAACGCACCCTGCGCCTCGACCAGCTCCATCAGGCTCTGGAGTGTGTAGCGCAGCAGGAGCTGGGTTTCCGGCGCGGCGAGGAGCCAGCGCGCGAGCTCGACCACGAAGCTGCCGAGGCGGCGCTCGCGCTCCAGCGCGGCGCGCCGGCCCACCATGACCGCCAGGCGTGAGCAGAATTCGATTGCCGCCTCGAGCTCGGAGACGGGCAGCGCGGGCGGCGCGCCCGCGAGCGTCGCTTCGACGCGCCGTCCCTCGGGATCGCGCCACTCGGCCGTGATGCTCCGCCCGGACCGGTCGTCGGCGCCCGCGGCGACCGTGCCGCTTTCGTTGATGCCCTGATAGCGAATCGCCAGGCGCGCGCCGCCGGCCCAATCACTGAGGATGGTGGCGGCCCCGCGCCAGAAGTCCGCCGAGCGCTTGGCGTCGCTGGCCTGGCGGAGCAGTGCTTGCAAAGCCTCTCGCATGGGCGCTCGAATATATGGGTTCGGGAACCGCGTGGCGTTCCGAAGACATGAGCACATCTCCCATGTTGGTGGAGGGGGAGCCCACCCGTCCGCAGCCGTCGCCGCTTCCCTCGACGGATCCGGTCGATACGGAATTACTGGATGCCTATTCGCGCGCGGTGAGCGGCGTCGTCGAGCGTGCCGCGCCCGCCGTCGTCAGCGTGGAAGTCCAGCACCGCCGCCGTGGTGCTTCAGACCGCCGGGATCAGGGGGGGAACGGGGGGGGCCACGGCTCCGGATTCGTCTTCACGCCCGATGGATTCATTCTCACGAACAGCCACGTTGCGCACGGCGCGAGCAAGACTGACGTCGCCTTCCCCGACGGCCGGCGGCTGCGCGCTGAGCTGGTCGGGGACGATCCCGAGACGGACCTCGCCGTGCTGCGCGTCGACGCGTCGTCACTCGTCGCGGTGCCGCTCGGGGACTCGGCCGCCCTGCGCGTCGGGCAGGTCGTCATCGCGATCGGCAATCCGTTCGGCTTCCAGAGCACTGTGACGGCCGGCGTCGTCAGTGCGTTGGGCCGCTCGTTCCGGTCCGTCTCTGGGCGCCTGATCGACAACGTGATCCAGACCGACGCCGCGTTGAATCCGGGCAATTCGGGCGGCCCGCTGCTCGACTCGCGCGGCAACGTGATCGGTGTCAACACCGCCGTCATCTTGCCGGCCCAGGGCATCTGCTTCGCGGTGGCGGTGAACACGGTGAAGCTCGTCGTCGGGCAGCTCATTGCGCACGGGCGCGTGCGGCGCGCCCGCATCGGTGTGGGCGGGCAGAACGTGTCGCTCCCGAGACTCGCCGTGCGCGCGCATCGGCTGATTCAGCCGAGTGGCGTGCTGATCACGACCGTGGAAGGCGGGAGCCCGGCCGAGCGCGCAGGACTGCAGCCGGGCGACATCATAGTGGCGTTCGATGCGCAGCCGGTGCACAGCATCGACGATCTCCATCGACTGCTCAACGGTGAACGCATCGGCAGAGTGACGACGATCACAGCTGTGCGCAAAGCGGAACGCTTGGAGCTTGGAATTACCGCTACGGAGACTCAAAAATCGTAGCTGGGAGTTGACCCGCGACGCCCCTCGTAACTACCATTCGTGCCATGAGTAAGTGCGCCTGCAAGCCGAATTTGCTCCACACCGGGAACCTTTTGGGGGTGGCGGGCGCTAGCTAACGCGATGGACGTAGTCGCAAACGCAGAGAACGGCCCGCCCCACGATGGAGCGGGCCTTTTTGCTGCGGAGCCGTCAATGAAGGGAGCTGTGATGAAGAAGCATTACCTGCTGGCGAGTGACTTCGATCAGACCTTGAGCTTCAACGATTCCGGCAGCGTGCTGAGTGAGATGCTGGGGATCACGGGTTTTCGAGAGAAAGTCGCCGGCTTGTCGAACCTCAATCTCGTGCAACAGGGCGCGGAGCTTGCGTATCTGCTCGCCCACGACCCCGATTTCCGGCGCGTCACGCGCAACGATCTCCAGGAGGTCGGCCGGCGCGTCCGCCTCAAACGCAACGTCGCACTGCTCGCCCGGATGCTCGTGCAGGGCATGGATGGGCACCGCTTCGATTTCTACGTGATCTCGGCTGCCCCGGAAGACGTCGTGCTCTCGGCGCTCGCGGGGATCGTACCGGCGGATCATGTGGTGGGTACGCGCTTCCAGTTCCAGGAAGGCAACGGCCAGATCGGCTCGCTCGTCCGGGTGGCGGCCGGCTATGGCAAGGTCGCCGCGGTCGAAGAGATCCGCGCGCGACACGTGGTGCCGCGAGATCAGGTGATTTACGTCGGCGATGGGCAGTCGGACATTCCCGTGATGCTGCACGTCAACCGCGGCGAGGGTTTCACGATCGCCGCGTCGGAAGCGCGCGAAATCGCGCAGATCGCCAAGCGCACAGTGATCAGCGACGACGCCCTGTCGGTGCTCGTGCCGATTCTCGAAGAAATCGCGGGCTATGGCCCGAGCCAGATCCGCGCCTTGTTCGAGGATCAGGGGCTCGTGATTCAGGAGTGGGACCGCGTTCGCACCGACTGGCTAACGATTCGGGACGGGGCGGGGGACGGCGTCATCCGCCTGGACGCGACGGCGAACGCCTAAAGGCGGATGGCTCCCAGGAAGCGCCCAGGATCCGGCACGTAGCCGGGGAAGACGGCGCCGAGATCGGTGGCGCCGACGTGGCGCGCAAGGATCTCGCCGAAGAGATCACGGAAATCAGTCGTGACGGCGACATCGCGTCCTTCGAACCGCTGCTCGATGCCGAGTCCCGGCCAGCGACCCAGCACGCGACCGCCGTTCACCGGCCCGCCGAGGGCGAGCATCGCGGTGGCGTGGCCGTGGTCGGTGCCGCTGTTGCCGTTCTCGCGGATCGTCCGGCCGAACTCCGACATCGTGAGCACGACGATGTTGCTCATCCGTTCGCCGAGATCCTTGTTGAAGGCGGCCAACGCCAGCCCGAGCTCCCGCAGCCGCGCGGAGAGCTGGCCGTCGCTCGATCCCTGGTTCACGTGGGTGTCCCAGCCGGTGCAGTCGGCGAACGCGATCTCCAAGCCCACGTCCGCTTTGATCAGCTGAGCAATTTGCAGCAGCGTCTTTCCTAGCCGGCCCGGCGGATAGTCGGCGCCGTTGGCGGGAACGTACTGCGTCGGGTTGGCGCGCTTCAACATCTGTACCGCCTCAAACCCCTCACGCGATGAAGACGCCAGCAGACCCGTCCCCGCGCCGTCGTAGAGTTCTTCGAAGGCACGCGTCAGACGATCTCGAGCGGCTTCCTGCGGCGCTCGTAATCCGAACGCCTGGAGATCGTCGATGGCGAGCGCTGGGGCGCTGCCTGCAAGAATACGCGGGAGCTGCGGGCCAAAGCCGACGGCCCGGAATGCCGTGTCCGCGTGCTCCCGATCGTGCTGGCAATAGCGGTTCACCCAGCCGTCCGCCGTGCTCTTCACGCCCGGCGTGCCGGTTTCCATGTAGTCCTGGGCGTCGAAATGACTGCGCGTCGAGTCGGGCGAGCCAACGGCGTGAATGGCGGCGAGGCTCCTGTTGTCCCACAGTTCCTTCAGCGGTGCGAGGCTGGGGTGCAGGCCGAAATGGCCGTCGAGATCCACGACGTCGCTCGCAGGGATCGCGATCCGCGGGCGCTCCTGGTAATACGCAGGCTCGCCGTGCGGAACGATCATGTTCAGGCCGTCCACGGCGCCGCGCTGGAAGAGACAAACGAGAATCGGGCGGGAAGTGGGGCCGCCCGGCCGGCGGGCCGCAAAGGCGGCCCTGGCGAGGAATAATGGATCCAGGCCCAGACTCACTAACGTCAGGCCGCCGGCCTTCACGAAAACACGTCTTGAGATGGTCATTGTTTTTGGAAATCAGGGCCGCCCAAGGCTAGGCCGACGGCCATGGCCCGGGCCTGGGCAGGATCGTTGATGTCGGTGAGCTGCTCGAGAATGACACTGCGCGTATGCTCAGACATCGTGCCCGCGAGGAGCTTCTGATCGATCGCGTCCACTAACTGGCCGTGATCGTCAACCGTGGGGATGCTGGAGCATTCCTTCGCGAGCACCATGGCCGCATTCATGCGCGCGAGCAGGGCGCCGCTATTCACCCAGTGCGCTTCCGTCTCCGCATAACCCGTGGGGGCCGGCTGCTGATAGAGCGGTTCGCCGAGTCGCGCGACCATCTGCGCCAGTTGCGGCGTGTCGTCGGGCTCAACGCCGGCGGCGCGGACCGCGCTCACGACGAATTCAACCGGCGTCTTGACCTTGGCGCGCACCGCCTGCGGTGACCAGAAATCGGGAGACGTGAAGATGGCGCGCAGCACCGCGCGAATGTCGCCGCGCGACTTCTGCCAGGCGGCCACCGCCGCGTCGACGCAACCGTCGGGGGGGTCGTCCGCCACGAATCGAGCGCACAGCTTCGCGCTCACGTGATGCATGGTCGCGTGTTGATTCGCGAGGAACTTGAGCAACCGGATTCCTTCATCTTCACCGTCGCCCTTGAAGGTCTGCCCCAGCACGATCTTGTCGCCCTCGTCGTGGGCCCAATCGTGGAACACGAACCCGGAACCGCGCTCCGGCGGCTCGATGCTCCAGCCGGTGAAAATGCGCGCGACATTGATCACGTCCTGCTGCGCATAACCGCCATCCACACCGAGCGTGTGCAGCTCCATCAGCTCGCGCGCGTAATTCTCATTGATGCCCGTCGGTTGTCGGCGCCGTCGATCTTCCGGCATTTCGTTCCTGCCAAACCGGCGTGACCTCTCCCCCTGACCCCCTCTCCGCAATGCGGAGAGGGGGAACGGGGGTGAGGACCCTGGCGCGACGCTTTGCGCATTGTCGAGATAGAACAGCATCGCGGGGCTGCGTGCCGTCGCGATGAGCAGATCCTCGAAGCGCCCCAGCGCTCGCGGGCGGATCGTTTCTTCTATATAGGAAGGCAGGAGGAACCGATCCTGGCCCTTGCCGACGAAGACATTGAAGTGGTTCGTCCAGAAATCGACCATCACCTCGCGTAGCTGCCGCTCGGAGAGTGCTGCCCGGACGATCGCGAGCTGCTGCAGCTCCCCGCCCAGCTCGCGGAACTCCTGCATGGGGCGCGCCTCGCGCTTGAGCGTCGAGTCGCCGGTCGCGGCGGCTTCGCGCTGCAGGCGCTGGCGCTCGCGAATGGCGTCGCGGTACCGACTGGCGAGATCGGCGCGATCGTAATCGAGGATCTTGAATTCCTTCTCGCGCGCCGCAAGACGGGAATCGGGAATGTGATCCGCATCGAGCTGCTGCTCGATCCAGCGCATTACGCCGACTTTGGCGACGCTGTCCGCTTCGCCTGGGCGAGGACCATACGCCAGCCGATTCAGAGCATGGAAAGCCGAATCGCGCGGCGTCAGGCGGGGGCCGGGCGCGAGACCGGGAGCCTGCGCGGTCAGCACACAGAGGGCGGCAACTATGGATAGCATGTGTCTGGTCTGACGTCTCTCCCCAAGCCAAGTTAATGCCCATGGGCAAACGGCGACTATATCGCGCTGCCCGCGCCGCTCAGGGCGCCAGCCCCGATGCGCCACCCACCTGGGGTGAGCGCCTCGCTGCGCTGAAGCACGTCCCCCCGCTGGTGCGGCTCGTGTTTCAAACGCACCGCGGCTACACCGTCTCCATCCTGCTGCTCAGGGTCATTCGGTCATTCATCCCGGTCGCGGTTCTCTGGATCGGCAAGCTCATCATCGACGCCGTCATCGCGGGCGTGGCGACCGTCCGTGCGGGCGGCCTGCCCGACTGGTGGCATCTCGCGGTACTGGTCGGCTTGGAGCTGGGCATCGCCGTCGTAGGCGAGGGGCTGGCGCGGCTCTCCTCGCTGCTCGAGAGTCTGCTCGGCGATCTGTTCGCGAACCGTCTCAGTGTGCGTCTCATGCGACACGCCGCCACACTCGATCTCGCCCAGTTCGAAGACGCCGAGATCTACGATCATCTGGAGCGCGCGCGCCGGCAGACGGTCGGACGAATCGGTCTATTCACGCTGCTCCTGGGGACGGCGCAGGATCTTATCACGCTGATCTCGCTCGCGGGCGTGCTGCTCGTTCAGCTGCCGTGGCTGTTGCTGCTCCTCACGGTCGCCGTGCTGCCGGCCTTCCTCGGCGAAGCGCACTTCGCCTCGCTCGGCTACTCGCTCCTGTTCAAATGGACGCCCGAGCGCCGGCTCCTCGACTACCTGCGGTACATGGGCGCTTCCGACGAGTCGGCCAAAGAGGTGAAGCTGTTCGGCCTGTCGGATTTTTTGGTCGGGCGGTACGCGGACCTGTCGGAGAGGTTCTATCAGGAGAACAAGAAGCTTGCGATCCGGCGGAACACCGTCTCGACGCTCCTCGTCACGCTGGGGACACTGGGCTACTACGGCGCCTATGCCGTGATCATCTATCGCACCGTGATGGGCGACTTCACCATCGGCACGCTGACGTTTCTCGCGGGCTCGTTTCGCCAGAGCCGCGGTCTGATCCAGAGCGTCCTCATCGCGCTCTCGTCCATCTACGAGCAGAGCCTCTACCTCAGCGACTTGTTCACATTCTTCGATGTGCAGCCGACGGTGGTTTCACGGAACGGAGCGAAGCCGGTGCCGCGACCGCTGCAAACCGGATTCCGCTTCGACAACGTCGGCTTCCGCTATTCCGGCTCGCAGCGCTGGGCAGTACGTCATCTGACGTTCTCGTTCCAGCCGCATGAGCGGGTCGCGTTGGTGGGCGAAAACGGGGCGGGAAAGACGACGCTGGTGAAGCTGCTGGCTCGCTTGTACGACCCGGACGAGGGTCAAATCCTTCTCGATGGTATGGACCTGCGAGACTACGACCTGGACAGCCTCCGCCAGAACATCGGCATCATCTTCCAGGACTTTGTTCGCTACGATTTCATTCTGCGCGAGAACATCGGGGTCAGTCAGGTCGATGCATTGAGCGACGAGGCGCGCATTCGCGAGGCGGCGAAGCGCAGCCTGGCCGACTCCGTGGTGCAGCGCGTACCGCAGGGCTACGACCAAATGCTGGGCAAACGGTTCGACACTGGCGTCGAGCTTTCCGGCGGTGAGTGGCAGAAAGTGGCCCTGGCGCGCGCGTACATGCGCGAGGCGCAGGTACTCATTCTCGACGAACCGACGGCCGCGCTCGACGCGCGCGCCGAGTACGAAGTGTTTCTCCGGTTCGCCGAGCTGACGAAGGGGCGGATGGCCGTCTTGATCTCGCACCGCTTTTCGACGGTGCGGATGGCCGACCGGATCCTGGTCTTAAAGGGCGGCGAGCTCGTCGACGATGGTACGCACGACGAGCTGGTGGCGCGCGGCGGCCTCTACGCGGAGTTATTTTCTCTGCAGGCGGCAGGATACCGCTAACGCGGGTCAGGAGGATTCATGTCGACGATTGTTCGAGCACTGTTGCCGTTGTGTACGCTGGCCCTCGTGGCATCAGCCGCCGCGGCGCAGGCAAAGCCAAAGAGCAGCAGCACGTTGATCACGGAGGACGAGATCGACCGCGCCCGTCCGAACGTGGGGAACGCGTTCGACGTCGTCCAGTTGCTGCGGCCCAGGTGGCTCCGCACGCGCGAGATGGTACAGCTGCCCGGTAATGCCTACAGTGGGGGTATGGATCCGCAGATGGCGCAAGTCCACGTCTACATGGACGACCGGGACAAGGGTGACGTTGATTTCCTCAGAACGATCCCCGCTGATCGCATCTCGACGCTCAAGTTCCTCAGCATGACGGAAGTGGGCGCGCGGTTTGGACCGAGCCTCGGTCCTGGGATCGTCGTCACGCTCAAGCCCTAAGGCGCCGGCCGGGCGTTTCCTCCGTCGGCCACGAATTTCCAGGTGCGGTCAGGCTGCCGTCGCCAGATGGTGAGGTACTTGCTGTAGTGGTTCAGGCTCGCGATTCTCGCCTCGCCTACCGTGCAGCCGAGGTCTCCTGACGGCGCGATGTGGGCAGCGACCGGGCGCCATTCGAGTACCGCGCCCGCCGGAAAGCCGTCGAACGCGGCGCCGATTGCCTCCCGTCCTTCGGTCATCTGTACCCCACCCCCGAACGAGATCGCGTTGTCCGCCGCGTACGTGAGAAACGCCAGCTTCGCCCCGCTCGTCACCGACAGCGCGGCGAAGGCCGAGTCGGCATACATCAGGTCATCGGGATTCGCGCGCCCGCGCACCTGGTCGCTGAGTGTAGCAGCGGGAGGCCGTGGTGTGACTGAATCGGGCACCGCGATGGGCCGCGTCATCGCGTACGCCGTGATCCGCCACGTCCCGCTGGCTTTCCGCCAGCACGCGAGATACTTGCCGCGCGTTCCGCCGGCCCTTGTCCAGCCGTAGGAGTAGCCGAGACGCCCATCCGCCGACACATCGGCGAATGCGGGCGACCACTCGGGCCTCATGAGAGAATCACTGCTCGCGAGAAACGATCGAATCTGACCGCCGCCGCGCAGCAGCGGGGCGCCGGGATACAGATAGATCGCGTCATCCGTCAGTGCCGGCAGAAAGCCCTGCATCAAACCCGCTGCCGCCGTCTTGTCGGAAAGCGACCGGTCAGCTGCGAGCAGTGCCTCGCGATCGGATGTTCTGTCGGCCGAAATAGCGAGCAGCGTGAGAGCGAGGAGCGCGTAGCGCATGGGTAACCTCCCGGCCACAATGTGGACGTGCCGCGCGGGCGGGCGAAGAGGGTTCACACGATTCTGACGATCGCGCTCAGCAGGTCCCCACCGCGCGTCTGCCCGCGGTTCCGTATCATGCTACAATGGGGCTCATGAAGCGTGTTTTGATCGTTTGGGGCGCCTGGTCCGCGGTGGCGTTGCTCTTCTCGATCCAGATGCATTTCCAGGCCTCCCCGGGCGCTGAGCCGCGTCCCTGGGGCTGGATCTTCGCGTGGCAATTCTCTGGATGGTGGACCTGGGCGCTGTTTACGGCGCCGGTGTGCGCCTTTGCCGCTTGGGCGGTACGCATTCGCCGTCCCACGCTCGTCATTGCCGCCCACATTCCGATGGCGCTGCTCACCGCGGTTGCTTGCGCGGGCTTCGAGGGCGGGCTGAAATGGGCGCTCGGCCTGTGGCGGACACCCCACACCTTCCTCACGGGTGTGTGGGACGGGATTGGGTTGTGGTGGACGTTCAACCTGCTCGTCTACGCGATGGTCGCCGGGTTGTACCACGCCTGGAGGGCGGCGCGCCTCGAGATGCAGCTCGTGCAAGCGCGCCTCGATGCCCTCGTCGGACAACTGCAGCCTCACTTCCTCTTCAATACGCTCCACACGATTTCGGCTTTCGTGCTCGAGGACCCGAAGCAGGCGAACCGGATGATCACCCGGCTCTCGGAGCTGCTGCGGCAGTCGTTCAACCGGGACCGCGGGCCCCTCGTCACACTCGAGCAAGAGCTCGAGCTGCTCGATCACTACGTCGCGATTCAGGAAGCGCGCTTCGGCGACCGGCTGCGCGTGACGTTCCGCGTCGATCCACGCGCCGCATCCGCGATCGTCCCGACGCTGTTGCTGCAGCCGCTGGTCGAGAACGCGATCCGTCATGGCGTGGCGCCTGAGACCAGCGTCTCGGAAATCGAGATCGCCGCGACGCGTGAAGGCGATCGCCTGCATCTCTCGGTCCGCGACAACGGCCCGGGCGTGCACGCCGAGCCCAAGCGCGGCAACGGCGGCGGGTTGGGAATCGCCAACACGCGCGCTCGGCTCTTGGAGCTGTACGGCCCCAGTCACCGTTTCGAGCTGACGAACGCGCCTGATTCCGAGGGGGGGGGCGCGTTGGCGACGATCGAGATTCCGTACTCCGATCATGCGCGCGATTATCGTTGACGACGAAGCGCCGGCGCGGCGCCGGCTCCGCGGCGTGCTGCAGCAGATTGGCAGCGTCACGCGCATCGACGAATGCGCCAATGGACGTGACGCCGTCGAGCTGCTGCGCCGCGGCGCGCCCGACCTGGTGTTCCTGGATATCCAGATGCCGGACCTCGACGGCTTCGCGGTGGCCGCCGCCGCGAGCCACGAGCGTCCGCCCGCGATCATCTTCGTCACCGCGTTCGACGAGCATGCGGTTCGGGCATTCGAGATTCAGGCGTTCGATTATCTCCTCAAGCCGTTCGACGATGAGCGCATCATCGCGACGGTGAAGCGCGCGGCCGATTTTCTCGAGTGGATCAGACGGGACGGGAGCCCCCCCCCGGGCTCCGCGGACCCGGCGCTCGACGGCTTCGGCGACGTGACGGTCGATTTCGCGCGCCATCAGGTACGGCGCGCGGGGAAGACGGCGGACCTTCGGCCGAAGGAGTACGCGTTGCTCATCGCGCTCCTCAAACGCGGCGGGCGCGTCGCCAGCCGGCTCGAGCTGTTGCGGGAAGTCTGGGGCTATGCCGAGGACGTCATGAGCCGCACGGTGGACACGCACGTCGCGATGCTGCGGCGCAAGCTTGAGCACGACCCCGCGCACCCGCGCCACATCGTCACGGTGCGGACCTTCGGCTACCGGATCGAGCGCTAGCGAAACAGCAGCCGGTCGGCGATGCGCTCGGCGATCGCCGCGGGTTCCCCGCTGGAGCGATTGGTCAAGACCACGATCGTGAGCCGGCGGCGTGGAAAGCGCTGGATGGCGTTGCGGAATCCGCTCGTCTCGCCCGTGTGGCGCCAGCGCCGCTCGCCACGGTAACTATCCACGAACCACCCAAATCCATACTGCGTCTCGGCGGCAGCGGGCAGCTGAGGCGGCGTGGTGGCTTTGTCCAGCGTCGCGGCATCGACGAGCGTCGTGTCATCTAGCGCCTGATCCCACCGTACCATGTCGTCGACGTTCGTGTAGATGCCGCCATCGCCTAGCGTCGCACTCGTGATGCTTTGATCGGTCTGCTCGAACGTGCCGCCGCGCAGTGAGTAACCGTACGCGCGGTGCGGGATCGTGTCGGATCCCTCGACGTGCATGACCGTGGCGCGCATGCCGAGTGGCTCGAAAATCCGCACGCGCAAGAACGCGGGCAGTGACATGCCCGACACGCGCGCCACGATCAGTCCGAGCAGTACGTAGCCGGAGTTGCTGTAGCGATACTGGTTGCCCGCCGGGAAGTAGACAGAGTCCTTGGACGCGAGGAGTGCCAGCACGTCGTCGTCGTTCAGCTGCGTCGTGCGGGTTTCCGGAATCAGATCTTCGTAGTCGAGCAGCCCGGAGGTGTGATTGAGCAGGTGGCGCACCGTGACTGCGGCTGTGGCAGGCGGTAGCTCGGGGAAAACGTCTCGAATGGGCTGGTCATAGCGCACCTTCCCGTCTTTCCCCAGCAGCATCACGGCCATGGCGGTGAACTGCTTCGACACCGAGGCGAGACGATAATCGGTCTCGGGTCTCGCAGGGATGCGGTGCTCGAGGTCGGCCATTCCATACGCGCGTCGCACGATCACCTGGCCGTCGCGAATGACCACCACGCTCGCGCCCGGCACGGCTGATCCGCTGTACGCCGTGAACAGGTCATCCACGTTCACGCGAGCCTCCCTTCCGCTACCGCTGGCACAGGCGGCGCACAGGACCAGGGTCAGGACTTCGCGGCGGCGTACCACGCGTTCCAGGTCTCCTGCGCGGCGCCCCCGCCGATGGTGAGCTGCTGCTGGTGGCGGACGAGCGGCATGCGCAGCAGCAACGGCTCGAGGCTGAGCTTCTCGAGCCAGCGCTCCTCGCTGAGGATCGCCGCTTTGAGGCCTAGCTCCGCGAAGCGACGCGACTCGCGGTCGATAAGGGCTGCGATGCCAAACTTCTGGGCGAACCGCCGCAGCTCTCCCACCGATGCGGCCCGCTCGTTCAAGTCGACGAAGTGCGCCTTGATGCGCCGCTCCGCGAAGAAGCGCAGCGCCGCGCGTGTGTCGGCGCTCTTGCGGATGCCGAATATCTGCACTTCCACAGCGCCTAATATATTCCCCGCCACCATGAGCCCTAGATCCAAGATCATTGCGGCGGCCGTGCTGTTCTCGACGGGCGGCGCCGCCATTAAGTGGTGCGGCTTCGGAGCCTGGCAGCTCGCCGCAGCTCGCGCGACCATCGCGATGCTCACGATTCTCATGTCGCTTCCCGAGGCGCGACGCGGCTGGAGCTGGCGCACCGTCGTCGTCGGCTTCGCCTATGCCGCAACCACGCTGCTCTACGTGCAGGCGAACAAGCATACCACCGCGGCGAGCGCGATCTTCCTGCAATCCACCAGCCCGCTGTTCATCCTGCTGCTCGCGCCATGGCTATTGGGTGAGCACGCGACCCGCCGTGACATCGCGCAGATGGCGGTCATGGGTGCCGGGATGGTGTTGTTTCTCTTCGGCATCGATCGGCCGTCGGCAACCGCGCCGAATCCGGCGCTCGGGAACGCGCTCGCCGCGATCTGTGCGGTGACGTGGGCGTTCACCGTCATGGGGTATCGCTGGCTCGCGGGACGCGGTCTGTCAGTGGCGGCTGCGGCCGTCTCGGGGAATGTCGTGGCAGCGACCTTCTCGTTCGTGATGGCGCAACCCCTCACGGCGGGACGGCCGACGGATTGGGCCGTGGTGGTATTCCTCGGTGTCTGTCAGCTCGGCATCCCGTATCTGTTTCTGGCGCGGGCCGTGCCCAGAGTTCGGGCGCTCGAAGTAGGGCTCTTCCTTCTTATCGAGCCGGTGCTGAATCCGATCTGGGCCTGGCTGGTCCACGGGGAGACGCCGGGACCGACGACAATCGCGGGTGGCGTCTTGATTCTCGGCGCGACCGCGGGTCGCATGATCCTCGACGTGAAACAACCGGTGCGCGCGTCGATACCAGCGTAAGAACCTAGACGACCACTTCGTCCACGCCGAGCGGATTGGCCTTCCGCCCCGCACGCTCCATCGGCTTCTCGAGTACCGCGCGGGACCTGTCGAGGATTGTCCAGAAATCGACCGCACGCTCGACCAGCTCACGCGATGCCTCGCGCAGCACATCGCTCGCCTTCACCTGCCGCACGTTGTTCTGCATGTCCTCGGCGTCCCAGCCGCGCGAGTGCGCGATGAACGGAAAGGGAGGGAACACGAAGCCCAGCTCCGACCAGAACGTCAACATGCTGCCGGCGACCGCCTGGATGTTGTCCTGACCACCAGTGATGATGAACGCACCGACCTTGTTGCGGATCAGCACGCGATTGTGAATCGTGATCTGGTTCTGCACGCAATTGAGCCGCTCGGCCATCTTGTAGTAGAGCGACGAGGCGTTGCCCCAGCGGATCGGCGTCGCCAGCACGACGACGTCGCACCAGTGGACCAGTCCTTCGTAGACCGCGGTCAACTGGTCGGCCGGGTCCCGTTCCGTGATCGCGCACGGCCAGGTACACGCATGGGACGCCTTGGAGTAGTTGCCCTCACAGTGCTTGAAATCGAGTGACCGCAGCCTGATGAGCTGCGTGTCCGCGCCCAATTCCCGCGCCCGGCCGATCGCGTGGTCGAGCAGAGCATCTGAGGTCGAGAAGCGCGGGTTTCCCTCGTCCATCGCGGTCGTCGAGATCGCCAGGACGCGACACGGTGACCCCGGCTCTTTGGGATGCTCCGCGAGGAGATGGCTGGGTTTGTGCTTCAGGAGTTTGCGCGGCGCGATGGGCGGAATTTGGACATAGACTCCGTCCGGACGCTCTTCCAGGGCATAGACCGGGACTTGCTCTTCGTCATATCCCGCCGGCCCTTTTCCCGTCACGACGCTGTATTCCCAGCCGTGCCACGGGCAGGTCACGAATTCGTCGCGCAGGCGTCCTTCCGAAAGCGGACCGCCCTTGTGATTGCAGATGTCGGAGATCGCGGTGAGCCGCCCATTGTATAGAAACACCGCGATCCGGTGACGCTCGACATTCACGGAACAGGGGACGCGCGCGCGTAATTCAGACGCGTCACCGAGACGGTGCCAAGTGGACATAACGGCGCTCCTCTAATGGGCAGCGTAGATTCTAGCCCGAATGTCGCGATCATGCCTGTACATGGTGATGGGCGCCCTAGTGCTGGTGTGCGGGCCTGCGCGCATCGGTCGCAGCCAACTGTCTCCCTTCGCTGCCCAAAAGGCGCGAACCTTGTTGCGCGAGCGGCTGCCCTGTCTCGGTTGTCACCAGCTCGATGGAGAAGGGGGCCGGCTCGGGCCCGACCTCGGCGTCTCGTCATCCGGTGCCAGCGCCGCATTTGTGTACGCGATGATTCGCGACCCGCAACGGACGCGGCCGGGAAGCGCGATGCCGAAGACTCCGATGTCGCCCGCAACGTTTGAGCTCGTTGCGAGTTATCTCGTCGCTCGCCGCGGGAGCCCCGGCGGGAGTACAACGGTCGCGCCGACGCGAGCGGCCACGCTCGCCGCCCGTGACGCGCGCACTCTTTATCTCACGTACTGCGTCGGCTGCCACGGTGCGACCGGACGGGGTGACGGTCCCAACGCAAAGTTCCTCCCAGTCCAGCCCGCGGTCCACGCGGACGCAACGACGATGTCCGAGCGTTCGGATGACATGCTGTTCGACGCGATCGCGTCCGGTGGCTACGTCCTGGGCCGCTCCAACAGGATGCCCGGCTTCGGCGCCACACTCAGCAGCGCCGAGATCCGCGGCCTGGTCCGCCATATCCGCGAGCTCTGCCGTTGCGAAGGCTCACGATGAGGTGGTTCGCGTTGGTGCTCCTCCTCGGTTGCAAGGGCGAAGGACGCGTGTCGTTCCCGCCGCCTCGGCCGGTGTCTCGGGGAGCCGAGCCCCGCTTCGCCGACTTTGTCGGTGCCGAATCCTGCGGCTCGTGTCACGCCGCGCAGTATGCCGCCTGGCGCGGCTCGACCCACGGTCGTGCGGGCGGCAGGCCCGGACCTGGTGTGGTCATCGCCCCGTTCAACGGCGCGCCGATCCGGTTTGCAGACGCGATGGTCACACCGGTCGCAGCGGGTGGCGATTACAGATTCATCGTCGCTCGTGACGCACGCGCACCCGTCGTGCTCCGCATCGACGGGGTCGTCGGTGGCGGTCACATGGTGGGCGGCGGCACGCAAGGCTTCGTGTCGCGCTTTGCCGATGGCACGGTCCGGTTCCTGCCGTTCGAGTTCGTACGGCGCGAAGGGGGGGGCGTGTGGTTCTGCAATACCAACTCGCGCAGCAAGCGCGGCTGGGTCCCGATCACCCGCGGCGTCCGCCTCGCCGAATGTGGCGACTGGCCGCCCGTGCGCGTGCTCGGCGACGTGGTGCGTTACGCGAATTGCCAGGCGTGCCACGGCAGCCAGATCGTGGTGCGCTTCGACACGGCTCAGCGACGCTACGAAACGCGATTCACCGCGTTGAGCATAAACTGCGAGTCGTGCCACGGCCCCGGACGGCGGCATGTGGAGCTTGCGCGCTCGAGGGAGATCGGTCGCTCCGCCGACATCGGCATGCGGTCGCTCGCGACGCTCGACAAGGATGCCTCGCTCGAGGTCTGCTTTCGGTGCCACGCACTCAAGGACGTGCTCGAGTCCGGTTACCTGCCCGGCCAGTCCTTGACCGAGTACTACTCGCTCGGCCTGCCGCAGCTCGGTGAACACCCCCTCTTGCCTGATGGCCGCGTACGCACCTTCGCCTATCAGGAGACGCAAGCGTACAGCGACTGCTATCGCAACGGTTCAATGAAGTGCGTGGACTGCCACGATCCGCATTCGCAAGGCTCTCGCGATGTGAACGGCATGCCGTTGCCGGATCGCTTCAGCGACGCGCAGTGCACCTCTTGTCATGCGAGCAAGGCGGAGCATCCGGACGCGCACACGCATCACCGTGCTGGCTCGGCCGGTGGTCACTGCGTCGCGTGTCACATGCCGTACCTGCAGGAGCCGGAGGTCGGCCATGCGATCCGGTACGCGCGCTCCGATCACACGATTCCGATTCCGCGCCCCGCGGCCGACGAGGCTGAAGGCGTGAAGAGCGCCTGCCGCCAGTGTCATGAAGCCGGAACGCCGGAGCGGCTGGAGGCGCAGGTGCGCGAGTGGTACGGCACCCTAAAGCCCCCGGCGCCACGCGCGTTCGCGCTGACCGAATTCTTCGAGGACAGTCTCGCGCCGGATACGCCCTCGCTCTCCAAGGACGTGGTGCAGCGGCTCGAACGCCTGGCGCAGAGCGGTGACCTGGATGAGCGCGCGCTGGCTCTGGCGAGCCTGCATCTCGCCCGGGGAGACGATGCGAGAGTCCGCCCTTTTCTCGCGGGTGCGCTCGAGCAGCTTGACTCACTCGACGACCCGATCCGCAAACGCTGGACCCTTGCGCTCGGCTTTGCCGCCGACCGCTACCGCCAGCGAGGCGATCCCGCGCGAGCGATCGCGACCTATCGAAAGGCGCTCGAGATCAGACCCAACGAGGCACGCGTGCTGCTGAATCTTGGACTTGCGTTCGCCGACGCCGGCGATTTCGCCAACGCGATCGAAAGCTACCGACGGAGTCTGGCGGCCGACCCGGCGCAGCCGCTGGCGCATGTGAACTGGGGGATTGCCCTCGAGGCGCTCGGCGATACGGTAGGCGGAGTCGCGGAGTTCCGCCGGGCCCTTGCCGTCGATCCCAGCGAGCCGCTGGCGTACTTCAACATCGGGGTCGTCTCGCTCGCGCGCGGGGCTAGCCGCGAGGCGATGGAGCCGCTCGCGAGGGCTGCGGCACTCGATCCGGGCCTCGCGCCGGCACATTTCGCCCTGGCGCAAGGCTACCTGCTGGCGGGGGACGCGCGCGCGGCGACGCTGGAGCTCCGGCTGGGGCTCGATTTCGATCCTGGCAACGCGGCGGCGCGACAACTGCTCGAGCAGATCGAGCGTGCCACAGGAGGACGCTGAGTGCGGCGCTTCGCAGTCATCTTTTTTACCGTTTTGATCGACCTGATCGGCTTCGGCATCGTCTTGCCGATCCTGCCGTTCTATGCGCAGCGCTTCGGTGCCGCCGGACTGGGGTACGGCGGCGTCATCGGCGTCTTTTCGCTGATGCAATTCGTGGCGACGGCGCTGCTGGGGAAACTGTCCGATCGGATCGGCCGCCGGCCCGTGTTGCTGACGACGATGCTCGTGAACGCCGTGGGCTACACGCTGTTCGCGTTCGCGGGCTCATACTGGGTGCTGTTTCTGTCTCGCGTCGTTTCCGGGTTCGCCGGTGGCAACATTTCGGCCGCGCAGGCATACATGGCCGACATCACGACTCCCGCCGAGCGTTCTCGCGGCATGGGGGTGGTGGGGGCCGCGTTCGGCATCGGCTTCAGCATCGGGCCGGCGATCGGCGGCTTCGCCGCGCACTTTGGCACGGCGGCTCCCGGACTGGTGGCGGTCGCGTTGTCACTGGCGAATTTTGTTTCGGCCTACTTCATCCTTCCGGAGTCGCTGAAACCCGAGCTTCGGGTCAAGCGGCGGCTGTTCGATCTGGCGCACATCGGTGAGGCGATCTCCCGCCCCCGGCTGCGGCCGCTCATGATCGTCTGGGCGCTCGTGCCGCTCGCGTTCGCAGGGTACACCGTCGCGCTGCCGCTGCACGCGGCCTTGGTCCTCGGCTGGAGAGAGCGCGAGTTGGCCATCTTGTTCACGATGATTGGCGTCACCGCCGCGTCGGTGCAGGGGTACTTCTTTGGAAAGATCGTGCGACGCCTGGGCGAGCGAACGCTGGTCATCGCGGGCACGTTCGGCATGGCGGTGGCGATCGCCGTGGTACCGTTCCTTCCTAGCTCGGCGCTGCTGTACGGGTGGACGTTCATACTGGCTGTTTCCAACAGCGTCTTCGCGCCCGCGGCGACCGGACTCGTATCCGTGTACGCCGATCCGAACGAGCAGGGCACGGTGCTGGGTGCGGCGCAGGCGATCGGAGCGCTCGGCCGCACGGCCGGCCCGCCGTTGATCGGTACCGTGTACGACGTGAGCGCGATCGCTTCTTTCCTGCTCGCTGGTGCGGTGATGGCCGTGGCGGGGCTGGCGGCGTTCAGTCTCGCGCCCGTCCCGCAACAGTCGGCGCCCACTCCGGTGCGCTCGGTCCCGTTACCTGATCCCCCTCCTTCCGAGTCTTAACGACGTCGAGGAAGACCCTGAGGGGTGAGTGGCGTCTATCGCCCCGGTGCTCCTGCCGGCTGCGCATCCCAGATCCTCATCTTCCGCGTCTCGGGCATCAGGAACAGACTGACAATGAACGCGATCGAGGGCACGGCGATCGGATAGATCAATGCCGCGCCGATCCCCGCTTTCAGGTACGCTGCGGTCGTGATGACTGGGACCAGGCCGCCACCCCACCCGTTACCGATGTGATAGGGCACCGAGACCGACGTATACCGGATGCGTGCCGGGAAATACTCGGCGAGGAACGCGCCAATCGGCCCGTACACCATCCCGACGTAGGACACCATGACGGCCACGATCAGGATGGACAGCACCCAGTTCGTGTTCGCCGGGTCGGCGGTGTGCCCGAGCGCCGTGTAGAGCGGGTAGTAGGTCAGCGCGGCGAGCGCGAATCCGGCGAGGATGATCGGCTTCCGCCCGATTCGGTCAGACAACCACCCGAAGAAGATCAGCGACGGCGTGGCGATGAGGAGCGCCACGCCGGCGATGATCGCCGGTGACAGGGTATCTGGTTTGCGGACCTGCTGCAGGAAGTAGAGCGCCCAGAACTGGCCGCTGTACCACACGACCCCCTCGCCGATCACGACCGCGCTCGCAATGAGGACGTATTTGATGTTCTGGCTGAGGAACGCCTCTTTCCAGGGATTCTTGGCCGTCTGCCCCTTCGCCTTGATCGCTTGGAAGATCGGCGTCTCCTGCAGCTGCAGCCGGATATAGATCGCGATCGCGATCATGAGCAGAGAGAGGAGGAACGGGATCCGCCACCCCCATGCGGGCCATGCCGTGGGCCCGACGATCTCGCGCGTCGCGATGATGACGACTAGGGACACCACGATGCCCAGTGTGGGCGAGGTCTGGAGCCAACCGGTGTAGTACCCGCGCTTTTCATCGGGCGCGTACTCGGCGACATACGTGATGGCGCCGCCGTATTCTCCGCCGAGACATAGGCCCTGAATGAGTCGCAGGCCCAGCAGGATGACGCCGGCCGTCGCGCCGATCTGCGCATAGGTCGGCACGAGCCCAATAAGTGCCGTGGCGAGGCCCATGCCGCTCAGCGTGATCAAGAAGGTGTACTTTCGGCCGATCAAGTCTCCGATGCGTCCAAACAGAAATGCCCCGACCGGGCGAATGAGGAACCCGGCCGTGAACGTCCCGACGTACTTGATGAGGTCCGAGCCCGAGGCGCTCTGTGCGAAGAATTTGGGGGCGAGGAGGGCCGCAAGACTGCCGAAGATGTAGAAATCGTACCACTCGATGACGTTCCCGACTGCTGCGGCGATGACGACGCGACGAAGCTCCTTGAAGGACAGCTGAGGCGCGGTCATAGACCCCCTCGAGAGTAGGATGTCCGAGTTTCCCGGTGCAACGCGAGTCCGTCAAGTACGGTATTGTTTCGCCTACTTGTCCCCCGTCCCGCCGGCGACGAGTCCCTTCGCCCGCCACTTCTCGAAGATTGCCTTTACGCGCTGATGTGCGTCGTCCAGCGCCTGTTCGGGCGTCATCCGACCTGTGGCGGCGTTGGCGAACATCGTCGGCAGCACGAACGTGTCGAACACCTCGCTCTCGGCCGGATTCGCTGGGCCCGGATGGCCGATATTTGTCGCCCACTGGAGGGCCGTGCCGATGGGTTTGAGCTTCGTCGGCGGATTCGAGCCGAACGGGTCGCTTGACGTCTGTTGCTCCATCCAGCGGTTGCCCGCAGCGGGCTTCTGCGCCAGCG
>DASWCE010000044.1:0-2228 GCA_036390255.1 Gemmatimonadales bacterium | reverse complement strand
CTGAAGTCCAGATCTGGCCATCAGCGATAAATATCCGATCCGCTTCCACCGAAACCTTCGGATAGCGGCGTTGAAGCTCTTTGGCGTAGAGCCAGTGAGTTGTCGCGCGGCGGCCGTCGAGCAAGCCCGCCTCGCCCAGGATAAAAGCTCCGATGCAGATCGAAGCAATTCTCCGCGTTTTCGGGAGCACGCCCCGCAGGAAAGAGATAAGTTCCGGTGGCGAAGGTCGAACGTCGGGCGCTGACCCAACCAATAGCGTGTCGAACGTCGCATCGGTGGCACATTCGGTGTCCACTTTCATGCCGAATGAACTTGGGACGCGGCCCCCCCGTACAGAGACTACGTGAACCTCGTAAAACGGCTTTTCCAGCACGGTGTTGACCGCTTCAAACGCGGTAAGGGGTGCGAGGCTCAGCGTGGCAAAGCCGTCTGGCAGCATCAATCCGATGCGAAGCAAGGCGCCCTCCGTGACTTGACGTTCAGGACTGAGGCAAACATGCAGGCAATTTATATGTTAATAGATTCTCCAAGTGCCGGCTGCCCGTCAACAACACAGACTTGAACGGCCCGGAACTGATCGAGCCGCTTGAGCGCTGGCAACCCCAACCTCGCTTCCTCCCGCCTCCGTATCCCCGCCTGCAACGTGCGCGCCGGCAAAAAGCGATCCGTCACGCAGTTGCTGATTCTCGTCATGACCGATCCCTGGGTTTGCCAAGGGCCAGGCGAAACGCGCCGCCGGCGGCCCTGGCGACCTATGCCATGCGTTTCGCTTCCGCAACGGTTCTGAGCGCCGCAAGATAGACCCGAGCGTCGCCGTCTTCCGCAGCTGCATTGAGGTAGTCTGCGGCGAGCGTCGGGTCCGCCCGAACCTCCCCGATGAGCCGCTCTCGGTGCGATACCGTGAGCTCGTCGCATGTCCGTTGCGCGCTTGTCCCTTTGTGCGTCTTTGCCATAGGCCCCATTCTGCCTGAGTTGACTTGCAAGACCCTAGCGCCTACTGCAACATGTCTGCGCGCCACAGGGCCTGATGATCCAGATGGAACGCCGAAATATCGTAACCCCAAGCAGCAACACCGGAAATCAAACGCCCTCGCCGGATCTCCCGGGTACCACGGCCATGATGCAGCAGTACCTGCGCCTGAAGGCGCAGCACCCCGACATCCTGCTGTTCTACCGGATGGGGGATTTCTACGAGCTGTTCTACGACGACGCGGAGCGCGCCTCGCGGCTGCTCGACATCACGCTCACCACGCGCGGGGCGTCGGCGGGCGCGCCGATCAAAATGGCGGGCGTGCCATATCACGCGGTGGACCAATACCTCGCGAAGCTGGTGCGCATGGGCGAGTCGGTGGCGATCTGCGAGCAGATCGGCGACCCGGCGACCTCCAAGGGGCCGGTGGACCGGCAGGTCACGCGCATCGTCACGCCGGGTACGCTCACCGATTCGGCGCTGCTCGAAGAGAAATCAGACAACACTCTGCTCGCGCTCGCCCATACCAAGGGCGCCGTGGGGCTCGCGTGGCTCAATCTCGCGAGCGGCGATCTGCGCGTCACCGAGATCGCGCCGCACCTTCTCGAGAATGAGCTGCGTCGCGTCGGTCCAGCGGAAATTCTCGCGGCCGAGGGGGCGGCCGAAAACGCCGCACTGACCGGCTTCGCGGTGACCAAGCTCCCAGAATGGCATTTCGATTTCGACTCCGGCCGGAAAATCCTCCTCAAGCAACTGGGCGCAGCGAGCCTCGCGGGCTACGGTTGCGAGGACCTGGAGCCTGCGATCGCGGCCTGCGGCGCCCTCCTCGAATACGCGCGCAAGACTCAGGGGCAGGCGCTCGCGCACGTCGCGGCCGTAATTCCGGAGCGCGCGAGCGAATACGTCCGCATGGACGCGGCGACAAGGCGCAATCTGGAGCTCACCGAGACCCTGCGCGGAGAGCCCGCGCCGACGCTCTTCTCGGTGCTCGACGAATGCGCGACCGGCATGGGGAGCCGCCTCCTTCGCCATTGGCTGCACCACCCCTTGCGCGACCATGAGGCGCTGGGGGCACGTCACGAAGCGATCGCGGCGCTCGCCGACGCCCACTCAGGAATTCACAAGCTGCTGCGCCGCTTCGCCGACGTCGAGCGCATCACCGGCCGCATCGCGCTGCGCAACGCGCGCCCGCGCGACCTATCGTCGTTGCGCGACAGCCTCGCGCTGCTCCCCGAGCTTGCGCCCGCGGTTCCGCGCG
>DASWCE010000043.1:0-5582 GCA_036390255.1 Gemmatimonadales bacterium | reverse complement strand
GCCTTCGTCGGCGTGCGCCCCGATCCGTTCTACGCGGTGACGGGACCGGACGGTAGTTTCTCGATCAAGGGCCTCCCGCCCGGGAGCTACACAATCGAGGCCTGGCATGAGAAGTTCGGCACGCAGACGGCGACCGTGACGATCGCGGGAACCGAGATTAAGACGGCCAACTTCACCTTCGCCGCGCGCTAGCGCGAGGAGAGCCGCATGCGTTGGTGGCTTCCCGACGCAGGATCGACGTTCGCCGGTCCGATCGACGCGCTGTTCCTGGCGATTCTCATCATCACGGGGATCGCGTTCGTGGTAGTGGAAGTCGGATTGGTCACCTTCGTCATCCGCTACCGCGCGCGTCCGGGGCGGAAGGCGTTCTATACGCACGGCTCGACGCGCGCGGAGGTGATCTGGACGGCGATCCCCGCCGTGACGATGGTGGCGCTCGGCCTGATCAGCAATCATTACTGGGTGCTCATCAAGGACAAGAAGAGCGTCCCGGCGAACGCATACCACCTGGGCGTGCATGCCAAACAATTCGAATGGCAGGTGACGTATCCGGGGCCGGACGACAAGCTCGGCACGAGCGATGATTTCACCGTCCGCAACCAGCTGCACGTCATCGTCGATCAGCCGTTCGCTGTCGAGCTCACGTCCGAGGACGTGATTCACTCATTCTTCGTGCCGGAGTGGCGTCTCAAACAGGACGCGGTGCCGGGCATGCACATCATCGTCTGGTTCCAGGCGACGAAGACCGGCCAGTTCGAGCTCGGTTGCGCGGAGCTGTGCGGGATGGGGCATTACAAGATGCGGGCGCGGGTGTTCGTGCACACGCCCGATGAGTACAAGGCCTGGGTCGCCCAACAAATCGCCGGAGGGACCGAATGACGAGCGTCGCGCACGCACGGGGGGGACCCGCAGCGCATGGCGATGCCCACCATGCGCCTATGAGCTTCTGGCGCAAATACATCTTCTCGACCGATCACAAGATCATCGGCATCCAGTTCCTGTTCGTCAGCCTGTTCTTCCTGCTGGTGGGCGGACTGTTGGCGATGCAAATCCGCTGGCAGCTGGGGTTTCCCGGCAAGCCGATGCCGGGCGGCGGGCTGTTGCCCGAGACGATGGCCGTCGATCGCGTGATCCTCCCCGAGTACTACGTCCAACTCGTTTCGATGCACGGCACGTTCATGGTGTTCTTCGCCATCATGCCGCTGCTCGTGGGCGTGTACGCCAACTTCCTGATTCCGCTGAAGATCGGCGCGCACGACATGGCGTTCCCGCGCATCAACATGGCCTCGTTCTGGCTGGCGCTGCTCGCCGGCCTGATCATGACGGCGAGCTTCTTCGTGCCGAATGGGCCGATTCGCTCGGGCTGGACCAACTACGCGCCGCTCGCGGCGCGGCCCGACCTCTCGGGCGTCACCGTCGGGCAGATGCTCTGGTGCGTGTCGATCGTCGTGCTGGGGCTCTCGTCTGTGTTGGGGTCGCTGAACTACATCACGACCGTGATCAACCACCGCGCGCCGGGCATGACGTGGTTCCGGATGCCGCTCTCCGTCTGGGCGCTCTTCATCACCGCGATCCTCGGTGTGCTCGCGCTACCCGTGCTTCAGGGCGCGGCGATCATGCTCCTGTTCGACAACGTTCTCGGCACCCACTTCTTCGATCCCGTGGCGGGCGGCCAGGCGCTCTTGTGGCAGCACTTGTTCTGGTTCTTCGGCCACCCGGAGGTCTACATCCTGATCCTGCCGGCGATGGGCATGGTGTCCGACATCATCGCCAACGGCAGCCGTAAGCCGATCTTCGGCTACCACTCGATGGTGTTCGCGATCATCGGGATCGCGTTCCTGGGCTGGATCGTGTGGGGCCACCACATGTTCATGAGCGGCATGAACCCGACCCTCGGGTCGACGTTCATGGTGTCCACGCTGCTCATCGCGGTGCCTTCGGCGATCAAGGTGTTCAACTGGCTCGGTACGATGTGGCGCGGCAATCTGCGCTTCCACGTGCCGATGCTGAACGCGATCGGCTTCGTGTCGATGTTCACGATCGGCGGGTTGTCGGGCATCTTCATGGCCGCCACGCCGGTGGACATCCCGCTGCACGACACCCAGTTCATCGTCGCCCACATCCACTACGTGTTGTTCGGGGGGTCGCTGTTCGCGCTGTTCGCGGCGATCACCTACTGGTATCCCAAGATGTTCGGCCGGATGATGAACGAAGGGATCGGGAAGGTGCACTTCTGGCTGACGTTCATCTTCTACAACATGACGTTCTTCCCGATGCACATCATCGGGATGGGCGGCCAGATGCGGCGCATCTACGATCCCACGATCTACGATTTCCTCAAGCCGCAGCAACCGCTCAACGTGTTCATCTCGTATTCCGCATTTGCGCTGTTTGCCACGCAGATCCTGTTCGCTTTCAACTTCCTGTGGAGCCTGAAGTTCGGGAAAAAGGCGCCGCAGAATCCCTGGGACGACAACGGCATGGAGTGGTCGCTTCCCAATCCCGCGCCGCACGGGAACTGGGAGCGCACGCCGAACGTGTACCGCGGGCCGTATGAGTTCAGCGCGCCGGAGGCCGGGGACAAGGACTTCCTGCCGCAGTACGTGAAGCTGCCCACCGACCGCGATCCGGTACCGGCTCCGCTTCCGGCTGGAGGGCACTAGCGTGCAGACCTCGACGATGACGGACGCGATGCGGCCTCCGTTCCCGGCCGAGCCGGGGGCGGGGGTTTACAGCAATAAGCTGGGGATGTGGGTCTTCCTGGCCAGCGACGTGATGTTCTTCACGGCGCTGATCGGTTCCTACATCGTGTTGCGCTTTGGCGCGCCGGGAGAGTGGGCCAAGCCGGCCGCGGTGCTGAACGTGCCGCTCACGGCGGTGAACACCTTCCTGCTGATCTGCTCGTCCGTCTCGATGGTGAAGGCGTACGCCGCGATTCAGGACGGGAAGAAGTATTTCCTGCGGCCGGTCCCCGGGAAGCTGCTGCGGGATGGTGGCCTGAAGTTCTGGCTGCTCGTGACGATGATCTGTGGCGCGGCGTTCGTGAGCGTTCAGCTCGTCGAATACATCAAGCTCGTCGGGCACGGCTTCACGCCTGCCGGTTTCCGTGAAGGCTCGCTGCTCGCCGAGCATGCCGCGGCCGACCCGATCAAATACGGCGCGACCGTCGCGGGACTGTACGGCTCCTCGTTCTTCACGATGACCGGTTTCCACGGTTTCCACGTGACCTGCGGCGTAATCAGCATGACATATCTGTACTTCACCAAGGTGCTGCCGGAGAAGTATTCGCCGCAGGATTATCGCGGGATCGAGGTCATCGGCCTGTACTGGCACTTCGTCGACCTGGTGTGGATCATCCTCTTCACGATCGTCTACCTGATCTGAGGCCCGGTTCATGACTGCAACGAGCTCTCCCACGACGGCGGAGCACAAGCGGCCGAACTACGTCTTGATTTGGCTGTATTTGTTCGTGTTGACGGTCGCCGAGGTCGCCTTGGCGTTCGAGCTGCCGCTGTCGCGCAACATCAAGCTGTTACTGCTGCTCTTCCTCGCGGTCTGGAAAGCGTTGCTCGTGGCGCTGTTCTTCATGCATCTCAAGTTCGAACGCTGGCGGCTGCGCTTGATCTTCATCGTCCCGTTGCCGCTCGCCGCGATTCTCGTAACGGTGGCCATCATGGAGAAAGTATTCTAGCCAGGTCGCTGCTCGAGCTCACCAAGCCGCGCATCACGCAGCTGGTGCTCCTCACCGCCGCGGCGGGATTCTATCTCGGCGCGCGTGACCGGGTGGATCTGCTGTTGCTCGCCAACACGCTGATCGGTACCGCGCTCGTGGCGGGCGGTACGAACGCCTGGAACCAGATTCGCGAGCGCGACGTCGACGCCCGCATGGCGCGCACACGGCGGCGCCCGCTGCCGTCCGGTCGCCTCACGACCCGGGCCGCGATCTGGTTCGCGACGGCGATCACGACCGGCGGTATCGTGTACCTGGGCCTAACAGTCAACCTGCTCACGGCCGTGCTCGCGGCCCTCACGTTCGCGAGCTACGTGCTCCTCTACACCCCGTTGAAACGGAAGACGTCGCTGAACACGCTCATCGGCGCGGTGCCCGGCGCGCTCCCGATTGTGGGCGGATGGACGGCCGCCGGCGGAAGCCTCGGCGCGGCCGTGGCGGCGCTGTTCTGGATTCTGTTCCTCTGGCAGCTGCCGCATTTCCTCGCGCTCGCCTGGTTGTACCGCGAGGATTATCGCGCGAGCGGCCTGCGCATGCTGAGCGTGGCCGACGACGACGGCAGCGACACAGGCCGCATGGCGCTGCTCTACGCCATGGCGTTGCTGCCCATCAGCCTTCTCCCGACGCTGCTCGGCGTGACCGGCGCGTGGTACTTCTTTGGAGCCCTGCTGCTGGGTCTTGGGTATGTCGCGGCCGGCACCGGTCTGCTCGCCGGCGCGACCCCGGCGCGCGCGTGGCGCCTCTTTTTCGTCTCCATTCTCTACCTGCCGGCACTGCTCACGATAATGGTGCTCGACAAGGTGGCGGCGTAGCCCAGCGATGATTCCGTTTCATCGCGTGCTCATCACAACCGGCATCGTGTTTTGCGTCGGCTTCGCCCTCTGGTCGCTGTGGCGCGGGGAGATGGTGTTGGGTATCGGGTTTGCCGCCCTGGGCGCCGGACTCACCTATTATCTGCGTCATCTGCGACGCTTCATCGGACGATGAATCCCAACATCGATCTGATTTACTTCTGGAGCTCGCTCGTGATGGTGGCGGCGCCGCTCGCCGTGTTCACGGTGCTGACGTATCTGGTGGCGAAGGGATACCTCCGCAAAATGCGTGAGAAGGGGGATGGAAGAAGCACCTAGCGACGCAACGGGATCGGACGTGTCGGAACTGCGGCTGCGCTGGCACGTATTTCGTTGCCGCCGAAAGAGCGACACCAAGACCCGCTTTCTGCGCGAATTGGCGCGTGTGGTTGCTCGCGCGCCTCGCCCAACACAAGGCAAAACGGCTCCGCCCCTGCTGGAGATCGGCACAAGCGCCGGAGGCTCGGCGCTCTTGATGCTGCGCGTGTTGGACGACGTCTATCGCGGGGGGCGCCCGCCCTTCGTGCTCACCGTGGACCCCTACGGCGCGCGGCCATACGAAGGCGCGCCCTTCGTGTATGACGCGCGCCAATACCGTGCAATGAAGCGCGCGCTCGCCCGTTACGCGAACCACGTGCACTACATGATGGATTCCGGGTTGTTTCTCCAGGAGCTCGAGCATCTGTATCTCTGGGCCGACGGGGCCCGACAGCCCCTGGACAAGTTCACGCTCGTCTATCTGGACGGGAGTCATGATCCCGACACTGTATGGCGGGAGATCGAGACCCTCCTCCCGCGCCTCGTGCCGGGTGGCACGATGGTGGTCGACGATACGGACTGGTTCGAAGACGCGGTGCGGCGGCGACTGGACGCGGCGGCACCCGGACTCGGCGTGCAGGTTCGTCACAATGGAAAGCAGAGTCTGATCGCAAAGAGTCAGATCGGGTTAGATTCCGTGGCATGACGAAGTCACCTGAGCGGCGCCAGGTCGTCCGCTACGC
>DASWCE010000042.1:0-4945 GCA_036390255.1 Gemmatimonadales bacterium | reverse complement strand
CTGCGACCAGCCCCACCGCGGGACCGGCCAGATCGCAGGCGAGCAGTGCGAATAATGCCGTAGCAATCGCCGCCCACAGGACGTTGATCGCGTGAAACCAATGTGGGCTCGTCGACACGCGATAATCGAGGGCGAACGATGCGATCACGGCGGGGCGCCACATCACTCCGCCGAACGAGGCCGGCCAATAAGGCTCCATCAGCACCGCCCCGACGGATAGCGGGTGCTCGAGCACCTGACGGTGCGCGACGACCCATTGATCGTCGGCCACGAATTCGTTGCGTATGGACGGGGCGGCCACGGCTGTCGCGAGCAACCCCGCGGCGAGCGCTGCTTGCCAGGCGCCGATCGTGCGACGTGCCGTCGTGCCGTCGTGCGACGGCTCGTTCACTCCCACTCGATCGTCGCTGGGGGCTTGGAGCTGACGTCGTACGCGACGCGATTGACGCCGCGGACTTCGTTGATGATGCGGTTGGAGATCCGGCCGAGCACGTCATGCGGGAAGGGGAACCAGTCGGCGGTCATGCCGTCGCGGCTCGTGACCGCCCGGAGCGCGACGACGTGATCATAGGTGCGGCCGTCGCCCATCACGCCGACCGATTTGATAGGCAGGAGCACCGCGAACGCCTGCCAGATCTGGTCGTATAGACCGGCTGCACGGATTTCCTCCAGGTAGATCGCGTCGACGCGGCGGAGTAAATCGAGCCGCGCTTCGTTGACAGGTCCGAGCACGCGGATAGCGAGGCCCGGTCCCGGGAAGGGGTGCCGTCCGACGATCTCATCGGGCAGGCCGAGCTCGCGGCCCACTTGCCGCACTTCATCCTTGAACAATTCTCGCAGCGGCTCGATGAGCTTCCACGGCAGATTAGGAGGCAGGCCGCCGACGTTGTGGTGGGTCTTGATGGTTGCGGACGGACCCCCTCTGGCTGACGTCGATTCGATGACGTCGGGATACAGCGTGCCCTGCACCAGGAATCCCACGTTGCCCGCGACGTGGCGCGCGGCATCCTCGAACACATCGATGAACGTATGACCGATCCGGCGTCGTTTTTCCTCGGGATCTTCGATGTCCTTCAGTTCCTTCAGGAACCGGTGCGTCGCATCCACGACCCGGAGGTCCATGCCGAGGTGCGCGCGGAACGTGTGCTCGACCTGTTCGCGCTCCCCGCGGCGCAGCAGCCCGTGGTCGACGAAGACGCACGTCAAGCGATTCCCGATGGCGCGGTGCACTAGCGCCGCGGCGACCGCCGAGTCCACCCCCCCCGACAGGCCGCAGATCGCCCGTCCCTCCGGGCCGACGAGCCTGCGAATGCGGCCAACTTCCTGGTCGATGAAGTGTCCGGGCGTCCAATCGGGCGTGCAGCCGCAGATATCGAACAGAAAGTTGTGCAGGATCTCGCCGCCGCGCGGGGTGTGCGCAACCTCGGGGTGAAACAGCACGCCGAAGATCGGCTTGGTTACATGCTGCATCCCCGCGACCGGCGCGTTGGCGCTCGTCGCCGTCACGCGGAACTGCGGTGGAGGCGACTCCAGACGGTCACCGTGGCTCGCCCACACGATCACACAGGCGTTGGGCTCGAAGCCCGCAAACAGACCCTTGCTCTCCTTGACGCAGACCTCGGCCCGGCCGTACTCGCGTTCCGTCGCGGGCGTCGCCTTGCCACCCGACAACTGCGCGATGAGCTGCATGCCGTAACAGATGCCGAGCACCGGCGGACCTAGGTCGAGAATCTTGGGATCGACGGTGGGAGCTCCGGGCTCGAACACGGAATTGGGGCCGCCGGAGAGAATGATCCCCTTGGGATCGAACGATCGAATGAAGTCGAGATCCATGCCCCGCGCCGCGGGGTGGATCTCGCAGTAGACGCTCGCTTCGCGAATACGGCGGGCGATCAGTTGCGTGAACTGGGATCCGCAGTCGAGAATGAGGATGCGGTTCACGCTTTGTACCAGGTCGTCGGTTCGGCGGTTTCGCCGCGGACGAGGTCTTCGAGCGTCTCGCGCTGGCGGGCTACGTAATAGCGATCGCCGTCCACCACGACCTCCGGTGCTCGCGGCCGCTGGTTGTACGTCGAGCTCATCACGAAGCCGTAGGCGCCCGTCCCCAGCACGGCCAAGACGTCGCCGGGTCCCACCGCGACCATTTTGCGATCGAGCGCGAGAAAGTCGCCGGTTTCGCAGATCGGCCCGACGACGTTCACGATCTCCTCCGGTCGCTGGCCATCACGCAGCGGCATGATCTCATGGTGGGCATTGTAATGACTCGGCCGCACAAAGTCCGACATCCCGGCGTCTACGATGACGTACTCTTTCCCACCGGAGTGCTTGCGGTAGAGCACGCGGGTGAGCAGGACGCCCGCGTTGGCCACGAGGTAGCGGCCAGGCTCACAGAGCAGCCCGAGCCCAGCGGCTCCCACGGCGGGCACGACGGCCTCGGCGAAGGCTTTCGGCGTGGGCGCCTTTTCGTTGTGATAGCGGACGCCGAGCCCGCCGCCGACATCGAGCGACTCCAACGTGTTGATCCCTGAGGCGCGGATCGCCGTGACCAGCTCGATCAACTTGATGGCCCCCCGATAATAGGGGGTCACATCCGTGATCTGCGAGCCGATGTGCATCGCCAGACCCCGCAGCACGAGCCTTGGCTCGGTCGCAATCTGCTGTGCGACCGTCACGACCTCGTCGAAGGGGATCCCGAACTTGGCGGTCTTTTCACCAGTCTTGGTGTACGGATGACTGTCGATCGCGACGTCAGGGTTGACCCGAATCCCAACTCGAGCAGTCGTCTTGATCTCGTTCGCCACCGCAATGAGCGTCGCGAGCTCGCTCGGCGACTCGATATTGATGAACCCGACGCCGGCGCGAATCGCATCCTCGATCTCGACCTTGGTCTTGCCGACGCCCGAGAACACGATGCCGTCCGGATCGAACCCCGCGATCCGCGCCCGGCGCAGCTCGCCAACCGACACGATGTCGGCGCCCGCACCGAGCTGCCGGAGGACACGGAGCACGCCGAGGTTGCCGTTGGCTTTGACGGAGTAGCAGATGCGGTGGCGGATGCCGTGGAGTGCGTCGTCGAGCGCGTTGTACTGCGCGCGAATCAGGTTGGCACTGTAGACGTAGGCCGGCGTCCCGATGCGATCCGCGATTGCTTGGAGCAATCCCGGATCGAACCCTAGTACGCCTGTGCCCACACGGCCTCCGCGATGCTGAGTGCATCGCACCACATGCATTGCTTCGGCACTTCCTTGCTGCGGAACTCGGGATCGGGGAGCACGCGGATCGTGGCGTTGGTCTGCGTCTTGATCTCCGCCTCGCACGTTGGACTGCCGCAGAAGCCGCCGTATGCGAATCCGCCGCCGCCCTTCATGAATTCAAGGAACTGCCCCTTGGTGGCGCCGCGGATCGAATTCTCTTCCCGCCGCTCACGGGCAGCCGCGAAGAGCGCCTGCTGAATCTCGTCCAACGCCGTCGTGACCGAGCCCGTTACGCTTTGCAGCGCAACTGGTCCTTTGGCGCCGCTCCGGCGCGCCAACACGACCTGGCTGCTGGCGAGATCGCGGGGGCCGATCTCCAGGCGCACGGGGACGCCGAGCGCTTCCCACTCGAAGTACTTGGCGCCGGGCTTCATGTTTTCACGGTCGTCGAACTCCACACGCAGTCCAGATTTCTCCAGGTCGGCTTTCACCTGACGACCGACGACCGACAACCGATTGCGCTCTTCATCCGTCTTCCAAATCGGCACAATCGCGATCTGCACGGGCGCGAGTTGGGGCGGCGCCACCAGACCGTTATCGTCCGAATGCGTCATGATCAGGCCACCGATCAGCCGCGTGGACACGCCCCACGACGTATTCCACGCGTACTCGAGCCGGCCGCTGGCCGTCTGATACTGCACATTGAAGGCCTTCGCGAAGTTTTGTCCCAGATTGTGCGACGTGCCTGCCTGCAGTGCCTTGTTGTCCTGCATCAACGCTTCGATGGCGTACGTCCGCAACGCGCCAGCGAATTTTTCGCTCTCCGTCTTCGCGCCGGTGATGACCGGCATCGCCATCCACTCTTCCGCAAAGCGCCGGTAGATCCCGAGGATGAGGCGTGCTTCCTGCTCGGCACCCGCCTCGTCGGCGTGCGCCGTATGGCCCTCCTGCCAGAGGAACTCGGTGGTGCGCAGGAACAGCCGCGTTCGCAACTCCCAGCGCACAACGTTGCACCATTGATTCAGGAGCAGGGGCAGATCGCGATAACTCTGGATCCACTTCGCGAACATGGCGTAGATGATCGTCTCGGACGTGGGCCGGACCACGAGTGGCTCTTCGAGCTCCGAGGTCGGATCGACTGCGATCGCACCCGCGCCTTCCTTACCGGTCGCGCGGAGGCGCGTATGCGTGACGAGCGCGACTTCCTTGGCGAACCCCTCAACGTGCTCGGCTTCCTTGGCGAGGAAGCTCATCGGGATGAACAGGGGGAAGTAGGCGTTGCGGTGCCCGCTCGCGCGGAACATGTCGTCGAGCGCGCGTTGCATCAGCTCCCAGATGCGATAGCCATGTGGACGGATCACCATGCAGCCGCGTACCGGTGAGTAGTCGGCGAGCTGCGCCTGGGCAATGACGTCCCCGTACCACTCGCTGAAGTCCTTGGCGCGTGGCGTGATTTTCTGTGCTTGGGCCATTAATCGAAATATCCGTTGAGAAGCTTGTCGAACGGTACCTTGGCTTCGGTTCCTGCTTTGAGATCGCGCACGACCGCCAGGCCCGCCTGGCGCTCTTCAGGACCGATGATCACAGCCCGCGGCGCACCACGGGCCGCCGCCAGCTCGAGCTGCTTGCGGACGCCAGTGTGCCGAAGCCCGTATTCGACCGCGATCCCACGCTCCCGCATCGCATGGGCGAGTTTCAGCACCCAGGGCATATCGTCCCCACCCACCGCGACCAAAAAGGCGCCGAGCTCG
>DASWCE010000041.1:0-6593 GCA_036390255.1 Gemmatimonadales bacterium | reverse complement strand
CGCATTCGCGAAGCCGCGCAGCAGGGTGCGACGCTCGTTTGCCTTCCGGAGCTGTTCCGCACGCATTACATCGGCCAGCGCGAGGACCACGCGCTCTTCGATCTGGCCGAAGCGGTGCCCGGCCCGACGACGGAAACGCTGGGAAAAATTGCGAAGGAGAACGGCATCGTAGTGATCGCGTCGCTGTTCGAGCGACGCGCAGCCGGTCTCTACCACAACACCGCCGCCGTGATCGACGCCGACGGCAAGGTGAAGGGGATCTACCGCAAGATGCACATCCCCGACGATCCCTCCTATTACGAGAAGTTCTACTTCACGCCGGGCGATCTGGGCTTTCGCGCGTTCGATACCAAGGTCGGGCCGATTGGCGTGCTGGTGTGCTGGGACCAGTGGTATCCCGAAGGCGCGCGTCTCACCGCCCTCCAGGGCGCCAACATTCTGCTCTACCCGACCGCCATTGGTTGGCATCCTTCCGAGAAAGAGAAATACGGCGAGCAGCAACTGGATGCGTGGAAAACGATCCAGCGCAGCCACGCCATCGCGAACGGTTGCTGGGTCGCGGCGGTAAATCGCGTCGGATTCGAGCAGCTCGGCGGCCAGGGAGCGGGGATCGAATTCTGGGGCCACTCGTTCGTCTGTGACCCGTTCGGCGTGATGGTAGCCGAGGCCGCCGAAGACGAGGCGCTCGTGGTGTCGCAGGTCGACCTGGCACGGATCGAAGAGGTGCGCCGCAACTGGCCATTCCTGCGCGACCGCCGCACCGACGCGTACGACGGCATTCAGCACCGGTTTCTGACTGATTAGCGACGTGCGGATGCCCGCCGAGTGGGAGCCGCATGCGGCCACCTGGATCGGCTGGCCGCACAATGTCTCCGACTGGCCCGGCAAGTTTCCTCCCGTCCCCTGGGTCTACGGCGAGATCGTTCGCGCACTCGCGCGAGGCGAGATCGTCCGCATCCTCGTCAACTCCGCGGCGCACCAGGCACAGGCGAGCAGGATCCTGAAGAAGGCCGGCGTTGAGTTGGACCGGGTCTACATCCTCCGTTTCCCGACCAATCGCGGCTGGACGCGGGATTTTGGTCCCATCTTCGTTCGCCAGGGGACGGGGCTCGCCATCGCCCGCTTTCATTTCAACGCGTGGGCGAAGTACAAGGACTGGAAGAAGGACGACAAGATTCCCGAGCTTGCCGCCAAGAAGTTCAAGCTCCCCCTCATCGACGCGCGTGTCGTGCTGGAAGGCGGCAGTATCGACGTGAACGGCAGGGGCACCCTGCTCACAACCGAGGAGTGCCTGCTCGATTCCAAGGTGCAGGCTCGCAATCCGGGACTCTCGCGCTATGAGATCGAGAACGTGTTCCGCGAGACGCTCGGCATCACGAATACGTTGTGGCTCGGCAAAGGGATCGCGGGCGACGACACGCACGGCCATGTGGACGACTTGTGCCGCTTCGTCAACCACGCGACCGTCGTGCTGTGTCGAGAGAGCGATCCCAAGGATGTGAACTACAAACCGCTCGCCGAGAATCGCGAGCGGCTGCAGGGGATGCATCTGGAAAGAGGGGCGAGCATCGAGGTAATCGACCTCCCGATGCCCGCCCCACTCTACTTCGACGGCGTCCGCCTACCGGCCAGCTACGCGAACTTCTACATCGCCAACGCCGCCGTGCTCGTCCCGACCTTCAACGACCCGAAGGATCGTATCGCCCTCGGTATCCTGGCCGAGCTGTTTCCCGACCGACCCGTCGTGGGAATCCACGCGGTCGATCTCGTCTGGGGGCTCGGCACGCTCCACTGCCTCACGCAGCAGGAGCCGAACCTCTAGGCCTGCAGCGCGTCGTTGATGACGTCGGCGACGCCCGCCAGGTCGGCGAGAATGTGCGCGCGGCCGTTCGGCGAAAGGCCTTCCGCCGTTCGCACGCGCCCTAAGCACATCTCGAGCAGCTCGAGCGCGGAGGACAGATAAACGGTGGCTTGATCGACCGCCATCCACGCCCGCTCATGAGCACCGAGGCATAGCCCGCCGAGCTCAACGACGAGCCGCTCGGGGCTGCGGCGCTCGATCCCGGTCGGGGGTGGTGCAGGTGGATCACTCCGCACCGCGGCCACGTGCCAGCGATCGGCATCGACGCAGCAGCCGACCCACAGGCTATCGGGAAGAGCCAGCCTGCCCCACTGCCGCAGCATTCCACCGACATCGAACTCGACAGCACCGCCGGGCGGCTGCGGCCGGCTGACGGCTTCGGTCATCGCAAGTCCGCCGCGCGCGACGCGCCACAATGCCACGACACGGCCTCGGAGGGCAGCGCTCAGCTGGTTCAACACCACACAGCGGCGCTCGTAAAGACTCTGAAGCGAGGATTCGCGCATCGCGAGCTCCTCTCTTGGGGTGTGCTATCAAGAACCCCAAACGCCGCGCGAGGTAACGGCGGGCGCGCATGCGGCCATTGGGCAGGTGACGAGCATCATCTACCAGGTGTAGCTGCTGACCGCGTGCACCACGAGCTACTGCAGCTGCCAGATCTCTATGCGATTCCCCGTAAAGATCGGGATCAATACGCGATTGCGCTTCGCGTCGTAGCCGATGTCCGCGGGACTCGGCACGCCGGTGATCACCTTCACCTCCTGCCCGCTCTCGTACGCGGACACGGTGGAATCGGTCCAGCTCGACACCAGGATCCTCGTGCCGGCGATCACGACACCGTCGAACCCTCCAGCGCCCCGGGCGATGACCTTGGGGGCCTTGTCCCCCGGCTTCCACGCGAGCACCGTCTTGGTCGGCCCGAAGGACACGATGATGAACCGCTTGCCCACAGGATCTACTGTGATCCCGTTCGGCCAGCCCAGACTGTCGCCCCGCGCCGCGACCGTGACCTTGCGGTCGGGACCGATGCGGAATACGCGGTCGGGTCCGGGATGCAACACGTTGCCCACGTCGTCGAACCGGATTCCGGTATCGGTGACGTAGATCGCGCCCGTCGAGGCGACTGTTACGTCGTTCAAGAACACTGCTCCCCCGCCCCCCGCGCTCGCGCTGTCGAACTTCACGCTGTCGATGGGCGCGCCAGTGCGCGCGTTAAACGCGCGCACCACGTCGATGTCGGCCACCCAGAGCGTATCCCCGGCCACCGCGAGGCCCTTCGGCGCGTTGAGCGTCACTCCCGCTCGGCCGCCCTCGATGAACTTGAGGTTCTCGATCGCCCCGTCGGGCCGCACGCGACTGATGAACCCGTTGTTGTCCTTCGCCGTCGGGGAGCCGTTGATGTTCGAGACGAAGTAGATGTCCTGCGCCGAGTCGAGCAGCACTGATTCCGGCGTGGAGAATCCGGGCACCGCCAGCACCCGCGTGGCGCCCGGAGCGGCGGGAGGTGGCGGCTCGACTCGCGTGGTCGTGACGGCCGCCGCAATGGAGTCGGCGAGGTTGGAGGCCTGCCGCTTTCGATCGACGGGCTGGCAGGCCGCTGCGACAGCAAGGGTCATACAGAGGACGGTGGCTCTCATCAGGGCTCTTCCTCCTCGGCCAAAGCTGCGATGTGTCGCAACACGCGCTCGTGGATGGCCGCGACGATGCGGCCTGCCGCCAGGGTCCAATAGCGCTGTGGGAACATATCCACGACGTACGCGGTGCGCCCTTCGAGGCGCGTACGGCCGCCCGGCAGGGGGGTGAGCCGGAACTCGCCGTGGGTTGCACGGAAGTACCCGTCCAGGTGCGGTGGGTTCACATTGCGGTACGGACTGAGCTCCGACATCGGCGGCGCCTGCGCGGTGATGTCGAACGCCAAGCGCTGGTTCTCATCCCAGGCGGTGATCGGCTCGACGAAGCTGCCGGTCGTGAAGTCGCAGTAGCGCACCGCGCCGACGCCGCTGCCTTCGATGCGCGCCCGCGTCGGCGCCGCGACGCCGGCACGGAATAGCAGCGCGGTGGGCGGCGGCAAGTCCGGGAACGTCACCACGTGACGCCACACCTCATCCGGCGGCGCGGCGATCTCGACGATGGTCACCACCTCGTGTGGTGTGGGCGCTCCCCGCGGCTCGACGCCCAGGAACAGGGGCACGAGAAGAGCCATCCCAGCGCCCGTGGAGCCGAACATGGCTCGTCGCGCCATGACACGGCCCAGCACCGCGCCAGGCAGGGCAATCGCCCACGCGATCGGCAAAGCCATGCCGATGCAGATCAGCCCCTCGAGCGCAAATACGACCATCGCTCCCGCGGCGATCGTCACGCTCCCCAGCGCCAGCCCCACCGACTCACCCGCCGGACGGTCGACACGGTAGTTGTAGATGTAGGCGGTGATGTAGCCGATAGTGAACGGCACGCCGAGGAAGAGGCCGGTCGAATAGCGACGGCGCAGGTAGACGGCAACGAGCACCGAGATCAGCGTGATCGCGAGCGAGGCGGCGACGCCAAGCATCGCGCTTTGGAAGCGCTCCGGCGCCGAGCTGGCCGCGGCGTCGGAAGGTATTATGCGAGGCGGCCGCGAGGGCGGCAGGCACAGCACCATCATGAGGATGAGATTCAGCCCCGGCACAAAGAAGAACAACGCGACCCACGGACTCGCGCCGGCGTCTAGGGCGCGGCGCATCGTCATGCTGACGCCAATCCACAGGAACGGCAACGCGATCACCACGAGGACTGGCAGCAGCCACGGCGGGGCGCTGCGCAAGAGCTGCTGCCGCGTGCTGAGCAACGGAGAGAGATAGTTGGAGAGCGTCCATATTCTGCCGGCAAAGCGCCAGATCAGGAGGGCGTCGACCGCGTACTTAAGCGCCATGAGACCCAAGCCGTGGCGAAAGTACGTTCCGCGATCGACCGGATCGCTGAAACCAAACCAGAGGCGCAGCCAACGGGCGAGCATTATGCTTTCGCTTCTTCCAGCTCCTTCTTCCGCGCCTCGGTCACCTTCGCCGCGATTTCCGGCGGCGCGTCCTGATACACGTGGAACTTCATCTTGTACGTGCCGCGCCCGTGCGTGATCGAATGCAGCGTCGTAGCGTAGCGGTCGAGCTCTGCCTCGGGGACTAGCGCCTTCACCTTCGTGAGCCGTCCGTCCTTCTCGGTGCCGACAATGTGCCCACGGCGTGACGAGAGGTCGCCCATGACGGCGCCCTGGTAGTCGTCCGGCGTCCAGACCTCGACGTCCATGATCGGCTCCAGCAGGACGGGCCGGGCCCCCGGGCTCACGTTCCGGAACGCGAGGATGCCGGCCATCTTGAACGACATTTCGTTGGAGTCGACGTCGTGGTAGGAGCCGTCGTATAGCTCGAACTTGAAGTCCACGACCGGGTAGCCGGCCACGGGCCCCTTGTGTGCCGCCTCCAGCACGCCACGCTCGACGGCCGGGATATACTGGCGCGGGATCACACCGCCGACGATCTCATCCACGAACTGTACCCCTGAGCCGCGCGGCAGCGGCGCGATGCGGATCCAGCAGTCGCCGTACTGCCCACGCCCGCCGGTCTGCTTCTTGTGCTTCCCCTGCCCCTCCGATTTCCCCCGGAACGTCTCGCGGTAGGCGACCTTGGGCTTGGTGGTCAGCGCATGGACGCCGAACTTCCGCGCCAACCGCCCCACTACGATCTCGAGATGCCGCTCGCCGAGTCCCCGGATGAGGGTCTGGGACAGCTCGCTGTTGTACTCGTGATGGAAGGTGGGATCCTCTTCGTGCAGCTTGTGCAGTCCGGTCGAGAGCTTGTCTTCTTCGCCGCGCTGCTTCACCTCGACGGCGACCGTGATCACCGGCTCGGGAAACGGGATCTTCGGCAGGACGAGCCCCATGTCCTTGGTCGAGAGCGTGTCGTTGGTATGCGTGTCGCGCAGCTTGGCGACCACACCGATGTCGCCCGCGTGCAGCTCGGGGATTTCGATACGCTCTTTTCCCATACCGACGCAGAGATGGTTCAGTTTCTCCGACGCTTCGCGCGGCGCGTTCCAGACGTCCTGCCCGTTCTTGACGCGGCCCGAGAAGATGCGGAACAGCGTGACGTCGCCCACATGCGGCTCCGAGACCGTCTTGAAGACCTGCGCCGCCAGCGGCCCTGCGTCGTCGGACTTGAGGGTGAGCCGCTCGGCGGTTCCCCACTTCTGCGCCTCGACGGGTGGGCGCTCCTGCGGGGCCGGGCACAATTCGACGAGCTTGCTGAGGAGGGCACGCGTTCCGTACGTCAGCTCGGCAGCGCCGCAGAACAGCGGGAAGAGCTCCCCTTTCGCCATCCCGGCCTTCATCGCGGCGATCGCTTCATCGCGGCCGATCTCTTCGCCGCCGAGGTAGCGCTCGAGCAGCGTGTCGTCCGTCGCGGCGATGCTCTCGATCAGCTCTTGCGAGTACTTCTCGAACCGATCCTTGTACTCGTCCGGGACGTCGACCTCGTCGTATTCGCCCGCCTTCGTGCCCTTCTTGTAGAGGTGCGCCTTCTTCGAGAAGAGATTGATGATCCCGTGGAATTCCATCCCCTCCCCGACCGGGATCTCCACCGGGATCACCTTGGGCGTCAGCTGTTGCTTGATCTGATCGAAGACGCGCTCGAAGTTGGCGTGCTCCTTGTCCATCAACGACACGAAGAACAGGCGCGGCAGCGCGCGGCGCTCGCAATAATCC
>DASWCE010000040.1:0-28452 GCA_036390255.1 Gemmatimonadales bacterium | reverse complement strand
AGTGAGGGCCACTCGCACTGGAGCCAGTTCATGGTGAACCACTACCGCCACGTGATCGAGAAAGCGCTGCAGTACCACATCATGCTCGACGTGCACGAGCCGATTCACGACACCGGCGAGCGCCGCACCTATCCCAACATGATGAGTCGCGAGGGGGCCCGTGGTCAGGAGTACAACGCGTGGGGTGGCGAGGGCGGCAATCCCCCTGAGCACGAAACGATTCTCTTCTTCACCCGGCTGCTCGATGGCCCGATGGACTTCACGCCGGGGATTTTCGACATCCTCCGCACCCACACGGGGCCGGCGCGCAGCAACGAGGAGCCGCGTGTCCGGACGACGATCGCGAAGCAGCTCGCGCTCTACGTGGTGATCTATTCACCCCTGCAGATGGCCGCCGACTTGCCCGAGAACTACGACAACGTGCCGGCGTTCCAGTTCATCAAGGACGTTGCCGTCGACTGGGACACGACGCGCGTGATCGACGGCAAGATCGGCGACTACGTGATCGTCGCGCGCAAACAGAAGAGCAGCCCGCAATGGTTCCTCGGCGCCATCACCGATGAGGAGGCGCGCACGTTCGATGTGCCGCTCACGTTCCTCGACCCTGGCAAGTCCTACGTCGCCGACATCTACGCCGACGGGCCGGGCGCGAACTGGCTTACGAATCCCACGGCCGTCGCGATCTCGCACCGCACCGTCACGCGTGCCTCGCACCTGCGTATTTCGCTCGCGCCGGGCGGCGGCCAGGCAGTTCGCATTCGCCCGGCGGGGAGTCGTCCATGAAGCAGATCGCGGAGGTCATCAACCTCATTCCGGACAGCTCACAGCACCTCTGGTCTGGCGATCTGGTTTCCGCGCGCCAGGCACTGCTCGGCGCCGATCCCGCCCGCGTGCTATCGATCGACGGATCATTCGCGCTCGTCGCGCAGCAAGGCGAGCGCGTAGTGCTGGCGAGGAGCCTCGACCGACCGCTGCGCTATTTCCTGGCAAAAGCCGTGGACGGTCCGGTGCTCATCGTCGCGGAGCGAATCGATGCGATCGCGGCGGAGCTGGAGCGGCGGGGGTGGAAGGATCAATTCCATCCGTCCTACACCCGGATGGCGCCGGCCCACCACGTGACGACGCTGCGGCTGATTGGCTGTCCCGATCCGAATCCCGTGTACGCCCGCTTCTTCGATCCGCCCCGCGCCACCTTGCCGCCGGATCTGGATGTGATCGGACGTTATTACGTGGAGGCGCTGTATCAGGAACTGCATGGCTGGCTCGGCGTGCAAGATCGAGTGGCACCGATTGGCGTGCCATTCTCGGGTGGGATCGACAGCGGATCGGTGCTGTTGTGCCTGTACAAGCTGCTACTCGATCAGGGGCAGTCTCCCGCCCGCCTCAAGGCGTTCACGCTGTCGCTCGACGGCGACGGCGATGATGCCCGGCAGGCGCGCGAGTTCCTGCGCCGTACCAACCTCGAGCTGCTCGGTGAGACGATCGAGGTGCCATCCAGCGCCCTGGATCCCCTGCGCGCGGTCGCCGTCATCGAGGACTATAAGCCGCTCGACGTGGAATGCGCCGCCGTGAACCTCGCGCTGCTGGATACGATTCGCACGCGCTATCCCGACTGGCGCCTGCTCGTCGACGGCGATGGCGGTGACGAGAACCTGAAGGATTATCCGATCGAGGCGAACAGCGAGCTGACGATCCGAAGCGTCGTCAACAACCGCATGCTCTACCAGGAAGGCTGGGGCGTCGATTCGCTCAAGCATTCGCTGACCTACTCCGGCGGCTACAGCCGCGCCTGCGTGCGCGGGTACGCCTGCGCGAGTCGCTACGGCTTCGTCTCCTTCAGCCCCTACACCCGGCCATCCGTCATCGCGATCGCCGAATCGATACCGTTCGCCGGGCTCACGAACGGCTCGCACGAGCGCCTCTACGCGTTGAAGGGTGAGATCGTGAGGCGCGGCGTGCGGGCGGTGCTCGGACTCGACATGCCGGTCTATCCCAAGCGACGCTTCCAGCACGGCTCCGCAGCACCGGCGACGGCCGCCCACCTGTTCACTTCAGACGAGGGGCGCTATCGCCGCCATTTCCATTCACTCCACGCCTGACGCGCGCATCCGGGCGCTCCGGCCGCCCAAACCGGCCGTCGATCCTTGGCAGCCGCACGGGACCGTCCTTGAGGAAGAGCGCACTGCCGCTGGTGCCGTGGAGCGCGCGGTCACCGTGTTTCTCGCGGGAGCGGAGTGCCCCTTCACCTGCTCGTTCTGCGACCTGTGGCGCTGGACACTCGAGGGACCGACACCGGTCGGTGCGCTGCCGCTGCAGCTCGACCGCGCGCTCGCGGACCTGCCCGCGAACGTCCCCGACCGGCTGAAGCTCTACAACGCGAGCAACTTTTTCGATCGCCGGGCCGTGCCCCCCGAGGATCTGCCTCGCATCGCGGAGCTCGCGCGAGCGTTCGCCGCCGTGACCGTCGAATCGCACGCCAACATGATCGGGCCGATGACACGCGAATTCGCGTCGCTCTTGGCGGGAAGACTCGAGGTCGCCGTGGGCCTCGAAACGATTCATCCCGTTGCGATCACGCATCTCAACAAGCGCCTCCAGCTCGCCCGCTTCGATAGCGCGGCCGCGTTTCTCACCGATCATGACATCGACCTCCGGGCCTTCGTGCTGTTAGGCGCACCGTACGTCCCCGCCGAGGAATCGATCGAGTGGACGATCCGGACCGTGGAGTACGCGGCGACACGCGGCGCCGGCAGGATTGCCGTCATCCCCGTGCGCGGCGGCAATGGCGAATTGGAGCGACTGCAGGCACTCGGCGAGTTCGTGCCGCCTACTCTGGCACAGCTCGAGACTGCGCTCGAGCAGTGCCTCGCGCTTGCAGCGACTGCCGTAACCGCGGACGTCTGGGATATGGACCGCCTGCCCGCTTGCGAGCGCTGCCGTCCGGAGCGCGTTGCTCGGATCAAGCGCATGAATCTCTGCGGCCGCCTCGAGCCCGCTGTGCATTGCCCCGAGTGCGCGTAGCCATCGTCGGCAGCGGCTTCGCCGGCTCGCTGCTCGCACGCATCCTCGCCGTCCAGGGGCATGATGTCGTGCTGCTCGAGCGCGGGACCCACCCGCGCTTCGCGATCGGCGAGTCGAGCACACCGCTGGCGAATCTCACGCTCGAACGGCTCTCGCGTCGCTATGGTCTGGACGATTGCTACGACCTCGCCGCGCACGGCCGCTGGGTCGCCCGCTTCCCCGAGCTGCGCCGCGGGCTGAAACGCGGCTTCACGTTCTACCGCCACCACGCCGGACGCCCGTTCGCCAATGCCGGACTGCGCTCGGAGCGTCTGCTCGTCGCCGCCAGTCCCAACGATCATGTCGCCGACAACCATTGGCTGCGGGCGGACGTGGACCATCACTTCGTGCGCGCCGCGATCGTGGCAGGTGTCGAGTATCGCGACCGCGTCGATGTCACGCCGGACATGCTCAAAACCCTGCACGTCGAGTTCGTGATCGACGCCTCGGGAGCGGGGGGGGGCGGGTTTCTGACACGCCAGCTCGACATCCCGTCCCGGCTGCACCGGATGCACACCAACGCCGGCCTCTTGTTCAGCCACTTTGATGGCGTGCGGCTGTTTTCGGACGTCGTCCCGGGCCTGCCGGCAGGCCCCTACCCCGAGGATTGGGCGGCCGTGCATCACATAATAGAGGAAGGGTGGATGTACTCGCTGCGCTTCGACCACGGGGTTACGAGCGCAGGGTTTTTGCTCCGGGACAGAGTGCCGGGGACCCCGGAGCAGGTGTGGGAGCACTTACTCCGCCGCTACCCGACGATCGGCGCGCTGTTTGGCGACGCACGACCCCTCATGCCGCTTGTTTACAGGCCCCGCATTCAGCACCGCCTGGCGCGTGCCGCCGGCGACCGCTGGGCGATGCTGCCCCATGCCTTCGCATTTGTGGACCCGCTCTTCTCGACAGGGATCGCCTGGAGCCTACGCGCCATCGAGCGCCTGGCGCTGTGCTTCGAGACCGGCTGTAACCCGAGCGAGCGAGACCTGGCTCGCTATGACGCGCTCCTGCACGAGGAAGCCGATCAGATAGACTGGCTCGTCGCGGGCGCCTATCACGCGATGGCTCGCTTTGATCTCTTCGCCGCGCAGGCAATGATCTACTTTGTGATGGTGTCGTTCACGGAGGTCCTGCAGCGTCTACGTCCTTCCGAAACGTGCGCGTGGTCCGGATTCCTGGGGGTGGGAGATCCCCAGCTCGGCGGCGTGCCCCGCGCCAGCCTGCGCCGATTACGTCACGCTCGCACGCGCGCGGACCAGCGGGAGTTCATCAGCTGGGTGACTAGGGCCATCGCGCCGAGAAACGTCTGCGGGCTCGCGAACCCAGCAACGCACGGACTTTACCCGGTCGATCTGGATGTACTCGTGCGACGCCATGCCGTGCTCGGCATGAGCCGGGCGTCGATCGTCAACGCTCTTCCCGCGCTCCGGGGGGGGGCCTGATGATCCGCGTGTTGTACTCCCGCAGGTAACGCTGCCGCGCGGAATCGGTGGGATAGGCGTCACCCGGCGCGTAGGGATACGACCTGATTGAGTGATAGGGCAGCGGGCCGACCGTCGTGCCGTGAGCCGTGTTCAGGTCGGAGTCTTTGATCCAGCCATCACTGTACAGCAGGAACGTGCGCGTCCATCCAGGCGGAAGCGCACGCAGCGATCCGGCGTCGAACTCCACGGTGGTCTCATCCCCAGGTACCATGATGACGTATTGATCGTCGTGGTCATCGAGCAGCGGCGTGACGTCCCCGAACCGCGTTGCCGCGCCTGTGATCGGACGCCACGGCGATTCTTTGCGGACATCATCGTACGCAAACCACTGCGGGCCGTACCGACCGCCGCGGCGGTACATCCGCGAGAAGCCCCGGTAGTGTAGGTCCGCCGACGCCGGCGCAAGCGTCGCGATGCGTGAAGCACCCGTTCGCTCCGCCACAACCGCCTGATCCCAGTAGATCTGCAGGTTCGTACGGAGCCGCACGTGGTGATCACGCGTGGGGAAGATGCCGGCGAGATCGATCACCATCGTCTTGTCTTTGCCGGCCGGGAAGCCGACACCGCCCCGCGACATCCAACGGCCCCGCGCGTCGCGCACCTCGAGTATGGGCGGCTCCGCGCGCAACTTCTGCTGTTGCGACAGGGCGACGTTGATGCTCGCATCGGACGGGAAGATCCAGCCGCGCAGCATGAGCACCGTCCCTGGGGCGCCCGCGGCTGCGTCGAGGTCGAGGATCAGCGCATGTGGTTTCGTCAGTCCTTGGTAACCGAGCGGCGTCAGATCCGAGACGTAGCGAAAGTCGTGATCGCGCAGCTCAGCGAGGACATCGCGACTCTGCTCGTCCACGGCCGACAGCGGTGGCCGCCGGCGAATTACCGGCAACAGGTGCAGTTGATCGGAGGCGGATGACGGCGGGAATCGCTCATCGACAAAGACTTCCACGGAATCCGGATGAGCGACCGCCAGCAGGCGCAGCTGATCGAGGTACGCGGTTTCCCACAACTCCTCCGTGACCTGAACGACGTAGCGGCCGTTCCGAGGCTGGAGCGACTCACCAGGAATCCGCACGTATTCCCGTGAAGGTCCCGCGGGCGCGTAAGACGCATTGCCGTTTCCCATGATTCCCACGGGCATGCCAAGTGCGCTCTGCCACATGATATCGGTGATGAACCGGAAGTGCGTGCCGTCCCACGTATAAAGGAAGGCGCAGGAGCCCTTGAGCTGCTGCATCTCGAGCACGTCCTGATCGGTGCCCGGGAAGTAGATCGTCTGCGGCACGCCGTTGGTCCATTGGACCCGCAGGACATCGGCCTTGAAGTGGCTTCCCAGGCCAAAGGGCGTCACCCGACTGGTCACGACGCGTGTTTGGTATAGCTCGCCCGCGCGGACCTCGAGCCGCGAGCCAATGCCGAACGTGTTGTTCTTGCCGGTGCCGGCGCGGAGTGCAGTGAGCTGCACCTGCATGCCGAGGTGCGCGTTGCCGCCGTCATTGCGCAGGAGGTGGACGCCGGTGCGGTCACCGAACATGATGTCCTGGTCGCCGTCGCCATCGAAGTCCGCGACGAGCACCGGTCCGATAGAATCGCGCCGCATGTCAGGCGGCAGCAGGGTGCTCCGGTCCTCGAACCGGCCCGCACGATCGTTGTGAAACAACGCAGCGCCGCGGGCGCCGGTCACCAGGAGATCGAGCCAGCCATCGTTGTCGTAGTCCAGGAACGTCGCCGAAGTTGGAGAGATCGTGCGGATGCGCTCGAGCACGGCCCTGGACCGGCCATCACGGGCGAACCTGCCGCTCCCATCGTTGTGCCAAAAACCGCTGCCCGCGACGAACAAGTCCAGCGCGCCATCGTTGTCGTAGTCGCCGATGGCGACCGGACCGTCACCTCGGATCGTATCGGCCGTGCGTGTGAAGCCACTTACGCCGTCGTTGTGAAACAGGCCGTCCATGCCTGCCTGGCTCGTGACGAACACGTCGGTACGCCCGTCGTCATCCACGTCGCCGAAGACGGCGTCGGTCCCTCCCTGGACGATGCCGTCCGCGTTTGGCGCCAGCGTGAACGTTCCGTCGAGATTGTTGCGATAGACGGCGAGCGAGTTGTTGCCCACAAGTAGCAGATCCAGATCGCCGTCATGATCGAGATCGACGAACAGGGCGTGGCGCGCGCCATCCACATCCCGCACATGGGCGGCGTCCGTGACATCCTCGAACTGCTTTCCGTCTCGGTTGTGTAGCAGGTAACCACGGCCGTCCGTCCCGATCACGAACAGGTCGAGCCAGCCGTCGTTGTCGTAGTCGGCGAACGTCGCGCTCACAGCGCCGGCCGATAACGGCAGGGTCATCCGCGTTCCGACGTCAGCGACGAAGCCTTTGCGCAACGTGTACAGCCGGACTTGAGGGGATGCGATCAGCAGATTGTCTTCACCATCGCCGTCATAGTCGCCCAACGCGAGCGCCGTCGGTGCGGCGCCGACGTCCGGTAACCCGCTCTCGCTCGTCACGTCGGTGAAGTGGATGACGCTATCGGCAGCGGGCGCGATGCCGCGCATCGTGATCAGCGATGCCGGATTGAATGCGAGCACCGGCCGGCCCACGAGCGGTCCCTCGGTCCATTTTACTTTGGCAAGCGCCGCTTGATACGGCGCCGTGACTTCGATCAGACGCAGGAAGCGATCGAGCTCAGCCCTAGCCACCGCCAACCGCACGCTGCGCAGCGCCTGCATCGCGGCATCGAGATGCGGCTTGGCCTCCCGCGGGGGCCCCGGACGGAGCTGGCGCACCTCTTCGAGATACCGCAGCGTGCTGTCGCCTTGACCCTGGGTGACCAACGCGGCAGCGAGCTGAAGCCGCACAGCGAGATTGGCGGGTGCGCGCTCCAGCACCTGGCCCAGCCGCGTCGCGTAGCGCTGCTGCCCGCTATCGCCGCTCTCGCGCTCGAGCTCCCCAAGCGCATACAGCGCTCGCGCGTCTGTCGTGAACCGCGTCAGCAGCGCTCGAGCGTCCGCCGGCCGGCTGGTCAGGGAATAGAGCTTCGCAAGAGTGAGCGCGACGTCAACGTTCGCGGTATCGAGCCGCCGCGCCCGCTCGAGCTGTGACTCGGCCTCGCGATTGCGACCACCGCGCAGATACGTGAGTCCCAGGTTGGCATACCCGAGCGGGTCACGCGGGGCGATCGCGATCACTCGCTTGAATTCCTGCTCGGCCTCGACCAGCCGCCCACGCTGCAAATCGTCGAGGCCGACCGTCCGGGCGGTAATCAGCGCGCCCTGATCGATCGGCTTCTCACTGCAGCCGAGCGTGACGAAGAGCAACGTGAGCCCGAGCGAAACGAAAGTTTTCACGCTATACTGGCGCCCCTTGCGAAAATTTCTCGCGCTCATTGTCGCCCTTGCGGGTTGTCGAGCGGGTTCCGCCCCCGCCCCGCCGCTCTTCACGTCCGTTGCGCCGGAGTCGAGCGGCGTCACGTTCGCCAATACACTGCCGGAAGATTCCGCGGTCAACATCGTCAACTATCTGTACTACTACAACGGCGGCGGTGTCGCAGCGGGAGACATCGATGGCGATGGATTGATCGACCTGTACTTCACCTCGAACCTGGGTCGAAACCGGCTGTACCGCAACTTGGGCCACTTCCGCTTCGAGGACATCACGACCCGAGCCGGCGTCGCCGATTCGGTCGGCTGGAAGAGCGGCGTCACGATGGCCGATGTCAACGGCGACGGCCGGCTCGACATCTTCGTCTCGGGCGTGAACTACCTCGGCATGCAGGGCCGGAACGTGCTGTACATCAACAACGGCGACGGCACATTCACCGATCGCACCGCAGAGTACGGCCTCGACTTCGCCGGCTATTCGACCCAGGCCGCGTTCTTCGACTACGACGGCGACGGCGACCTCGATATGTATCTGCTGAACAGCTCCACGCTTACCGAGCGATCCGCGAGTGCGAGTACGAGCCGCCTGGTCCGCAACGCCAAAGCGGGCGATCGCCTCTATCGCAACGACGGGGGACACTTCGTGGACGTCAGCGCGGCCGCCGGCATCTACGGTGGCGTGGAAGGATTCGGCCTCGGCGTGGTCGTGAGTGATGTCAATCTCGACGGCTGCCCCGACATTTATGTAGCGAATGACTTTCCCGAAAACGATTTTCTATATCTCAACAACTGCAACGGCACCTTCACCGAATCGATTGCGCAAGCCACCGGCCACACGAGTCGCTTCTCCATGGGCGTGGACGCCGCCGACTTCAACAACGACGGGCGCCCGGACATCGCCGTGCTCGACATGCTGCCCGACAGCGAGCGCATCCTCAAGACGGCATCCACCGCCGAGAGCTACGAGCTTCTCAACTTGAAGTTGGCGGCGGGCTATCACTATCAGTACGCGCGCAACACCCTGCAGCTGAATCGCGGTGTAGCCAGTGGCAAGCTCCGATTCAGTGAGATCGGGTTGCTCGCCGGTATCGCGGCCACGGACTGGAGCTGGGCGCCACTATTTGCCGATTTCGACAATGATGGCCGCAAGGACCTGTTCGTCACAACGGGCATTTATCGTCGGCCGAACGACCTCGATTACATCGCGTCCTTGGACAGCATTCCGGCGCGCACCGAGCCCCCCGCCGCGCGACTGGTCGCGAAGATGCCGCACGTCGCCCACCCGAACTACCTGTTTCACAACAACGGCAACCTGACGTTTACCAATGTCGCCGCGGCGTGGGGGGGGGGCGTCGGAGCAGCCGGCTTCTCGAACGGGGCGGCATACGTGGATCTCGACAATGACGGTGCGCTCGATCTCGTCGTCAACAACGTCAACGCACCAGCCGCGATTTACCGCAATCGCGCACGCGAGCTCGACTCCGCGAGTCGTCACTACCTCACCGTGACATTGCGCGGCACTGGGCAGAACACCGGGGGAATCGGCGCGAAGGTGATGATCGCGGCGGGCGGGACACATCAGTTGTCAGAAGTGATGCCCACCCGCGGCTTCGAATCAGCGGTCGATCCGCGGCTGCATTTTGGGCTGGGGAGCGCACGGGTCGTGGATTCCCTCACCGTCGTGTGGCCGGATCGGCGATCCCAGGTGTTGACGAACCTCGCGGTGGATCGCGCGATCACGTTGTCACAAGTAGACGCCACGGGAGGCCCCTACTCGTACGCGCGCCCCGCGGCCAAGTCGCTCTTCACGGACGTCAGTTCCACTGCGCCCGCCTTCAAACACGAAGAAAACAGGTTCTTTGATTACGGGCGCGAGCCGCTGATGCCGCATTTGCTGTCGACCGAAGGCCCAGCGCTCGCGGTCGGCGACGTCAACGGCGATGGTCGGGACGACATCTACGTCGGCGGCGCCAAGTGGCAGGCCGGCGAGCTGTTCGTGCAGGACGCGAGCGGCCGGTTTCACGCTGTAGCGGAGCCGGCATTTAGAGCCGACAGCCTGCACGAGGACGTGGATGCCGTTTTCTTCGACGCCGATGGTGACGGCGATCTCGACCTCTACGTGGTGAGCGGCGGCAACGAATTCTGGGAGGGGGAGCCGCTGCGCGATCGCCTGTATCTCAACGATGGCCACGGGCATTTCAGTCGGGCTACCGATGCACTTCCTGATTTTTTTCATAACGGCTCGTGCGTCGCGCCGGGCGGAGACCTCCTGTTTGTCGGCAGTCGCGTAGTCGCGCGCCGCTACGGCATCGCGCCCCGAAGCTACTTGCTGCAGAACGACGGGCGCGGGCACTTCCGGGATGTCACCACGCAGCTCGCTCCCGGACTCGACTCGATCGGCATGGTCACCGCGGCGACATGGCTCGACTACGACGGCGACGGCAAGCTCGACCTGATCGTCGTCGGGGAATGGATGCCCGTACGCGTCTTTCACCAGGAGAACGGCCGGTTCGTGGATCGCACGGAGCAAGCGGGATTCGCCGGCACAAACGGCTGGTGGAGCAGCATTCAGACCGCGGATCTCAATGGCGATGGCCGCCCCGACCTCGTCCTCGGCAATCTCGGATGGAATTCGATTCTCACCGCGTCGCGCGGAGAACCGGTACGTCTTTATGTCGGCGACTTGTTCGAAACCGGCTCGCTGGTGCAGATCCTCACGAGTTACCAGCAGGGTGCCAGCTATCCGCTGGCGGGGCGTGACGAGCTGCTCCAAGTCGTACCGTCGCTGCGTAGCCGCTACCCCACCAACGCCGCATTCGGTGCGAGCCGCATTCAGGACATCGTCCCCCGCAAGGCGCTGCGCCAGGCGCGCGTGCTCGAGGCCGATCAGTTTGCCAGTGTCCTCGCGCTGAATCGTGGTGACGGTACGTTCGAGCTGCGGCCCTTGGCCGTCGAGGCGCAATTTGCGCCGATCTACGCGTCGCTGGCCGGCGACTTCGACGGCGACGGCAAGACCGACCTCGTGGTCGCGGGGAATTTCTACGGCGTCACGCCAGTCCAGGGCCGCTACGATGCGAGCTACGGATTGCTGTTACACGGCGACGGACACGGCCAGTTTGCCGCCGTAGATATGGAGCGCAGTGGCCTCGTGATCGAAGGGCAAGTGCGACATATGGCGCTGCTGAAACGCGCCAATGGAGACCGTCTAATTGTCATCGCACGAAACAACGACCGTCTGCAGCTAGAGCAGGTAACCGCGCTTCATTAGGTTTCCGGCCGACGCGGCGTATCCGCCTTTATCCGGCAGGTACCACCCCAGTGCATCAGCCAGCCGGTCGTAGATGTTGAAGAGCGCGCAGACGTTGATCGCGTCCTCGATCGCCGCGTCCGAAAGCCCAGCGGCGCGGAGCGGCGCGATATCGGCCGGACGCACGTCGTGGGGGTGCAGGGTCAGCTTTTCGAGGAAGCCGAGCGTCGCACGCAGCTTCGCGTCGAGCGGCGCCCTGCGCCAGTCATCCACCACCGCCTTGACGAACCTCTCATCCGTCAGGGCCAGCGCCGCGACCGCGGCGTGCGACTCCGTTCAGAAGACGCAGTGATTCAGCTTTGAGGTAAAGGCGGCGAATAGCTCGCGCTCGCCGATACTCCAGTCGGAGGGGCCGCGCATCACCGCCTGCGTCCACTCGCACTGCGGCCGGCCGAAGAACTCGGGGCGGTACATCAAGGTCTTTACGACATCAGGCACACGGCGGCCGCTGATCAGCCGGATCAGTCCCAGCTTGAGTTTTTGGGGCAGGCGATGACCGTGCTCGACCGCGCGGACACGCATCAGTCCGGCTCCTCCCCATGCAGCGCCGCCATGCCGCGCTCCAGCCGGTGCATGGCCGCTCCGACGGCCGCCGCAACCGTGATCTCGAATATGTCGTCGTCCGAATGACCGAGTGCTTGCAGAGCGGCGACATCCTGGTCCGTCACCTTGTAGGCGTGGCGCGCCACCGTGTCGACATACGTTGTCAGCTCCGGCGGAACGCCATCACGCGTACCAGCCGCCCGTTCCAGCACGGCGCGGCGCAGCGTTTCGGGGGTGGTCCCGAAGCCCCCCAGCACGGCGTAGATCAGGCCTTTCCGGAATGTCTCGTAGCGCACGCCCAAGAATGTATCCCCATCCTTGACACGGTCTAGACCGGGAAGCCTTTTGGAAAGCCTCCATCGCGTTCCACCGTCTCAGACTGAGAGGTCGTAATGCGCCATTTCCATTATCTGATGTGCGGCGTCCTGTGGGCTGCAATGACCTGGACCGCCCCGCCACCGCTCGTCGCTCAGCAACCCACCGGTACCGTCCGCGGACGTGTCACCGACAACAGCACGCAGCAGCCAATTGCAGGAGCGATCATAGCGGTCGGTAATCGCAGCACGCAGACCCGCGACGATGGTCGTTTCACGATCGGCGGCATTGCCGCCGGCAGTGACCTATTGCGCGTCAAAATGATCGGGTACGTCCAGATCAACCATCCGGTCATGGTCACCGCGGGCGACACCAGCGTGGTCGACCTCGCGCTCACCGCGCAGGCGATCGGACTTTCGGAAGTCGTCGTGACCGGCTATGGCCAGCAGCGCGCCGGCAACATCACGGGCGCGGTGACGGCCGTGGGCGACTCCCAGTTCAACACCGGCCGGGTCATCAGCCCGCAGATGCTCATTCAGAACAAGGTGGCCGGCGTGCAGGTCGTCGACAACAACGATCCGGGTGGCGGCCTGTCCATCAGGATTCGCGGCGCCACGTCGGTCAATGCCAGCAGCGAGCCGCTGTACGTCGTCGACGGTGTGCCGCTCGGCAACGGCGCGGGCGGCGGGCTCTCGGCCGGGCGCGATCCGCTCAACTACCTCAACCCGAACGACATCGAGAGCGTGACCGTGCTGCGCGACGCGTCGGCGGCCGCGATCTACGGATCGAACGCGGCGAACGGCGTCGTACTCATCACCACCAAAACCGGCGGCACCCATCAAAAGCCGCAATTCGAGTACACCAGCAGCGCCTCCGCATCATCGGTGACTCGGCTGCCCTCGCTGATGAACGCCGCACAGTTCGCCGCCGCGCTCAATCAGTACGCACCAACGCGGGACACGCTGCTCCTTGGCGCCAGCACCGACTGGTTCAGCCTGATCGACCGTACCGCCTATGGCCAGGAGCACAATTTCGCCGTCACGAATTCCACGAACGACATGAGCTACCGTCTGTCGCTCGGATATCTCAATCAGGATGGGATAATTCGGGCGAGCTCGACGAAGCGGGTATCGCTGGGCTTCAACTACACACAGCAGCTCTTCAGCGATCGCTTGAACCTGCACACCAGCGTCCGCGGCTCGCGCGCGCTCGACCAGTTCACACCGGGCGACGTGCTGGGCAACGCGGCCGCGATGGCGCCGACCCAGCCGGTCCTCGATTCGTCGAGCTCGACCGGATACTGGGATTGGAAGACCTCCAACGCCGCGCCGAGCAATCCGGTGGCGAGCTTGACCTGGGCGCGTGACCACGGCACCACGTGGCGCAGCGTCGGCAACGTGCAGGCGGAGTATCGCGCGCCGTTCCTCGAAGGGCTGACGGCCAACGTGAACCTGGGATATGACCTGGCGCGTGCCGACCGCACGACGTTCTACCCGAACAACCTGGCGGCGCAGGTGCGGCAAGGACAGGGACTGCTTTACATCGCGAACAACAGCCAGACGAACCAGGTCCTCGAGAGCTATCTCGGCTACTCGCCCGCCCGCACTTATGGACCGGGACGGCTTGACGTGGTCGGCGGGTATTCGTACACGCAGTCACACGCCGAATACCCGTGGCTGAGGGAAACGGGCCTTACAACGAACGTGCTCGGCGACAACGGGATCCCGGTGGCGACGATAGTCCAGAACCACCGTGACATCGTCGATTACAAGCTGATCTCGTTCTTTGGCCGGATGAATTACAACATCAACGATCGCTATCTCGCCGCCTTCAGCGTGCGGCGCGACGGTTCCTCCCGGTTTGGACCGGGCAACCAGTGGGGGACGTTCCCCTCGGCGGCGCTCGCTTGGCGGATTTCCCAGGAATCATTCATGCAAGGGTTGGGCGGGTTGTCGGATCTCAAGCTGCGGGCGTCCTGGGCCAAGACGGGCAACCAGGCCTTCCAGGACTACCTGCAGTATCCGACCTACACGTACAGCGACGGGCAGACGCAGGTGCAGTTCGGCAACGTGTACACGACCACGATCCGCCCCAGTGCCGTCGACCCGAACATCCATTGGGAGAAGACGACCGCGTACAACGTGGGTGCCGACTTTGGCTTCAGCAATCAGCGGTTCAGCGGCACGATCGACTGGTACACCAAGAACACCAGCGACCTGATTTTCTATGTGCCCATTCCGGCCGGCACCAACCTCGGCAACTACGTCACCACCAACATCGGCAGCATGCGGAACCGGGGGCTCGAGCTCAGCGTGAATGCCGACATCATGAGACGCAGCACGACCGGACTGAGCTGGACAGCTTCCCTCACCGCGGCCCACAACAACAACGAACTGCTCACTATCAATCCCAACCGCAGCGTGTCGAAGATCCTGACGGGCGGTATCTCGGGCGGCGTGGGCAACAACGTCGAGGTGCTGCAGCCAGGCGTCCCGATCAACTCGTTCTTCGTCTACCAGCAACGCTACGATGCAAGTGGGAAGCCCATTTACGATCCGGTGACCCTGACAAACATGTATGTAGACCAGCCTACGCGGCGTGACACAGTCAGTTGCCCGGCCGCCCCGGGATGTGTCGGTCTATACCGGCCGGACGGGGTCATCAACGACTCCGACCGTCGCCCCTTCCACGATCCGAACCCGAAATGGATCCTTGGCCACTCGTCGTACTTCAACTACAAGCGCCTCGACGTCAGCCTGACCCTGCGGGCGTACCTCGGCAACTGGGTCTACAACAACGTGGCGTCTTCACTCGGCGCCTATCAGAACCTGACCGGTTCGGCAATGCCGGCGAACCTGCATAGCTCGGTACTCACGACCGGATTCGTGGTGCCGCAGTACTACTCCGATTATTTCGTGGAGGACGCTTCGTTCCTCCGCATGGACAACATCACGGTGGGCTACGCTGCCACGTACCGCGGGCAGCAGTTCCGCCTGTTCGGCACGATCCAAAACGCCTTTACCATCACCGGCTACAGCGGCGTGGATCCCACGTCGGGTCTGAACGGCATCGACAACAACATCTATCCTCGTGCCCGGACGATCAGCACCGGGCTCGACATCCGGTTTTAGGGGGACGGAGCCATGAATCGCACGGTCAAGACATTCAGCGTTACCGCCGCCCTCCTGTGCTTCGCGGCGATCGGCTGCACAGATCCGACGGTAGCACCCAAGAGCAGTGTCAGTAGCGCCAACGTTTTCAACGATCCCAATGCGTACCGGGCCTTCCTCGCCAAGATCTACGGTGGCCTCATCGTCACCGGCCAGCGTGGGCCTGACGGGAATCCCGACATCAGCGGTATCGACGAAGGGTTCGGCGAGTACCTGCGGCTGTACTGGTACCTGCAGGAGATGCCGACGGACGAGGCCGTGATCGGCTGGAACGATCCCGGTCTCCCGGACCTTAACACCGGGCTCTGGGGCGCGGACAACAGCATGGTCAACGCCATGTACTACCGCGTGTTCTATCAGGTCATGCTGGTGAACGAGTTCCTGCGGCAAAGCACCGACGCCAAGCTCGACTCGCGCGGTCAATTCGATCCGACGCTCCGCACGAATGTGCACTTCTATCGGGCCGAGGCCCGCTTCCTCCGCGCGCTGAGCTACTGGCACGGCATCGATCTCTTTGGAAACATCCCGCTCGTGACGGAGAACGATCCGCTCGGCGCGACACCGCCGAAACAGGCGACCCGGGCCGACATCTACGCCTACGCCGTGAGCGAGGTCAACGACATCATCGGGCAACTGCCGCCCAGAGGGCCGTCCACCTACGGGCGCGCGACACCGGAAGCGGCCCACATGCTGCTGGCCAAGTTGTATCTGAACGCCGGTGTGTATACGGGCACGCCGAACTTCACCGGTGCCGTGACGGAAGCCCAAGCGGTGATCAACGCCGGATACAGCCTGCCGGCGAGCTTCAGGAGCAACTTCACCGCAGATAACAACGTATCCCCGGAGCTCATTTTCGTTGCCGCTCAGGATGGCCGCAGCACCCAGACCTGGGGTGGCATGACATTCCTGATTCACGCGGGCTGCGGTGGCAGCATGTCGGCGGCCAGTTACGGCATCGACTATTGCTGGGGCGGGTATCGCATGAAACAACAGACCTACCGCCGCTTTGCTGCCGGTGATACCCGCGCCGCCTTCTTCTATACGACGGGTCAAACCGATTCGGTGAGCGATCGCGGGGATTTCACCAAGGGAATCGCCGCTCCCAAGTTCACGAACCTCAAGGCCAACGGCGACACCGCGCAGGCCAAAGGAATGGTCGACACCGACTTCCCGATCTTCCGGCTCGCCGACGCTTATCTCATCTACGCAGAAGCGAACATTCGCGGCGGCGGCGGCAGCGCGGCGAATGCGCTGACGTACCTCAACGCCGTCCGGCAGCGCGCCTATGGGAACACGACCGCCAATTTCGCGGCGCTTCCTCCGGTCGACACGATTCTCGCCGAGCGGGGCCGCGAGCTGATGTTCGAAGCGCAACGGCGCAGCGACCTCGTCCGGTTCGGTGTGTTTACGGGCGGGGCGTACCTGTGGGCGTGGAAGGGCGGCACCCCGGGTGGGTCGGCCTTGCCGACGTTCCGCGATCTGTATCCGCTGCCTGCCAACGAACTGATCGCTAATCCCAACCTGCGTCAGAACTCAGGGTATTAGCGAACAGCGGAACTGGAAGTGATGTCGGGACGTAACACCGCCGCCGCGGCTCTGCTGACGCTCGCGGCGGCGGCTTGTTCCAAGCAGCTGGCTGGTCCTGCCCCGCAGCGGCCGGCGCTCGCGCAAGCCTACCGGGCGAGCGGGCACATGGCCGCGGGTGACGTGTTCGTGCACTTGTTCGAGTGGAAATGGACGGACATCGCGGCCGAGTGCGAGAACGTCCTCGGTCCGGCCGGCTTCAGGGCCGTACAGATCTCGCCACCCCAAGAACACAGCATCGTCCCGACGTACGATTGGAGCGAGCGCTATCAGCCCGTGAGCTACAGCATCGCCCGCAGCCGCTCGGGAACAGGCGCCGAGTTCGTCGACATGGTGAATCGCTGCAACGCTGCCGGCGTAGGCATCATCGCGGACGCTGTGATCAACCACATGACGAACTACCCCAGTCCCGGAGTCGGCAGCAATGGGACGGCATACACGAAGTACAACTACCCCGGGCTCTATTCCGTCAGCGACTTCCACACCGCGTGCGACGTGAACAACTACCAGAGCGCGGCCAACGTGCAGGACTGTGAGCTGCTCTCGCTACCCGACTTGAACACCGGGCTGGCTCCGGTGCGCCAGAAGATCGCAGACTACTTGCTGTCACTTGCGCACCTGGGCGTCGCCGGATTCCGAATCGACGCCGCGAAACATATCCAGCAGGTGGAGCTCGACGACATTCTGGCCCGAGTCAACAACACGCTGACGGCTGAGGGCAGATCGCCGCCCTACGTCTTTCTCGAGGTGATCGGCGGGAGCGGTGAGGCGCTGTCCCCACGCGACTACTTCGGCGAAGGCTACAGCTCGGGCGGCGCCGCCGACATCACCGAGTTCACCTTTACCGGCGTGGGGAACAAGTTTCGCGGCGTGAACGGCGAACACATTTCCCAGCTCAACCCGAATGGCACAGCCGGAAATCAGTTCTCGGAAACAGCGTGGGGGCTCATGCCGTCCGACAAAGCGGTCGTGTTCCTCGAGAATCACGACACCCAGCATCAATGCGGCTTGAGCTATCGTGACGGCATTGTCTTCCGCCTCGCCAACGTCTGGATGCTGGCGCAGCCCTACGGCTATCCTTCCATCTTATCGAGCTATGCGTTCGATTGCCCGGCCGGGAATTCGATGGGCCCGCCCTCCGACGTGAACGGCTGGACCACTGCCGTCTCCTGCGCCGCGAGTCTAGAAACCGCCACCATCGGCCAATGGGTCTGCGAACATCGCGACCCATCAATACTGCGTATGGTGAGCTTTCGGCACGTCGTCGCCGGAACGAATATCAATCACTGGTGGGACGACGGCGCTAATGCGATCGCCTTCTCGCGAGGCGCCCAAGGCTTCGTCGCCATCAACAACGAGACCAGCGGCGTGGATACCACCATCGCCACCGGCATGGCCGAGGGAACGTACCGCGATTTGATTTCCGGTGGTCTCGTTCAGATCGACTCAGGAGGCTCATTGCACTTTACCCTAGCCGCGAGATCCGCCCTTGCGATCGATACTGCTACTCGCCAGTAGTCTGCTGTTAGTCGCCTCCGCACCTGCTCAGCGGCGAAGCGATGTGCTTCGCTGGCAAGCGCAGGCGGCGAGAGTCACGATCATTCGCGACGATTGGGGCATCGCGCACGTCTACGGCAAGACGGACGCCGATGCCGTTTTCGGTATGGAGTACGCCCAGGCAGAGGACGACTTCAACCGTATCGAGACGAACTATCTGAACTCCCTCGGCCGCCTGGCTGAAGCCGAAGGGGCAGCGGCGATGTTCCAGGACCTGCGGCAAAGGCTGTTTATCGACGCCGACTCGCTGCGCGCCGAGTACCGGACGAGCCCGCCGTGGCTGAAGCGGCTGATGGATGCGTTTGCCGACGGCCTGAACTACTTCCTCTATAAGCATCCCGAGGTGAAGCCCCGCACCATCACGCGCTTCGAGCCCTGGATGGCCTTGTCCTTTACCGAGGGGAGCATCGGCGGCGACATCGAGAGCATCAACCTGCGCGACCTGGCGGCGCTCTACGGCGACTCCGCCGGCGCGCGCACCAGCGGCGACGCGGACGAATGGGAAGGCGATCCGTCGGGGGGGGGCTCGAACGGCATCGCCATCGCGCCGCGCCTTGCCGCCAACCATCACGCGCTGCTCTGGATCAACCCGCACACGTCGTTCTACTTCCGCTCCGAGCTGCAAATGGTGAGCGAGGAAGGGCTGAATGCCTACGGTGCGGTGACCTGGGGGCAGTTCTTCATCTATCAAGGATTCAATGCGACCGCCGGGTGGATGCACACGTCGAGCGGCGTGGACAACATCGACGAGTTTCTCGAAACGTCCCCCCCGTCGATGCGCTCCCGCGCGATCACGGTCCCGTTCAAGACCGACAGCGGCATGGCGCGCAAGACCTTCACGGTCTACTACTCGCCGCGCGGGCCGGTCGTGCGCAAGGAAGGCGATCGTCTGGTGAGCGTCAGCCTCATGAACAGTCACGTCAACGCGCTGATCCAATCGTACACCCGCACCAAAGCACACGATCTGGCCGGCTTTCGCCAGATCATGGAGCTGCACACCAACGCCTCCAACAACACCGTGTTTGCCGATGGCGCCGGCAACATCGCGTACTTCCACTCCAACTACATCCCGCGCCGCGATACAGCGTTCGACTGGACGAAACCGGTTGACGGCAGCAATCCCGCTACCGCCTACCGCGGCGTGCTGTCGTTCGACGAGACGCCGAACGTCGTGAATCCGGCGAGCGGCTGGGTCTACAATTCGAACAACTGGCCCTGGTCGGCGGCGGGCGCAGGATCGAGTCCCCGGCGCGAGGACTATCCGCGCTACGTCGAGACCGGCACGGAGGAGACCCCGCGGGGCTACCATGCGCTGCGCGTGCTGGCGGGGAAGAGCGATTGGACGAGTGGCGAGCTCACGGCGGCGGCGTTCGACAGCTATCTCCCCGCGTTCGAGCGCATGATCCCGCCGCTCGTCGCGGCCTACGATCAGACACCGGCGACCGACACGCTGAAAGCGAAGCTCGCCGAGCCGATCGCCGCCCTCCGGGGCTGGGACTATCGCTGGGGCGCCGAGTCGGTGCCGACGTCGCTGGCGGTCTTCTGGGGCGAGCGCGTCGCGCGACGGGTCGGTCGCGACGCGCACGCGGCAGGCATCTCGGTCATGCAATACGTGACCACGTCACGCACCAAGCCGGCCGACCTGCTCGAACCGCTCGCGGCTGCCGTCGACGCGCTCACCGCCGACTTCGGAACCTGGAAGACACCCTGGGGCGAAATCAATCGGTTCCAGCGGATCAACGACGACATCGCGCCACACTTCGACGACGCGCAGCCGAGCATCCCCGTGCCGTTCACAGCGGGCGTGTGGGGGTCGCTCGCGTCGTTCGGCGCCCGAGCGTACGCCAACACCAAGAAATGGTACGGCACAAGCGGCAACAGCTTCCTCGCCGTCGTCGAGTTCGGCGACAGCGTCCGCGCGCAGGCCGTGAGGGCCGGGGGCGAGAGCGGCGACGCGCGGTCGCGACATTTCAACGACGAAGCCGAGCGCTATGCGTCTGGCCGGCTGCGTGACGTGTACTTCTACCGCTCGCAGCTCGCCGGCCACACAGAGCGCGAATACCATCCCTAGGAGCCTTGTGGTGCGGCTGACGATCCTGTTCATCGCGGTCGCGACACTATGCGCGCCCGCTGCCCACGCGCAGCGCGAGCTCGTCTACGTCGATAAACAGGGCGTTGTCCGTTGGCGCGATACCCAAAAGGAGGTCGCTCTGTTTGGGGCGAACTATGTGGTGACGACGGCGTCCGACTATCGCGCCGCGGGCTACGTCCACGGCGACCGCAAGCGGATGATCGATGAGGACATGGCGCAGTTCGCGCGCATGGGGTGGGACGGTTTGCGGCTCACGTTCTGGGGCGACTGGGACGCGTCGGACAGCGCCGGCAATCTCATCGCCAACGATCACCTGGATCTGCTGGACTATCTGATCGCGCGGGCGAAAGCGCGCGGCATCTACATGCTGTTCAGCCCAATCCAGCTGTACGGCTCCAACTGGCCCGATGCGCTCGCTGACACGACTGCACCAGGGTTTGGCAGGCACTTCGGCAAGGGGCGCATGGGCACCGATGCCGCCGCGCTCGCGGCGCAAGTGAATTACCTTCGCCAGATCCTCAATCATGTGAACCCGTACACGCACGTCGCACTCAAGGACGAGCCCGCGATCGTCTTTATCGAATTGGTGAACGAGCCGTGGCACCACCCCGAAGATCTGCAGGGTTCCATCCATTACATCGACGCACTCACGGACGCGGTGCGCAGCACCGGGTGCCGGAAGCTCATTTTCTACAACGTGAGTCAGGACTTCCGGATCGCCGAGGCGATTCGGCGGTCGAAGGCGCAGGGCGTCACATTCGGCTGGTATCCGACGGGTCTCAACGCCGGGCATGAGCTGGAGGGCAACTACCTGCGCGGTGCGGATGCGTATCCGGACATGCTGCGCCCTGAGCTCGCCCCTCTCCCGCGCATCGTCTACGAGTTCGACAGCCCGGATTTGCGCACCGGCACGATGTATCCCGCAATGGCCCGAACGTTTCGCGCCGTGGGCACGCAGTTCGCCGCGATGTTCGCCTACGACATGCTCGCGACCGCCTCACGCAACCTCGGCTGGCAGACGCATTACCTGAATCTGGTGTACACGCCGCGCAAGGCGCTGAGCGCGATCATCGCCGCCGAAGCGATGCGACGGTTGCCGCGACTGCAGTCGTATGGATCGTATCCCCAGAATACTCGGTTCGGGGACTTCCACATTTCCTACGACGGCGATCTGGGTGAGCTCGTCGCGCGCGACGCGTTCCTGTACACGAGCTCGACCGGCGCCAAGCCACCCGATCCTGCGGCGCTGCAACGCGTCGCCGGCCACGGCTCCTCCCCGACAGTGGAGTATCACGGAGAGGGCATCTACTTCCTCGACAAAGTGCGGTCCGGGATCTGGCGTCTCGAGGTGTACCCCGACGCCGTGCCGATTCGCGATCCGTTCGAGCCGCCGCGGGCCGACAAGATCGTCACGCGAGCGATCAACCGCGCCTGGCCCATGACCATTACCCTGCCCGACCTCGGCCCGTCCTTCACGGCGCAGCCCATCATGGCAGGCAATCAACAGACGGTTCAGGCGAATGGAGGGTCTGTCACGGTGACCCCCGGCGTGTACGTGTTGAGTACCGCCGGCGCGGTCGACACCGCGACACTTCCGCCCTTCCTTGGGCGCCTCGGTTTCAAGGAATACCACGCGCCTCCGCCCGATACCGTGCCGCTGACCGTCGTCTCATTGGCCGCGCCACAGTACCTCGCCGGCCGCGATGCCGAGCTGCGCGCGCGCATTGTTGATCTCACCGATCCGGAGTCGGTCAGCGTCTTCGTGCGGGCCACAGCGGGTGGATTCTATCGCGGATTCCCGATGCGCCGCATGGCCGCCTACGAATACGCGGCGACGATTCCCGCAGCGGCACTGCGGGAAGGGCCGCACGAATTCGTCATCACGGCATTCCGCGGCGGCTCGGCACTGACGTTCCCCGCCGGCGTTGCTGGAAAGCCAACCGACTGGAACTACAACGGTCAAGCGCCGTGGCGGTTCGATGTCGTCGCCACGACAACTCCGTTGCGGCTGTTCGACCCGGGCACCGACGTCGCACGCCTCGCCTTCACCCGCATCGGCGATGCCGGACGCCGTGGCTTGTTCCGCGTCGCGCTGTCACCCGCGAACGGCGAGCCGATCTTCCACTTCGAACTCCCGACGGACACCAGCGGCTGGAGTCCCCCCGACTACACCGCGTCGCTCGTCGTCAAGACACGGGTTGCCGCACGCCAGGAGACCATGGCAGCGGCGAATGAGCTTCGGATCCGGTTGCGTGGGCTTAGCGTGAACCAAACCGTGCACGTCACACTCATGGAAGATGACGGCACGAGTTGGACCGTGCCCGTGGCCGTCGACAGCACATGGCAGGAAAGAGTCGTCCCGCTCACGAGCTTCACAAACGGCCGCGGCGTGTTGCTGCCTGAAGGCTTCCCAGGCGAATGGAACTACTGGGTGGGACCGGCCGAGGGCCGCGGCGGCAGTACTGACCGGCTGCGGCCCGAGCATGTCGAGCGGCTCCAGCTCTCGTTACGCCGGAACGAGGGACGTGGCGTCGAGGTCGAGTCTGTCGTCCTCGGATTTCGTGCCTCCCTGCAGCCACCTGTGAAGGCGACACTCCGCGTGCGAGTCCCTGAAGGCACCGGCCCGGTGTATCTCGCCGGCGGTCTCGACCAGCTGGGTCCTTGGCGCCCGGACGGCCGGGCGCTGACCGGCACAGGACGCGACCGCAGCGTCGAAATCACGGCACCCGCCGGGACGACCTTCGAGTACAAGTTCACGCTCGGCACATGGGACCGCGAAGCGTTGAGTGCCACCGGCGCGGTGCCTCCCAACAATCACATCGTGCTCACGCACGACACCGTCGTCACGCACGAGATCCCCGCCTTCAAGAAGGAAGTGCGCGACTATGTCATCGATTGGCGTGGCTCGGGGGTCGTTGGCCGGCTCGTCTACTGGCCCGACGTCCATTCAACACACCTCGGCCCGAATCGCCTCGTCGAGATCTGGCTCCCACCGGGCTACGACTCCACCAGCACGCGCTATCCGGTGCTGTACATGTCGGACGGGCAAAATCTCTTCGACCCACGAATCGCGAGCACAGGTGTGGACTGGGGCGTCGACGAAGCGATCGTCCGGCTCGTGCAGCGCGGCGTGATGCCTCCCGTGATCGTGGTGGGCGTCTGGAACAGCGCCGAGCGTGGCTTGGAGTATTCGCCCTGGCAGGGCGCGCCGAACTACGCGCGCTTTCTCATCGAAGAGTTGATACCGCGCGTCAACGCGACGTTCCGCACGTTGACCGGTCCCCAGAACACGGCGGTCATAGGCTCGTCGATGGGGGGGCTGCTCTCGTTCTATCTGGTCACGCATCACCCCGAGACGTTTGGAGCGTGCGGTTGCATGGCGACGGCCTTCCCTCTATCAGATGCGTTGGTTCAGCAGTACTTCCCCGGAGTCCCGAAAGTCGCACATCCTGACACGACGCCGTACATCGTGCGCGACATCGCGGCGGGATTGCAAGTGCCGCGCGGGGTGCGCTACTGGTTCGACTTCGGTGGGCACGGGATCGACTCGCTGTTTGGGCCAAGTCATGAGATCGTGCGGGAGTGGTTGCTGCGACAGGGACTCAAAGAGGGAACCGACTTCGTGATCCGCCGCTACCCGGAGTCGACGCACAACGAGGCATCGTGGCGGGCGCGTCTGGAGGACCCGCTCACGTTTTTGTTTGGCCGCCGCTGATTCCACTCGGTGGCTCTGGCCGCATCGCACGGCGCCATGCCGCCCATCCGCCGGACGCCCGCACCGCGAAGGTGAACATCACAGCCCCGAACACGAGCAGCACGAGCCCCCACCACAGATTCACGTTGATCCCGAGCGAACGCTCATACAGCGTGTGGGGCGACACGAGCCCGTAGATCGTCAGCAGGGCGCCGATGATCGTGAACATCCCGCCGATCGGGAATCGGACGTCGAGCCTCATGGCCGCATCACCAGAAGATCACGTTGAGTACGGTCGAGACGACCAGAATGGCCACCGCGAGCGTGACCGGCCGCTTGTACCACGGCATCGAGCCTTCCTGAACACGCGGCGTCAACGCATAGACCAGACCCCGCAGCTCTTCGTCTGTTTTCGTTCGGTTCGTGCACAGCGAGATCACCAACGTGGCGACGAAGCAGCCGGTCCACGCGAACAGCGCGGTCCAGAAGTTCAGCGCCATTTCGCTCGGATACACGTGGAGCACTGCCCCCAGAAACCCGCCCTTGATGCCGGGCACGGCTCCGCGCGGGAGCGTGAGTCCATAGTGCAGCGCCGCGGTGATCGTGCCAGTCAGCAAACCGTAGAACGCGCCGTGACTGGTCGTGCGCCGCCAAAACATCCCCAGCAAGAACGTCGCGAACAGCGGCCCATTCACGAACGAGAACACGAGCTGCAGCATGTCGAGAATGTTGTTGAACCGGGTGGCGGAATAGGCGGCAAGCACGCTGGCGAGGATGCCGAAGACCGTGGCCGCGTGCCCCACGCGCAGGTAATGCGCGTCGGTTTGGCCAGGCCGGATGTGCGTCTGATAGATGTCGTACGTCCATACGCTGTTGAACGCCGTGACGTTGCCCGCCATCCCGGACATGAACGACGCCATCAACGCCGTGAGACCGAGCCCCAGCAGGCCCGAAGGCAGGTAGTGACCCAACATCATCGGAATCGCGAGGTTGTAGTTCGGCTGTCCGTCGGTCCCGATCGGAAGAAATCCGCCGCGGCTCGCGTGCAGTCCAATCGCGAGCATGCCGGGCAAAATGACGAGCGCGGGCATGAGCATCTTGGGGACCGCCGCGATCAAGGGCGTGCGGCGTGCGGCGGTCATCGAGCCGGCCGCCATCGCGCGTTGCACCACCAGGAAGTCCGTGCACCAGTAGCCGAACGACAGAGCGAACCCAAGCCCCATCACCAGGCCGAACCACTCCATGCCCATCGGGTTGTGGCTCGGCGAATCCATGTACTTCCAGGAATGCGTCCACGCGCCTGGCTCGAAGCCCGCATTCGTGGCGACGGTGGCCAGTTTTGCGGTCAGGCCACTCCACCCGCCGACATCCTTTAGGCCCAGTAACACCAGCGGCAGAAATCCCAGGACGATGAGAAAGAACTGCAGCACTTCATTGTAGATCGCGGAAGTGAGCCCGCCGAGGAAGATGTAGATCAGCACGATGACGGCCGACAGCACGATGCTGCCGTGAAAGCTCCAGCCCAGCACCAGCTCGAACAATTTCGCGAGCGCATACATCGAGATGCCGGAGGAAAAAATGGTCATGACCGCGAAGGTGATCGCGTTCAACGCGCGCGTCTTCTCGTCGAAGCGGAGCTTCAGATACTCGGGAACCGAGCGCGCGCGCGAGCCGTAGTAGAACGGCATCATGAACAGCCCGACGAAGACCATCGCCGGCATGGCGCCGACCCAATAGAAATGGCTCGTCATGATGCCGTACTTGGCGCCGGACGCCGCCATCCCAATCACTTCCTGCGCGCCGAGGTTCGCCGAGATGAAAGCGAGGCCGGCGATCCACGCTGGAATCGACCGGCCCGAGAGGAAAAAATCCTCGCTGTTGCGAATCACTCGTCGCAGTGCCCAGCCGATGCCGAGCACAAACACGAAGTAGATGATCAGGATCGCATAGTCGATCCCGCCGAGATGAATCTGTGGCAGTTAGTGGGACCCCTTAGTCTTGATCACGATGACGCCATTCGCCCCGCGCACGCCGTACTGCGCCGTGCTGGAGGGATCCCGCAGCGCCGTGATGGACTCGACATCGTGCGGGTCGAGCCAGGCTAGCCGCCCCTGGATGACGTCGGTCGGCACACCATCGATCACGAACAGCGGCTCTTGCCCCGAATAGAAGGACGTCGGGCCGAACATCCGGACGACCATGCCGCCGCTTGGCAACGCCGTGACGGTCACGCCGCGGAGCCGGCCCTCCAGCAGCTGCTCGATGGAGGTGGCGTGCTGCCGCGACGACTCGCGCGTGTTCATCGTGGTGGCGGAGGCGGGCGGCTCGGTCGGAGAGGGTTGCGGTTCGGGCACACCGGGATACGAGCGATGGCAGGCGAGCACGGCACCGATGACGGCGACAGACGACAGGACGCGCATTGGGTACCAGTTCATTGGGACCCCCTTGTTACGGGCAATATGCCGAATCTGAAGACCGTGCGCGAATGGTACACTGCCCCGGGGCGGAGGATCGCAGAAGGGAAATTGGGCCGGTTCGGCGCATCGGGAAAGTGCTGCGTCTCGAGGCAGAGCCCCCCCCCGCGCCGGTAGCCCGTGTACAGTTGCACGCCGGGTTCTGTCGTTTGGATCGCGAGCGTGCGACCCGATGCAGGGTCGATCACCCGGGCGCCTCCGCGCAACACGAAATTGTGGTCGTACTGACCCGCGCGCCGCGCACCGATCGGCGTGGGCGAGCGAAAGTCGAAATCGGACCCAGCAACCGGCATGATCTCGCCCGTGGGAATCAGGTTCTCGTCGACCAGCGTGATCGCATCCGCATCGATTTGTAGCACATGTCCCAGAATGTCGCCTGCGCCAGCGAGGTTGAAATAGCTGTGTTGCGTGAGATTGATCGGCGTCGCTTTGTCCGTCGTCGCGAAGTAGTCGACGATCAGCTCGTTCTCATCGGTGAGCGTGTACGTCACTCGCACGTCGAGGTTGCCCGGATAGCCTTCCTCACCATCGGAACTCGTGTACCGCAGCTCGAGCGTCGCTGCGCCGCACGTCGCACACCACACGCGTTGGTCAAATCCCTTGCGGCCGCCGTGCAGATGATCCGGACCGATGTTCGCGGTGAGCTGGTAGGTCTTTCCGTCCAACGTGAAGCGCGCGTTGGCAATGCGGTTGGCGCAACGGCCGATGATGGCGCCGAAGTACTTGGGATTGTCATGGTACTGCTCGACGTCGTCGAAGCCGATCACGACATTCGCCAGATGGCCTTCGCGGTCTGGCGCGAGCAGCGACATGATGATGCCGCCGTAGTTGGTCGCGCGAAGCTCGAGGTTCGCGCGCTTGAGCGTGAAGACGTCGGCTACGGGCGTCGGGTGATCTCGAAGATGTAGGCCTGGCGCGGCGCGAGTGTCGGCAACGACGATCGGTTCGCGCCGGGGTGCAGCAAATTCCTCAGGGTGTATCGACCAGGCAGCGCAAACGGCGCCGCGGGCTTGGTTCCGAGATTCGCAACGACGAGCACTTCGCCAGAAGGGGCCTTTCGCAGATAGGCCAGCACCGACTCGTTTCCGGTCTCAACGGGCGTCAGATCACCGTCTCGTAGGGCGTCGTCGCCCGCGCGCAGACGGATCAGCCATCGATACAGCTTGAGTAGTGACCCCGCACAGTGGTCCTCGTCCGCGACATTGTGAACGAGAGTGTCGGGCTGCGGCGTCTCCCACGGCTTCCCGCTCGTGAATCCCGCCGAGGTCCTCGTCCACTGCATCGGCGTACGCAGCCGCTCGTCCGGCTTGTCGCCGATCATGCCGATCTCTTCGCCGTAATAGATGAAGGGCACACCCGGCAGCGTGAGCAGGATTGTCGCAGCCAACCGGGCACCAGCGGTGTCATTGCCCAGCGCGGTCAGTGTGCGCGTCTGATCGTGGTTGCGCTGGAACGGTGCCCACCGCCACGCCGGCTCGGCGCGCTGAAATTGCTCCACCGTGGGCAGCAGCCCACCGGTCTTGCCGGTCCGTACCGCTGCCATCAGTGCTTCGGATATCGGGAAGGCGAAATAGGCATCGAGCTGATCGGGATAGTACGTCAGAATCACATCGGTATTGTCCCACACTTCTCCAACCGTGTACGACTGGGGCGCGATGCTCCGCACGTACTGGCCGAAGTCCCGCAGCACCGCGTGCGTCCCCGGGGTGTTGGAGACCTCGTTGCCCACCTCGACCAGGTGCCGCACGGCATCGAGCCGGAACCCGTCCACGTGCATCGAGTCCAGCCAGAAACGCGCGACG
>DASWCE010000039.1:0-16655 GCA_036390255.1 Gemmatimonadales bacterium | reverse complement strand
CCGCGCACTGGGGAAGACCACCGACGGTCATGCTATCAGTCAATTCGCCCGCTTCTTGGCGGCCGACGTGGACACGAGCAGCAAGACGGTCTACCTCTGGGATGCGCGCTACGCGCGCGCGAGCCGCGACGGATGGGCGGTGGTGAGCGTCAGGATGGAGTGACGTCGTTGAACGTGAGACCCGAGCCCCGGCGGTCGCGCAGCTGGCGACGCTGCTTGAACGAGCGGCGCTCTACACGACTGCGCCGTTCGGACAACCCGCGCCGCTCGACCAGGACCGTGGTTTTCCGCAGGCGGCGCTCGGTGATGCGCCGGTCGAGTCCGGAGCGGCGCTCGGGCCGCACGCGCCGTTCGACATGATGTCGCGGGTGACGCTGCTCGCTGTCCATCCCGACCAATTTGCGCCGTCCCAGGAGTTCGTGCCAGCCGAAACGACCGACTACATTTCTCGCCCGTGCAGACACCGGACCGACGCTCGCCAGCATCGAATGTGACACCCGTCACCAGCGCCGCCGCGCCACAGACGCCGCCAGCGGGATTGCTCGACGACGCGCTGCGCGCACTCGAACCGGCATTCCGGCTCGAGAATCTCGTCGCGTTGTCGTCAGAGCGCGCGCTGTATCACGGGTGGGATCGCGTCCTGAAGCGGCCGGTGACGATTCGCGTCCATCTCGCGGCGGAGGCGCCCGGCCGGGCGTGGTTCTTGCGCGAGACGGAGACGCTCGCCCAGCTGGACCATCCCGCGATCCGGCACGTGTACGCCGCGGGCGAAATCGCGACGTTCGCCTACCGCACAGCGAACTGGATCGAAGGCGAGAGTCTCGCCGATGCGTTGCGGCGTGGCCCGCGCCCCATCCCGCAATGCATGTCGCTGATCCGGGACTTGCTGTCCGCGCTCGAGCACGCGCACGCCTGCGGCATCATCATGCGTCGCATCGTCCCGTCAACCCTGATGATCAACAGCGGCGGCCAGGGCGTCATTACCGACCTGCGGTTCTCGAACTGGTGTCTTCCCTACCTCCCGCCGCTCCCGACCGATGACCCGAGCGCCGCGTACATGGCGCCCGAGGTGCGCGCCGGGGAAGCGGGCGAGCCGGCGAGCGACGTGTATACCGTGACGGCAAATATCTACGCCGCCCTCACGAGCAACCCGCCCCATCTTGACCCAGCGCAGATCGTGCCGCCGCGTCAGCTGCGCCAGGCGATTCCCGCGGCGGTCGAGCGCGTCATCGTGCGCGCGCTCTCGCGCGTGCCCAAGGACCGCTACTACACGGCGACGGAGATGCTCGAGGACTTCGTGAGTGATGCCGGCACCTTCCAGGTGCTCGCAGCCGCTCCCGCCCTCACCGAGTCGGGTTTCGAGCGGCGACTGCGGCGCGCGCTCGGCGACGACTACGAGCTGTTGGAAGAGATCGGCGCCGGTGGTTTCGGCCGTGTGTATCGCGCGCGCGATCTGGCCCTGGAGCGCGACGTGGCGATCAAGGTCCTGCACCCGAACTTGACGGCCGATCCCGGCGTCCTGGAACGCTTCCGGCGCGAGGCGCAGCTCGCCGCGCGACTCCGGCATCCCAACATCGTCAGCATCTATGACATCATGGGCCGGGCCGGACTCACGTGGTACACGATGGAATACGTGCCGGGCTCGAGCCTGGCCCAGGTAGTCCACCGGCACGGCACGTTCTCGCTCGAGCAGACCGAGCGGCTGCTCGACGAAGCGCTGTCAGCACTCGAGCACGCCCACGGCCTGGGACTGATTCACCGCGACCTGAAGCCGGAGAACATGCTGATCGAGCCGGACGGCCGGCTGCGGATTACGGATTTCGGACTCGCCCTGGCGCTGCGCGGTGGGACGCGGTTTGGTGGCGCGACATCCCGCAGCGGCACGCCGCAGTTCGCCGCGCCCGAGCAGCTGCTGGGCGAGCGCGTCGACCAACGAGCCGACTTGTATTCGCTGGCCGCGGTCGCCTATTTCTCGTTACTGGGGCGACCGCCGTTCAGCGGGAAGACCCCGGAACAGATTCTGGCGCGCCAGACTACGGACGATGTGCCACCACTCGCTGCCGAGCGCCGCGATGTCCCGCGCGAGCTCGAAGAGGTGCTGCGGCGCGCGCTGCGCAGCGAGCCTGCCGAACGGTTCCATTCCGCCGGCGCGTTTCACCACGCCGTGAAGGGCGCGCTCGGCGGATTCTGGCGGCGCCTGGCCGCGTTGTTTCGACCGGAGAGCTAACCTGCAGAGGATCTCATGCGTCTGTGCTACAGCCTGTTACTCGCGTCACTCGCCGCTTGCGGCTCAAGTACCTCCTACAGCAATCCACCGCCTCCGCCCCCGCCCGCGCCGCCACCCGCACCCAATACCGTGTTCGTCACGGTCTCCGAGTTCCAATTCACGCCCGACACTGTGCGCATCACGGCGGGGATCCCAGTGCGGTGGACGAACGCGGGAACCTTGTCGCATTCCGTGGTCTCCGACACCGCCGGTCAGTTCAACAGCGGCACACTGTCAAGCGGAGGGGTCGATCGGAACGGAATGCCGTATGCCGGATCGACGTACGATCGCACGTTTACGAGCGCCGGGACGTACCCGTATCACTGCTCGTTCCATCCCCAGATGAAGGGCGTGGTAATCGTTTCGACCTAGCGTCACCGCCAGCGGAAAATCTTGAGAGCAATCACGAAGCTCACGGCACCCCACGCCACCACGATGGCGATCGGGGTGCCGAGGGCCGCGACACCCGAGCCATCGATCATGACAGAGCGCAGGGCATCGTTTAGGGCAGTAAGCGGCAGTGCCTTCACGAACGGAATCATCGCGTTGGGGAAGCGCGAGTAGGAGAAGAACGTACCCGATAAGATCCACATCGGGAGCATCACGAGGTTCATCAAGCCGGACACCCCTTCGATCGTCTTGGCGCGGCTCGCCACGAGCAGCCCGAGGCCGGCGAACGAGAAGGAACCCAGGACCGTTAGCCCTGCGAGCGAAGCGAAGGACCCTCGCACCGCCACGCCAAACAGCAGCCAGCCGAAGCCGACCAGCGCCACGACTTCGACAATCAAGAAGACCAGGCGCGAGAGAATGAAGCTCAGCAGGTAGTGGCTCTTGCGCATCGGCGTCGCCAGGTAGCGCTTGAGGAGCTTCCGTTGCCGGGCCTGCACCACGGAGAACCCGACGCCCCAGATCCCGCTGCCCAACAGGTTCATGCCCAACAACCCGGGAATGAGGAAGTCGATATAGCGCGACCCCGGTGCGACGGCGCGGTCGTCGCGCACCGCGATCAGATCTTTGCGCCCGCGGGCGCGCTGCAACGCATCGTCCACTTCGAGCCGCGCGAGACCGCTCTCCGTCCGCGTCGAGTCGTAGCGATACACAACTGGATCCCCGGGAAGGACCAGGATCGCCACGCGACCCGCCTTGAGGCGCAGCCGCGCGGTGGCGGTATCGAGCACGGTGGGTACGAGGCGAGGCGACGCCGCGAGCGCCGCGGCCACCGCGCTGTCGCCGGCCCCGGCCACGACGCCGACCTGCAACTTTCCCGGCCCGGTGTTGCGGAAGGCGAGGCCGAGCGCGAACGCGAGCACGATGGGAAAGCCGAACACCCAGAAGACCGCCTCGGGCTCGCGGTAGAACTCGCGCATGCGCGACAGCGCGAGCTGGTACATCGGGTGCTCACGTATCACGGAGCTGCCGTCCGGTGAGCGCGACGAAGACGTCGTCGAGGGTGGCATGGTGCGTCGTGAGCGACGAGAGCTCGAGCCCGCGCTGCTGCACCAGCGCGAGGAGCGCGGGCAGCGTGCGATGCAGCTCCGTCACGGTCAACGAGAGTCCGACGCCGCCGGCGCCCGGCCGCACGGCGGTCACGCCACCGAGGCGCCGCACGCCGTCCGTCAGGTCGCCGGCCGCACCGTCCGCGACCGCGAACTCGATGACGTGCTCGGCCCCCAGCGAGGCGATGAGCTCGCGCGGCGTGCCGAGCGCAATGACCTTGCCGTGATCCATGATCGCGACGCGGTCGCAGAGGCGCTCGGCTTCCTCCATGTAGTGCGTCGTGAGCAACACGGTGCCGCCCTGCGCGCGGAAGCGGCGAATGATCGCCCACAGCTGCCGGCGCGACTGCGGATCGAGGCCGGTGGTCGGCTCGTCGAGAAACAGCAGGTCGGGCTTGCTGACGAGCGCACAGGCGACCGCAAGCCGCTGCTTCTGCCCGCCTGACAGCGTCACCACGCGCGCCTTGCGCTTCTCCTCGAGCTCGACGAGCGCCAGCACCTCGTCGACCGTGCGCGACTGCCGGTAGAACGATCGGAACAGCGCCAGCACCTCACCGACCTGGAGCTTGTCGGCGAGCTGCGTTTCCTGGAGCTGGACGCCGAGCCGCTCGCGCAAGGCCCGTCCGGCGGCGCCATCGCGCCACGGCGTGCCGAGGATCTCGACATCCCCCGAGTCCGGCGCGGTCAGTCCCTCGAGAATCTCGATGGTCGTGGTCTTGCCGGCGCCGTTGGGCCCGAGCAGGCCGAAGCATTCGCCGGCCCCGACCGTGAGATCGAGACCCGCGACGGCGACGACGTCACCGAAGCGTTTGGTCAGGGCGCGGCAGTTGATCGCTACGATTGTTGTTTCTCGGGTTCTTTTTCCGGCGGCGCTTCGTGGGCCATCTTGAGCGCCTGATCGAGCTGTATCGTCATGCTATTCACGCCATCGGCCAGCGCGCGCACCTTCATGTTGATCCCCGTCCCTGCTCGGTTCGCGACGATCGCCAGTGTGCCGGCCACGTCAGGCAGTGTGCCGAGATTCGCCGCGAGCGCGCGCTGGCGCATGTGGGACAGCTCGCGGGCGATGTTTCCGCAGATGCCGTTGAGGATTTTCGGCTTGGCCGCGCGGTTGGCTTCGAGCTCCGCGATCAACTTCCGCACGTGATCCACGGTCCGCACGTACCCCTGCAGCTCCTCGATGCGGCGGATCTGATTTGCCGACTGCTTCTGCACCACGGCTAGTTTCTCGGCCCAAGGGCCTCGGTACGGGCGTGGCCGTCTATCAAGGACAGCGGCGTCACACCCAGTAATGCGCCGAGGGTCGGCGCGATGTCGACCGTGTTCATGCGTCCGGCGAACGATCCGTGCCGCACGCCGCGACCCCAGAAAACGATCGGCACGTGGGCGTCGTCCTCCGACGGCTGGCCGTGCATCGCGATCAGTAGGTTCGGAATGTCCCAGACCGAGCCGGGCTGGAGCGTTACGGTGAGCACCACGCCCGCGTCGGGCGGGAGGTGATGTATCCAGCGGCGAGCGACCGGATCAGACGCCGTGTCGGCACGCGACAGGTCGGCGGGCTTAGTCACGCGCGCGACACCCTGCACTCGCACGATGCGCGCGGTGAGCGCCTCGAGGATGCTGTCCGTCTTGATGCCCAACCCAGCCAGGCGGCCGTTGTCGCGCAGCAACAGCATCCCGGTGTCGAACTCGAGCCACTCCCGCGCCGGACCACCGGCACCCGCTACCCGGTCGAGATCGCGATTCACCGCCGTGATTACCGTGTCCAACGCAACGCGATAAGCGGCCCCGCCCGTCTTCGCGCGAGTCCGTTCCGGGTATGACGTCATGCCGTGATCGGCGGTGAGCACGACGACGATGTTGTCGCGCCCCACGCGATCGGTGAGCCGCTTCAGGAACCAGGCGAGATAGCGGTCGAGGCGCAACACCTGATCATGGATCTCACGTGAGTCGGGGCCGTACGCGTGACCGATGGCATCCGTCGTCGAGAGACTCACGGCGAGCAGATCCGTACCTTTGCGGCCCAGGCGCAGCGCCTCGAACCCCTCGAGCGCAAACAGCAGCGTCAGCGAATCCATGGCGGGCACGCCAGCCACGGCCGCCGCCGCGAGCACGCTGTCAGCGGGAAGCCGATGCGGGAACACGGTGTTCGTCCCGCCATTCTCCCAGGCTTCGTTGTCCGGTTCTTTGTATGCGCTATCGGGAAGCAAGAGGGTCCACGTCGTGTTGGCCGCCTTGAACGGCAGCCGTCTGGCGTTGAACCCCTGCACCCACGACGGGAGCGTGTCCGCGTAGTAGCGGCTCGTAGTGAACAGTCCCGACTGGAACCAGAACACCTGCTGTTTTGACTGGCCGATCGGGAGAATCGCGCCGCGATCCTTGCGGCTCACCGATAACGCGCGGGCCGTCGGATCGGACGCTTTCAACCAATCGAACAGGGTCGTGCCGCGGAAGCGCCGCGGGGACGCGCCCGGACCGGTCGTGCCGAGCAGTGGCGCGAGCGAATCCTGCACACCCTCCGAGTTGCTGATGATGCCGGTGTGCGCGGGCCACAGCCCGGACAGAATCGTCGAGTGGCCCGGTGCGGTCTCGGTGACGGCGTGATCCTGGTAGCCGTCGGTGAAGAACGCGCCTTCGTTGGCGAGCTGTGCCAGGCCACCGCTGAGCTGGCTTTTCCAGCGGGTGAAATAGTCGGGCCGCATTTGATCGACCGTGATCACCACGACCAGTTTTGGCCGCGGTGGCGCCGATGGAGGAGCCAGCAGACTCGTCAGGAACGCGAGCGCGACGGCGAAATTCATGAGCCCCAAAGGTAGCAACGCTTAGGTGCTCACCGCCACCTGTGGCGGCCTATCCTGTTCAGGAATGCGGAGCGTCAAGTACGCGACGAAGACGATGATTCCCGCCGAGATGAAAAACGGGATGTGTTGCCCGAGCGACTGGTAGGCACCTCCCGCGTAGACCGGGCCGACGATCGCCGCGAGACCGCGGTAGGTCTGCTGCACCCCGAGTGTCAGGCCGATCTCATCGTGATGCGCGCGATGGCTGACGAGCGCCGAGTTCGCGGGAAAGAGCAACGCGGTGCCGAGCGGCAAGAGGATCTGCGCGCACACGAACAGCGTCAGCGTGGGCGCGAGCGGCACGAGAATGAATCCCGCGAGCAGCAGCAGTGTCCCGACCTGCATCGTCCGGACTTCGCCAAGCTTGGCGTTGAACCAGCCCACCGGTGCGGTGCGCATCAACACGCCGACAGCGCCGAACACCATGAAAAAGAAGCCGATCTGGTCCGCCGTGATCGCGAACCGATCGTGCAAGTAGAGCGAAAAGATCGGCGGCAGCGCGTTGAACGCGAGCATCGCCAGCGCGTAGATCCAGATCAGCAGCGAAACCGGCCTCGTGGGATCGGCGACCACGCGCACGGCCGGCTGCACGATATTGCGGACCGCGTCGCCCAACGTGACCGACGCGCGGGGACGCTCCACGCCGGTCCGCGTCACTCCGGCCTGCGCCCAGCGCGATTCCGGTAGCCACTTCCACGCGAACGCCACGTTGACCAGGACGAGGGCGCTCGCGAACAACCCCGGTGCCGCTTCGCCGAAGCGGTGCATGAACGATCCGATCGCGGGACCGATGATCACGCCCGCGCTCGTCGCGGCAGACAGCCACCCCAGTGCCTTGGCGCGCTCGCGGGGCAGCATCGTGTCGGCGACGTAGGCCTGGACGACCCCCGTCGTGCCGCCGCCGAGCCCCTGCACGAATCGCGACACGAAGAGGAGCCACACCGTGTGCGCGAACCCGAACACGATATATGCGAACGCTGAAGCGCCGAGACCGACGAGCAGCGCCGGCCGCCGGCCATAGCGATCGGAGACATACCCCCAGACGGGGGACGACACGAGTTGCGCCACCGGAAAGGACGCAGCGAGGAGTCCGACGACCGTCGCGGAAGCACCGAGGTCATTCGCGTACAGGGGCAGGAGCGGCCAGATGATCATCACGCCCATCATGTCGACGAACGCGACCGCCATGAGCACGGAAAGACGTTTCATCGCCGCGCTCCGACGCCGAGCACGATCGCGCTGGCGACCATCAAGACGACTCCGAACGCCGCGGCCACGCCGGTCTCGGCCAGCCGCAAGCTCGACAGGATCTCGATAGACACGGGGCGCGTCTCGTACGTGTAGAGCACGATGGACGCCACAATGTCCCCGAGCGCCGCGACGAACGCCAGGCTCGCGCCGGCCGCGAGGCCGGGCTTGAGCAGCGGCAGGGTCACGCGCGTGAGCGTGCGCCAGCGGCCGGCTCCGAGACTGGCGGCCGCTTCCTCGAGTGAGGGATCGAGCTGGCGATAGGCCGCCAGGATCCCTCGACCCGTGAGCGGCAGCCCCCGCACGAGATAGGCGAGCGGAAGAATCGCCGCGGTGCCGACCAGCACGACGCGCAGCTGCAGCGGCGCGTGCACACTGAACGTGATGGCGAGCGCGATCGCGAACACCGTGCCCGGCAGCGCCCACGGCAGTGCCAGCAGGCCCTCGATAACGCGCCGCAGCGCCACGCGCCGGCGTACGACGAGCCAACCGCCGGCCAGTGCGAGTGCCACCGCCACCGCGGTGCTGACGGCCGCCATCCACAGCGAATTCAGCAGGGGACGCAGCCGCTCCGCCTCCGAAAAGAGACGCCGGTAGTTCTCAAAATTGATCACCGGCGGAAGAATCTCGGTCGTCCAGGCGCCATAGGGCACGAGCGACACCACTGCGAGCGTCAGGTGTGGCAGCAGCAGCAGCACCGCGAGGCCCCAGCCCGCGCCTGCCGCCAGCCATCGGACGCTCGGGCGCCGGATCGGCCGCGGCCGCGGCGCAATCCCCTTCCCCAGAGCGACCAGAATGTCGTCACCTTCGGTGCGACGCAGGATCACGAGACCGGCCACCGCCACGATCGCGAGCGCCACCGTTTCGACCATCGCCAGCGGCAGGTCGCCGTTCAGCTTCGTCGCCACGATCTGCGTCGTCATCACGCGAAATCCGCCGCCGAAGATGTACGGCGCGCTGAACGATCCCAATGCCGTCATGAACGTCAGCATCGCCGCCCCGACGAGCGACGGGCGCAACAGCGGCACGATCACGCGCCACAGCGTCTCGCGCCGATCGGCGCCGAGTGCCTGCGCGGCTTCCAGCATCGAGACGTCGAGCTTCGCCAGGCCGGCCCGGGTGAAGAGGTAGAAGTACACGTACATCGAATAGGCGTGCACGAGCAGAATCGCGACGGCTCCCTGCAGGCGCCAGGGCGCGTGCTCGAGATGCAGCGCCGCCTGAATGGCGCGCGCGATGAACCCCGACTCGCCATACAGAAAGAGGAACGCGATCACGCCGACGAGGGGCGGCAGCACGACTGGCAGCGCGATCAGCGCGCCTAACGTCTTGCGTCCGGGGAAATCGAACCACTCGAACAGAAATGCGAGCGGGATGCCAATCGCGGCCGCCAGCACGACGCTCACTAGCGAGATCCAGACGCTCGCCCACAGGGCTGCCCACTCGCCGGGCCGCGTCAGAAAAGCCCCCACGGCGGTCTTGTCAGCGGCGGCGATCGCGACGATCAGGATCGGATAGATCACGACCCACGCGAGGAGCAACGTGAGTACCCCAGCCGCAACGCCCGAACGCCGCGCGCGCATCACAATGCGATCACGCGCGTGGCTTCGACGTACACGCGCTCCCCCACGCGTGCCGCATCCGGCTCGGCGAGCACCTCGAAGCGTTGGTGATCATCGGCCTCAATCAGGAAGAACGCGGCCGCGCCGACGTAGCGCCGCTCGCGCACGATGCCGGGGAGGCCGGCCTCGGAAAACCGCAGGCGCTCGGGTCGCACGACGAGGACGCGCTTCCCATTGCCTCCCAAGGCGCGGGCGGCGTCACCACGAAACACGTTGGCACGACCCACGAAGGTGGCAACGAAGAGATTTGCGGGGTGCTCGTACAGCTCGTCGGGGGCGCCCACCTGCTCGAGCCGCCCTTGACTGATCACAGCGACGCGATCGCCGAGATCGAAGGCTTCTTCCTGTTCGTGGGTCACAAAGACCGTGGTGATCCCCACGCGCTTGATGACGTCGCGCAGCTCATGGCGCGTGCGCTCGCGCAACGCGGGATCGAGGTTGGACAGCGGCTCGTCCAGCGACAGCACGCGCGGCTCGGGGGCGAGCGCGCGCGCCAACGCCACGCGCTGCTGCTGGCCCCCCGACAGCTCGTGCACCTTGCGCCGCTCGTACCCGGCGAGATCTACGAGCGCCAGTGCGTTCGCGATTTTGGCGTCCCGCTCGGCGGACTTCGCAAGGCCAAAGCCCACGTTCTCACCCACGTCCAGATGGGGAAACAGCGCGTAGTGCTGAAACACCATGCCGAAGCGGCGCCGCGCCGGAGGCGCCGTCGTGACATCCTCCTCGGCGACGAGGATGCGACCGCCGTCCGCTGATTCGAATCCCGCCAGCAGGCGCAACATCGTCGTCTTGCCGCTGCCCGACGGACCGAGGAGCGCGAGGATCTCCCCCCGTGCGATGTCGAGCGTGATCGGACCGATGGTGACGCCAGTCGCCCAATGCTTTGCGACGGCCTGAATTTGGAGGAAGGCGGTCAACGTTTTCCCCCGGTGCCGCGCACGTGCTGATCCCACCAGCGCATCCACTCGGGTCCGCGCTCAACCAGGAGATTCCAGTCGACGTCCGCAACGACCATGCGGCGGTGCACCTCACGCACCCACTCGGGCAGCGAATCCGCGGGCAGGTCTTGCCGCGCCGGTACGCGAAAGACTTCACGCGCGGCCGCGAGCTGCATCTCCACACTGCCGACGAAATCGGCATACGCCCGGGCCGCGGCAAGATGCTTCGCGCCGCGGACGACCGCGATGCCGTCCTCGATGGCGACCGTCCCGCTCCGGGGAAAGACGTAACCGATCGGCATGCCACGACGGCGACTGATCAAGACGTCCGGCAGATCCCAGATCGTGATCAGGCCTTCCTGCCGCGCGATCTTCTCGCTGATCAAGGCCGGGTTTTGCTCGTAGACCTTGGTCTGCCCGTCGAGTCGCCGCAGCCACGCAAATCCCGCCGCGGTGTCGCCGGTTTGCTTGAGCCCGCGCGCCACGATGAGACCAAACACGGCACGCATGGTGCCGCTCGCGAGCGGATCGCGGATGATGATCTTCCCGTTCCATCTCGGATCGAGCAGGTCGTCCCAGTCCTGCGGCGCCTGCGCCGCGGGCACGACCTTCTCGGCGTACAGAAAGACGGCCGGCGTCTCGTAGGCCGCAAAGTAACAATCCCCGGCGCCGCGCCCGCGCGCCGCGATGGCGTCTGCCCAAACCGGTCGATGGCAATCGAGCAACGATTCAGCCGCGGCCTGCGCCAGGATCAAGGACGGTCCGCCAAACCAGACATCGGCCTGCGGGTTCGCACGCTCGGAGCGCACGCGGTCGTACACGTCCTGCGAGCCCATGTCGAGCCAGCGCACATCGATATCGGGATGGAGCGCTTCGAATCGCTTCTCGAACAACGTCAGCAGATCTCGGCCGTGGGGACTGTAGATGACCAATGGCGTGCGGCGGTCGCGGGAGCATGCGGTGACGAGAAGAAGAAACGCGAATGCGAAATGCATTGGTTTACGGAACATTCCGCCGCTTCAATCCCAAGAGATTCGTGAACAGTCGATACGCACCAGGCACGCCGGCGGGCAGTTGGCGGAAGAAGCTCAGACCCGTGTACACGTAGGTCCCTCGTCCTAGCGGCGCGATCAGCAATCCACCCTTGAGCTCCACCGGCGGAGTGCCGGGATCATGGGTTTCCAGCACCGGGACGTACGTCGTGTCCCAGGTGTGCGCGAAGTAGAGACCGCGCTCCTGAATCCAGCCGCGCCAATCCTCGGGCGCGATGGTATTTGGATAATGAAAGACGGGATGTGCGGGATCGAGCTCGGTGACCGGCGCGGTTTCGTCCGTCACGCGATCGTGCGGGCGGGCGATGGTGAGCGGATACGGCGCGAAGCCACCGTCGACGAACGGATACTGTTGATACTGAACGATGACGAGCCCGCCGTTTCGCGCGTAGTCGAGTAGCCGGCCGTTGTTCGCGACGAGCGCCGGATCGGTCTCGTACGCGCGACTGCCGATCACGATAGCATCGAAATGCGAGAGGTCACCGCGGGCGAGCGAGTCGCCAATGATGAGCTCCATCGGCACCCCTACAGCGAGCAGCGCTTCGGGAACGCGGTCGGCAGCGCCGCGCACATACCCGACGTGTGACAACGCGGGAAGCCCGACACGCGCGGCCCGAATCTGCGCCACCGCCGGCTTGGTGAGCGCCCGGGGCCGAATGTGCGGATAATCGATGATCTCCAGCCAGCCCCCCCCGCTTCCCCCGCCCCCCCCGGGGCCGGGGGAGCCCGCCCGCAGCGCATACGTCCCCGGCTTGAGGCTATCGGCCGCCGGCGGCGCCAGGCTCACGACCACACTCTTCGTCTCATCTTCGCGCGTGAATGCAAGGCTTTCCGGAGAGACAGGTGGCCAGCCGGTAGGCGATGTGACGGCGGTTCTCGTCACGGCGGCCCCGCGCGCGCGATTTGTCACCGTGAGCGTGAACCGCCGTGGCTCGAGCGCGTTGCCATCGATGGGCCAGAGCAGCTCGTCCGGTGCGACCGCGACTTCCACGTCGCGCGTCACGAAGACGGGGCGACGGATCTCTCCGATCGCCTGGTCGCGATAGCGATACACGACCTCGCGCGTCAGCGTGATGGGCTCACCACCGATCACGAGGCGCACCTGCGTGCTGACCGGCGGCGGCTCGAACGGCAGGCCGCGCACGTCCGGTGGCGCCGTCGACCAATCGTAGAGCCCGCCGCGATTGGTCAGCGGGCGACGCAGGAAGTATGGCTGTGTGCGCTCGGCATCCTTAGCGACGGTCAACACGAAGCGGCGCGTCACCAACGCGCCGGGTGCTCCCGTCGGTGTGCCCAGCTCCAGCCGTTCGGCCGTCCAACCACTCGGCGCCAAGACGGCGAGGCTCTCCGCACGGACCGTGCTATCGCCCGCATTCCAGACCGAGACCTCGACCTGAAGCCGTTCACCCGGGATGACGATGCCGTCGTCGGCCGTGCCGTCGATCGCGACGCCGGCGGCCGTCGCGATGGCACGGTCGAGCAGACCGCGCTGCACCGAGTCGGCTGCGCCTAGGAGACGCGACGCCCGAAGCAGGTACGGCAGCGACGCCGAGAGGCGCCAGGGGTTCAACGCGGCGCGCGCGGAATCGATGAGCGCCGTGAAACCGGCGACGTGGATCGTCGTGTCGACCCCCGTGAACATCGATGTTTCCGCGCCCGTGCTCCCTCCTCCCCCCACGGTCTTCGTTGCGATCAGCGCGACTCCCGAGGTCGCCGGGCCGAGGCGTTGCAGCTGCCCCATGTCCTGAGAGCGGTGCCGGCTCCGGCTCGCCATCGCGATCTGGAAGTACGATTGCCCGATCAGCGGATCGAGCGTCCCGACGGGCAGCGCAAGTGTCGTAGCCGACGGATCGCCCCGCGTCGAGCGATAAAATTTCTGCGGGCCGCCGGCGGAGTCACGCAGCAGATCGAAGGCTTGGCGGGCGAGAATCGCTGAAACCTGGTGGTGACCGTGGCCGTCCGCCGGGGTCCCCGAAAACACGGCGATGATGATCTGCGGCCGAAACCGGCGGATCACATCGAGGACGTCTTTGAGGATCGAGTCGCGCGGCCAGAACCGAAAGGTTTCGTCGGCGGTCTTGGAGTAGCCGAAGTCGTACGCCCGCGTGAAGAACTGGCGCGCGCCGTCGAGCTCGCGCGCGGCCAGCAGCTCCTCGGTGCGGATGATCCCCAGCTCGGGACCGAGCTCGGGGCCGATGAGGTTCTGGCCGCCTTCGCCGCGCGTGAGTGAGAGATACGCGGCTTGTGCCCCCATGCCCCGCGACAGGAGCACCAACAGCTGCGTGTCTTCGTCGTCGGGGTGCGCTCCGATCATGAGTACGCGCTTATTGCTGCCGAGCTGTCGCAACGTGGTGGCCAACGCAGTGACGCCGCCGGTGCCGGACGGAGTCATCTGTCCACGCAACACACCGACGGCGCCGAAGCTCAGCAGGAGCCCGACGACACATGTTTTCACTATTGGGAAAGGTACACGGCGCCACCCTTCATAACGAACTTCACCCGTTGCAGTTCCGTGATATCGCGCGTGGGATCGCCCGCAACGGCGATAATGTCAGCGTACAGTCCGGGGGCGATCGCACCGAAGTTCTGCTCCTGGCCAAGCAGCGCGGCCGCAACCGAGGTTCCGGACTGAATCGCCTGCATCGGCGTCATGCCGTACTGCACGTAGTACTCGAATTCCTTCGCCTGATTGATCTCGGTCCACGGAAATCCCCCGACGTCCGTCCCCAGCGCGATCTTCACGCCTTTGCGCAGGGCACGACCGAACGCCTTACGCTCGAGATTGACGAGCGCCACCCACACGCCGCCCCGGGCGACCACGTGCGCGCCGACCGTCACGGTCGGCACCCAGTACACGTTGTTGCGCACCATCACATCGATCAGCGAATCGGTGAGGCCGTCGCCGTGTTCGATGGAATTCACGCCCGCGCGCAGCGCCGCCGCGATACCGTCCGAGCCGATCGCGTGCGCCGCGACCATGTGCCCCATGCGGTGCGTCTCGTCCACGATCGCCTTGGCTTCGGCGTCGGTGAAGTTCACCCAGCTGTGGAGCACACTGTCGGGCGTGAAGTAGTAGCGACGGTCGCTGTAGTACTTGATCCAGTCGGCGCCGTGCTGGATCTGCTGACGCACCGCGAGCCGCGCGTTATCCACGCCATCCACCGGCTGGACGCCGTGAGGCAGCTCGAGCTCCCAGTTGGTCGAGGTAATCGGATACATCCCCGTCGGCGCCATCGCGCGCGTGGAGGTGAACACGCGGGGACCCGGAATCTCGCCGCGATCGATGGCGAGCTTGACGTCGACGTCGGCGTACATCGCGCCTTCGGTCTCGAGATCGCGGAGCGCGGTGAAGCCGTGCTCCAAGGCGATCCGCGCGTTCCGGGCAGCCAGAATGGCCCGATACGCAGTCGATTGCTTGAGCAGCTGGTCCTCGTAGTCCTGCGAGGTGACGTCGCCCTGCAGCAGCAGATGCGTGTGCGCATCGATCAGGCCGGGGAGCACCGTCATCTGGCTGAGATCGATGACGCGGGCGTTCGGCGCCTGTCCCTGGATCTGCCCCAGGGGCCCGACGGCCCGAATCCTTTCGCCGTCGATGAGAATTCCTACATTGGTCTGCGCGGCGGCCGATCGGCCGTCCACCAGGCGTCCGGCTTTGATGAGGATTTGCGGCGTCGGCGTCTGGGCATGAAGAGCAGGAAGTAGCACCAAGCCGGTACACAACAGAGTCAAACCGCGCATCGGACGATCTCCAAAACGAGGGCGCGGCAAATCTATCATCCAAGCCACGGAGGCGTACATGCCCGTCCTCGTGACCTGTGAATGCGGGAACTCCTACGATCTGAAGGACGAATTCGCGGGCAAGCTGGTCAAATGTCCGAAATGCGGCCGGCCGGTCCGCGCGCCGAGCGTGGCGACGGCGGTCCAGAGACAGGTCGATCCGGCGTTCGATCGAGACATCTTCCTCCTGCGCCAACAGATGCTGAAGATCTCTGAGAAGTACGACGTCGGTGACGAGCAGGGCAACAAGATCATCTTCGTGGAGCGGCCCGCGCATGCGCTGCGGAATCTCGGCGCGATTCTGGTGACTCTGGCTGGGCTGTACGGCGGCATGTCGGTGTGGATTCCGTTCATCGACGCGCTGAAACCCGGCCCCATGCAGGCCATCCTCGGCATCGTCGGCGTACTGGCCATTCTCATCGGCGCCCCGGCGCTGGGGATCGCGCTCTCGGTCAAGCGACATGTCACCTTCTATCGCGACCAATCCAAACGCGAGAAGCTGATCGACATCCTGCAGGACAAGAAATTCCAGCCGATCACGATGACCTATACGGTCCGCGATGCCCGCGGCCGCAAGCTCGCCAAGCTCGGCAAGAACTGGCTGTACAACGTGATCCGCAAACGCTGGTACGTATGGGGACCCGACGGGCGCGTGATGTTTCTTGCGAAAGAAGATTCCATCATCCTCTCGCTGTTGCGCCGCTTCCTCGGGCCGTTGTTCGGCGTGCTGCGCACCAACTTCATCTTTCTCCCCGCGGGCACCGACGACGTGATCGGCGAGTTCAAGCGCAAGTTCACGATTCTCGATCGCTATGTGCTCGACATGACGGCCGACCCGCAGCGCCTCATGGACCGGCGTCTCGCGATCGCGTTGGGCGTGATGCTCGATACGGGAGAGCGGCGGTGACGACCAGCGGGCCGGGACCGGGGCCGGGCGGTCAGGATGAGGAGCCGATCCTCATCACGCCCGAGATGCTGGCGCCCGCGCGGACGGTGAAACCAGCCGCGCGGCGCGATGGCCGGATCGATTTTGAGCGCGGCATGCGGCGACTGCCGCTCTTCATCGCCACGCTGATCGTCGCGAACGTGGCGGTGTTTGCCTGGGAGATCGCGTCGGGCGCGTTTCTCGATCGCAAGGCGCTCATTGAATCCGGCATTCACGTGGCCAATCAGATCAATCCGCTCGAGGCTGGGGCGCTGGTGCGCTCGCGCGTGCTCGCGGGGGAATGGTGGCGCGTGTTCACCTCGATGTTCCTGCACGGCGGACCCGACCATCTGATCGGCAACATGGTGGCGCTGTACATCGTCGGCATGGCCTGCGAGCATGCGTTCGGGGCGGCGCGGACGGCACTGGTGTATTTCGGCAGCGGCGTGACCGGCGCAGCGTTCAGCTTGGCGACTGGACCCGGTCCCTCG
>DASWCE010000038.1:0-23317 GCA_036390255.1 Gemmatimonadales bacterium | reverse complement strand
GGGGGGGGGGGGGGGGGGGGGGGGGCAACGGTCGCTAATACACGCGCTTCCAGCGCGTTGAAAAGAAGCCCCAGACGGCACCCGCAGGGATCGCGATGTAGACGACGCGCCGGCTCAGCTGCCACGCTTGGCTCATGCAGTGCTCGCCCGCCCAGATCTTACAGTAGAACGCGATCGTGAGGACAGTTCCTGCGGCTACCCCGGCGCCTAGACCCAATCCGCCGAGCGTGTTGCGACCATGCGGCACGTCAATGCGACCGATATCGGGCCAGTACACGGTTCCGATCTCCGGCTGCCACGGCACTCGCAGACCGGTTCGACGGATGGTTAAGGAATCGAGCGGAGCGTAATCGATTAGTTCCCCGGTGATTCGTGGGCCGGGTCCCCGAGTTCGCACGTACCAGGGGGGTCGGATCAACACGCGAACTCTGTCCCCTGGTGCGAGCTCTGGGGCGGGTCTGAAGCGGGCGCTGTGGGCGTATTGTGCGGCGCCGGTCCGAGTCAGTGCGACGAGGCTCAAGACCATGACTAGCCAGCGGTGACGGCGTGACCGGTCGTGTAGCACGGGGCTACCGGTTAGTACCCCCGATCCTCTTACTGGCGTTCCGAAACTTGTTGATCTCGTGCTGGCTCAGCCCACGACCCCCGTATCGCTCCTCTGTCCACGGATCGCCGTGCATATGGTAGCCGTTCTGCTCCCAGAAGCCGGGCAAGTCCTCTTCCAACAACTCGAAGCCGCGCACCCACTTCGCGCTCTTCCAGAAATAGAGATGTGGCACGAGCAGTCGGGCAGGCCAACCGTGCTCCGGCATCAGCGGCTCGCCAGCCCACTTCAGCGCGATGAGGTTCTCCGGTCGGTTCAAATCCGACAGCGGCAGATTGGTCGTGAATCCCTGCTCTGCCACCACCAGGCAATACTTAGCTTCCGGTTTTACCTTCGCGCGCTCGAGCAACAGCTGGACGGGCACCCCTTCGAAGACGTTATCGAGGCGGCTCCACGTCGTCACACAGTGGATGTCACAGTTCACGGTCTTGCGCGGGAGCGCGAGGAACTCGTCGTAGGTGAGAGTGAATGGTTTCTCGACGAGACCGGAAACCATGAACGTCCATTTCGACGTCTCGACGCTTGGGACGTCGCCGTAGTGTAGGACCGGCCATTTGGTGGTCTGGATTTGGCCCGGGGGAATCCGGGGCTTGGTTGCATCGCTCATTGTGTTCCCAGGCTAAAGCCTGGGCTCGGCAGACACTGTCCTTAAGGACAATGGGGGCCGAGCACACCCTTCAGGGTGTGAAATTACTCCGAATGCGCTCTCGAACCCTTTCACCACTGCATCGATGCTCTTCTCCCACAGCCCTTCCCCCTTCCCCCGTCCCCCTTCCCGGTCTACAGACGTCATCTCCACACCCTGAATCCCACACGGCACGATGCGATCGAAATGTGCGAGGTCCGTCGTGACATTGAGCGCGAAACCGTGCCACGTCACCCACTGCTTCACGTGAACCCCGATGCTCGCGATCTTCTTCCCGCGTGTCCACACGCCGGTGAACCCTGGGCGCCGCTCGGCGGGGATATCGAGGATCGCGAGCGCGTCGATAAGCGCCTGCTCGAGCGTGCGCAGATACCAGTGCAGATCCTTCTTATGGTCACCGAGATCGAAGATGGGATAGCCGACCAGCTGGCCCGGGCCATGGAAGGTCACGTCGCCGCCGCGCTCGACCTCGAACACGTCGATGCCCTCAGCCTGCAGCAAGTGCTCGGCGTGCGAATTCCTGCCCAACGTGACGACGGGGGGATGCTCGAGCAGCAGGAGCACGTCGTGTGACAGTCGTCCGGCGATGCGGTCGTCCGCGAGCCGCCGCTGCCAGGCTAGGGCTTCCTCATAAGGGACGGTGCCTGCGTCCAGGATCTCGAGTGTGTTCATCCCGTTCCCATCCCGCTTCCCCCGTCCCCCGTCCCCCGTCCGCTGTTCGCCCAGCGCGTGGCCACGATCCCGGCCGCCACGCCTAGCAAGAGCCAGACGATCATGCCGATGATGCCGAAGAAGCGGTCGAGCGGCGCCGCGAGAAAGCCGAACAGGACGGCGCCGACGGCACCCAGGACCGCGATGACGCCGCGCTGCCAGATGTTGTCGAGGGCGCCGCTGCGATACCAGCCGACCGCGCCGCCCACGCCGACAGCGGCAACGAGTCCCGCCGTCAGCTCGTAGTAGCCCACTGTCTCGAACCGTTCTTCTGAGAACCGTAGCGCGATCTGTGAGACGGTCATGCAGGCGCCCCCGAACGCCACCCCCGACGCGAGGGAGCCGAGGCCGAGCGCGAGCGGATCCTTGGCGGTTACGGCGCTCACAGGTGCAACACGCGCCCGAGCGAATCGAGCGCGGCTTCCCCGACGGCCTCCGACATCGTCGGATGCGCGTGGATCGCCAAGTCAATTTCCTCGACGGTGTATTCGTTCTCGCGGGCGACCGCCAGCTCGTGAATCATCTCGGACGCGTGCGCGCCGACGATGTGCGCGCCGAGGATTTCGCCGTACTTCTTGTCCCGCAGGATCTTCACGAATCCCTCGGTTTCGCCGGTGCCGCGCGCCCGGCCGTTGGCCGAGAAGGGAAACCTGCCGGCGACGTAGTCCAGCTTCTGCTCCTTACACTGATCCTCGGTCAGCCCGATGCTCGCAACTTCGGGATGACAGTACGTCACGCTGGGGACGTTGTCGTACCGGATCGGATGCGGCTTCTGACCGGCGATGAGCTCGGCGACGACCGACCCCTCGCGAAAGCCCTTGTGCGCGAGCATCGGCGGGCCCGCCACGTCGCCGATGGCGTAATAGCCGGCGGTGGTGGTCTGCAGATTCTTGTCCACCTTGATGAATCCGCGGTCCGTCAGCTGAATCCCGCATTCCTTGAGGCCGATGTTCTCGGTGTTGACCGCGCGTCCCGCGGCCATGAGTACGGCAGCCGCCGTGACCTGCTTCTTCTCCCCTCCCGCTTCGATGTCGAGCGTGACCTTGTCTTTTCCGACGGTAGCCTTGTTGATCTTCGCGCCGGCGATCACCTCGATGCCTCGTTTCCGGTAGCTCTTGGTCACCACATCGGACGATTCGGCGTCCTCGATCGGCAGGATCCGCGGCAGCGCTTCGATCAGCGTGATCTTGACGCCGAACGCCGCGAAGATGTCGGCGAACTCCATGCCGACCGCGCCCGCCCCGATGATCGCGAGCGACTCCGGCACGCGCTCCATCAGGAGCGCCTCATCCGACGAGATCACTGTCGTCTTGTTGATTTCGAGGCCGATCTGCGGAATGCCTTTGACCCGGGACCCGGTGGCGACGACGACCGCTTTCTTTGCCTCGTAGACGTCGTTCCCCACCTTCACTTTCTTCCCCGGCTGCAGCACGCCGGTGCCTTTGACGACGGTGATCTTGTGCTTTTTCATCAGGAACTCGACGCCCTTGGAGTTCTGATCGCTGACGCGCCGGGATCGCTTCATCGCCACGCCGTAATCGGTCTTCACGCCGCTCGCCTCGACGCCGAACTCCTTCGACTCCTTCAGCAGCATGGCGATGTAGGCGGAGTGCAGGAGCGCTTTGGTCGGGATGCAGCCGATATTGACGCACACGCCCCCGAGCTTCTCCTGCTCGATGACGGCCGTGCTGAGCCCGAGCTGGGCGCTGCGAATCGCACAGATGTAGCCCGCGGGCCCGCCGCCTACAATGATCACGTCGAAAATAGCCACCCCACACTCCTCGATTGCGGATGTCGGATTGTGGATTGCGGATTATCACGGTGGGTCACGGGCCCAATCCGCAATCCGCAATCGGCAATCCGCCATTACAACAGCATCGCCAACGGGTTTTCCAGCATTTGTTTCAACGTTTTCAAGTAGGCCGCGCCGGTCGCGCCGTCGATCACGCGGTGATCACAGCTCATCGTCACGCGTAGCCGACGCCGCACCACCAGGCGATCGCCGTCCGCGACGGGCTTGGGCACGACGCTGCCGATCGCCACGATCCCGCTCTCCGGCGGGTTGATGACCGCCGTGAACTGATCGATGTCGAACATGCCCAGGTTTGAGACGCTGAACGTCGCACCCGTGTATTCCTCGGGCTTCAGGCGCCGGTTCCGGGCGCGACCCGCCAGCTCGCGCGCCTCGGCGCCGATCTGGCGCAGACTCTTCAGGTCGGCGTTGCGGATCACCGGCGTGATGAGCCCGTCCTCGATCGCGACGGCCATCCCGATGTGCACCTCGTTCCAGTAGCGGATGTGATCCTCCTGGAACCAGGCATTGCAGGCGCGGTGCTGGACCAGCGCCAGCGCGACGGCCTTGATGATGATGTCGTTGAACGAAATCTTCCCGCCTTCTTCGCCGAGCTGCTTGTTGAGGGCTTCGCGCGCTTCTGCGGCGCGCTCCATGTCGATCTCGGTGGTGAGAAAGAAATGCGGAATCGGCCCAATCGACGCGACGAGACGCTTGGCGATCGTCTTGCGGATCTGGCTGAGGGGGACGTCTTCGTAGGGCGCACCGGAGGGAGCAGGGAGCACGGAGCGGGGAGCAGGAGCGGCGGCCACCGCCCGGGCCTGCGGCACACCAGCTTCGACATCGCGCTTGATGACGCGGCCGCCAGGTCCCGATCCCTGCACGAGCTTGAGATCCACGCCTGCATCCTTGGCAATTCGTCGTGCCAAAGGTGACGCCTTCACCCGGGTCGCGTCAGCTGCGGCTGAAACGACAGAAGCCGGCGGTGCCGGGGAGGGCGAGAGCGGGGGAGGGGTCGCCTTGGGAGCTGCGGCCACGGCCGCCGCGGGTTTCGGCGCGGCTGCTCCCTGCTCCGTGCTCCCTGCTCCGTCAACCTTCTCACCCGGCTTCCCAATCCACGCGACGACGTTGCCTACCGGCACTGTCGTTCCCTCGGGGACCATCACCTTCAGCAGTTGGCCATCGGCGCGCGCCACCAACTCCATCACGGCTTTGTCGGTTTCCACCTCGGCGAGCGTCTCACCCGACTTGACCGGGTCGCCCTCGTGCTTCGTCCACTTCACGAGGCGGCCTTCCTCCATCGTGGGCGACAAGGCTTCCATGTGGACTTTCGTGGCCATAGTCGAGCGCTACTCCAGGTAGAGCACGCGCCGCGCCGCGGCGACGACCTTCTCGGGCGACGCCTTGGCCGCCCGCTCGAGCAGCTTGTTGTACGGCATCGGCACGTCGGCCTGCGTCACGCGCTGCACGGGGGCATCGAGATCGTCGAACGCGTCACGCTGGATGAGATCGACCACCTGCGCACCGAGGCCGGCATGCGGCCAGCCTTCTTCAACCACCACCGCGCGGTTGGTCTTCTTCACCGACTCGAGGATCGCCGCTTCGTCGAGCGGCCGCAGCGACCGCAAATCGAGCACCTCAGCGGACACATTCTGCTCGCCCAGCTGCTCCGCCGCCTTTAAGGCCACGCTCAAGGTTTTCGAATGACATACGAGCGTCACATCCGAGCCCTCGCGCTTGATGTCGGCGCGTCCGATCGGAACGATGTGTTCGCCGTCGGGGACCTCCCCCTTGATGTTGTACAACATCTCGCCTTCGAGCACGATCACCGGATTGTTGTCGCGAATCGCGGACTTGAGCAGCCCTTTGGCGTCTGCTGGCGTCGCCGGCGCCACGACCTTGAGGCCGGGGATGTGCGACACCCAGCTCTCCCAGGCCTGGGAGTGTTGCGACGAGAGTTGCAGCGCCGCGCCGTTCGGGCCGCGGAACACGATGGGGAGCGGAATCTGGCCGCCGGACATGTACAGCATCTTGGCTGCGGAGTTGACGATCTGGTCCATGGCCAGAATCGCAAAGTTCCACGTCATGAACTCGATCACGGGACGCAGTCCACCCATCGCCGCGCCGACTCCGATGCCGGCGAATCCCAGCTCGGCGATCGGTGTGTCCACGATCCGCTTCGGACCGAACTCCTCCAGCAACCCACGGCTCACCTTGTAGGCGCCTTGATAGACGCCGACTTCTTCGCCCATGAGGAACACGTTGGGATCGCGCTGCATCTCTTCGCGCAGCGCCTGATTCAGCGCATCGCGGTAGGTGAGCGTCGCCATCAGTCGACCAGGACGTCCGTGAAGAGCTCCCCCGGCTGGGGATCCGGACTCTCATCGGCGAACTTCACGGCCTCCTCCACCTCGGCTTGGACTCCCGAGTCCATCGCGTCGAGCGCGGCCTGATCGATGATGCCCTCGTCCTTCAGCTTTCCGGCCAGGTGCGAAATCGGGTCGCGGGCCTTCTGCTCCTCGACTTCATCTTTGGTCCGGTACACGCCGTGCAACGGATCCGACATGGAGTGCCCCATGTACCGATAGGTTCGCACCTCGAGCAAGGTGGGGTGGCTCTGCTTGCGGGCCCGCTCGACGGCCCGTCGCGTCGCCTCATAGACCGTCAGCACGTTCATCCCGTCGACCAACTCGGCGGCCATGTCGTAGCTGCACGCGTGCTCCACGATGTCAGTGACCGCGGCGACGCGCTCGAACGCCGTGCCCATGCCGTAGCGATTGTTTTCGCACAAAAAGACGACCGGCAGTTTCCACACCGACGCCATGTTCAGCGTCTCGTGGAATGCGCCGATATTGACGGCGGCTTCGCCGAAGAAACAGACGGTGACCTGATCGGTGCCCCGGTATTTGCTGGCGAACGCGAGGCCGGCGCCGAGCGGAATGTGTCCACCGACAATCCCGTGGCCGCCCATGAAGCCGCGCTTGGCATCGAAGAGGTGCATCGAGCCGCCCTTGCCCTTCGAGCAGCCCGTGGCTTTCCCGAACAACTCGGCCATCACCGCGTTTGGGGAGATGCCCTTGATCAGCGCCTGGCCGTGCTCGCGATACGAACAAATCACGTAGTCATCGTCCCGCAACGCGGCGAGCGCGCCGACCCCGACCGCTTCCTGTCCGATGTAGAGGTGGCAAAACCCGCCGATCTTGCCGAGCGCGTATGCCTCGGCCGCCTTTTCCTCGAAACGCCGGATGAGCAACATCTGTCGCAGCATGCGGAGATGCAGCTCTGATTGCGCGGTGTCTTTCGGACGTCGCGCGGTGGCCGTCATCGCGTAGCAGCCTCCACTTGCTCCCACGCGTGATAGCTGGACCGGACCAGCGGGCCCGATTCGACGTGCCGGAAGCCCAGCACCATACCGTAGCGCTTCAGCTCGGCAAACTCGTCGGGTGTGTACCAGCGCGCGATGGGCAGATGCTGATCGGACGGCCGCAGGTACTGGCCGATGGTGAGAATATCGACGCGGGCCGCGCGCAGGTCCCGCATCGCGACGAGCAGCTCGTCCCACTCCTCGCCGAGCCCGCAGATGATTCCGGACTTGGTCAGCATTTCAGGATTGAGATCTTTGGCGCGCTCCAGCAGCTCGAGCGCTCGAGAATAACGGCCACCGGGCCGGGCAATCCGATACAGTCGCGCGATCGTCTCGAGATTGTGATTGAGGATATCGGGGCGCGCAGCGACGACGATGCGAAGTGCTTCGGGGTTGCCCTTGAAGTCGGGGATGAGGACTTCGACAGATGTCTCAGGGAGGCGCCGCCGAATCTCGGCAATACACGCAGCAAACACTTCGGCGCCGCCGTTCGGCAAATCGTCGCGATCGACGCTGGTGATCACGACGTGCTTGAGACCCATCTGCGCTACCGCGTCGGCCAGGCGCCGCGGTTCACCAGCATCGAGCGGGGCGGGTGTGCCGTGGGCGACCGCGCAGTACGCGCAGTTGCGCGTACACACGTCGCCGAGGATCATGAACGTGGCGGCCTTGTGCTCCCAGCACTCCCCGATGTTGGGGCAATGTGCTTCTTCACAGACCGTATGCAGCTTGAGGTCGCGCATCATGTGCTTGAGCGCGAGGTAGTTGGGGCCGCCGGGTGCTTTCACCTTCAACCACGAGGGCTTACGGGCTGGGTCTGAGGGTGCGGTGGAGGGCTGGATGTGCACCAAGGGGGCGGCCATGGACGTCGAAGATAGTCATCGCCGATGGGGTGGGGTAGGCCATTTTTCAACCAGACGGTTGATCGCGGCCTCGATTCTTCAGCCGTCTTAGCTCCTCTTCGATCTCCGTCGAAGTGCTCAGCGTGCCGTCGGCGATGTCGGCAATCTCTTCCGCTTCCTTCCACTGCCGCTCCAACTCCTCAACCTCGGCGCGCTCGTCCACCGCCATCTCGAGCGCCAATCCCCGCTCTGGACGGAGTGAGCGCAATGTCAGCTCCCGCCGCGCAATGTCGTGGACCAGACGATCCGCCCCGCCCACCATGTCCACTTCTCGTGCCGCATCCTCGGCCCGCCGGCGCCCGCCCCGAGCGAGGTTCAGATAGGTAAGACCCTGACGTAGCACCTGAACCGCCTCACCGCCGGTCAGGTGCGCGCCTTCCTGGCGACACTTCGGGCAGCTCACCACGACGGCCATGTCCGCGTGGCGATCGGGCACGATACGCGCGTGTTGGACGTGTCGGGCACGAAGCACCATCAGGCTGCCGCAATGGGCGCAAATGGGTGCCTCGGTCAATGTGACTTTGCGGCGCCCCACCATCCCCACGTATATGCCGTCGACGAGCCGGTGGAGATTCCAAACCATGACCCCGAATCCGCCGCCCGCCGCGACGTTTGCGGCGATGCCGAGACCAATCGCCGCGATGGTGAGGGGAACCACGACCTTCATGCGCTCACGCTGGCGGTTGCGGAGTCGCTCGCCGTAGCGCCAGGTCGCCAGCTCGACGCGCGGCGGCTTTCCGACGCGCACGAAGTCGTAGCGTTCCCACCGAATCAATGCGACCTGCGCAGTCGATGCGGCGATACGTCCGTTGCTCGCGGCGCGGGCAACTGCCTCGATGCGCTCGAGTCGATCGTCGAAAGGCGTGAGATTCCAGCGGCTGCAGCGTGGGCACACGACCCAAAGCCGGCCCTTCCATTCGTCGAAGGCAATCCGCCGGCCAATGCCGAGTCCCGAAGGGCCACCATCACCGTCAAACCCAGCATTACAGAATGCGCAACTGCTAAACATCCTAGGAAGTAAATCGCTCCGGGGCGAGCGAGGCAATCTCTACCTCGGTAGCACCGGTCGCCACCAAGTCGCCAATGATCTCTCCCGTGAGGCCCGCGAGTAGGACGCCGTTACGGCCATGGCCGGTGGCGTACCACAATCCCCGCACATCGGGGTCGGGGCCGAGGATCGGACGCCCATCCGGCGTGATCGGGCGCAGGCCAGCCCAGGTCCGGAGGGGGACCGTCGGAAGCTGGGGCAACAGCCGACGAGCGGCCGACACGATCTCATGGATGCCGGACTCGGTGACTCGCCCATCGAATCCCACGTGCTCCATGGTGCTGCCAAAGATTGCTTCACCGCTGCGGGCCAGGACGTACCCGTGGTCGTAGTAGAGCACCGTACGCGGCATGTTGGCCGGCCAGGGTGCGGCCGCCATCTGTCCACGGACGGGCTCGACCGGCAGCGTGCGGGGAAGATGGTCGATGCGGGTGGACCAGGCGCCAGCGGCGATGATGACGTGCTCCGCCTTGATCTTGCCGGCGGGGATTTCGACGCCGGTCGCGCGGCCGAGGATCGTGGTGAGGCGGGTCACCCGGGCGTTCAGCGTGCGTGCGCCGTGGCGCTTCGCATCGGCGTGGAGCGCGCGCGCGAGTGCTGGCGCGTCCACGGCACCGTCTTCCGGTGCAAACATCGCGCCCAGGCAGGGTGCCGTGGCGGGGAATCGCTCCGCCACCTCCTCCGCTTCCAGCCAGTCGCAACGCAGTCCAGCCTGGCGCTGATGGGCCACCACGTCGCGGAGCCGCTCGGCTTCGGACTCATCGAATGCAAGAGACGCGATGCCGTCGCGCCACAACCCGATGTCGATGCCGGTGTTCTCCGCGAGGGTCGGGGCGAGGCTCTCGTAGAGATCGCGGGCGCGCAACCCCAGGGCCCGTAGCGTGTCGTCGGTCCGCTCGATTTGCGGCCCCAGGATTCCCGCCGACGCCGCCGACGCCGCTGCCGGGTCGGGCCCGGGCTCGCAGATCAGGACCCGCAGCCCCCGCAGCGCCGCGGCGCGGGCGCAGGCGGCGCCGATGATTCCGCCGCCGGCGACCAACACTTCACAGGACGAAACTTTGTGCGACATTTAGGCGTACGCTGCAGACGCACCGGACACCACGGAGGATATCATGTTCCGGAGCATCATTGGGTTCGCGATTCTCGCCGTTGTCGCCTGGCTCGCTCTGAAGCTGATCTTTGGTATCGTTGGGAGCCTGTTCGGCCTCGCGACGACGGTCCTCACGCTGGCAGTCATCGGCTTCTTCTTCTATATGGCGCTACGCATTCTCAGCCCGTCGACGGCTGATCGCGTGCGCGACATGATCAAGGGACGTCCTTCCGAGTCTTGAGGAGTACCGCCCAGGCGAGTAGCGGAAACAGGATCTCGTGATGACCGGTGAGCTGGATGCCCCGCCCACCGGTTAGAGTCGGCCGTTCGACGACATTGACACGCGGTCGATAGTGGCGCTGCATATCGCAGTCGCACGCCGTGAAGTTCTTCGGTTTCCCCTCATTCAGATTGCGCGCGATGGTCAATGCCTTGAGGAACACTTCCGGCATCACCACCGCGCTGCCGAGATTGAGCACGACGCCGCCGTCGTTCAGGTCGGGCAGGGTAGCGGCCAGCCGCCTGAAATCGCGGTGACTGGTGGCGCCGATGGCGGCGCCGTCGGCGGTCGGATGCTGATGAATGATCTCTGCGCCGAGCGCCGCGTGTACGGTGACCGGCACGCCCAGCTCGCCGCACGCGACTAACACCGAGACATCGCGGCCGGGAAGCTCCTGGCGCGCGCGTAAGTATTCGGCGAAGGACTCGCCGGCGCCCTGTCCGGTCTTGGCGCCGCGCGCCAGCGCGGCATTCATCTCGCGACCCGTTTCCTCCGCCATGCCGAAGGTTCCGTCGCCCAGCCCCGCGGCCACGTCTTCGCTCGTTCCTCCGTACGCCGCAAGCTCAAAGTCGTGGATCGCCGCACTGCCGTTCATGGCGACGACGGTCACGGCGCGCTGTCGCATCAGCGCAATCAGCAGCGGCCCCAGTCCGACCTTGATCACGTGCCCACCGAGCATCACGACCACTGCGCGTTTGTCGGCCGCGGCAACGATCTGATCGACCACGTAGCGCAGATCCTGCGCGGCGAGTATCGACGGCAGCGCGTCGAGGAATGCGGCGAACGAGCGGTCGGACGCGCGCGGTGGATGGGCGAGGAGTGAAGCGTCGACTTTGTTGCGGCGTTTGGCGATGGGAACGGTCTTGAGGCGGGAGAAATCGGCTTCACGGTACTCGGTCATGGCTGACTGACTCCTGGGACGACGTAGTCCTTGAGCTTGAGCGTCACCTGGCCGAACGAGAAGTTGGACTGGATCGCGAGCACGAGGCGCTGGGCATCATCGGAGAGCCAGATGCGCGTCTCGGACTTCTCGGCGAAGATCCCGCGCCCCTGGGGGATTTTGGGGCGCACGACGATCGCGCGCCACTTCTTCCCCGCGACGCCGACTCGCTCGCGCCCCAACACCTCGATGATGACGGGATTCCGATCCGGACGAAAATACCGCGCGTATTCGTACTTCTTGCCGACCTCGAGCGGCACCGTCCGGATCCAATAGAGGAACGCGGCATCGTCCAGCGGCTCGAGGACGGTCGCGAACGTCGTGTCGCGCCCGACTTCGCGATAGAACCCGGAGTCGGGAAAGATCTCATAGCGGTGCTCGCGGTGCTTGTCGCGCTCGTCCTGGACGGACGAGAAACGGCGCGATCGGAAGTCGTACCGTCCCACCCACGACTCGATCGTCTGGTCGAGGTGGTACCACAGAGCTCCTCCGGATATGCGGAATCGAATGTGCACCGTCTCAACATTGTGGACGGTATCGATCCCCATAACCTCCATCGCGGCGTTGCCCACGTTGAAAATCCCGTACTTCGCATTGAACGAGAGCCGCTCGCCGACCGGGAAGGGCACAGCCACGGCACGTACAATCTTGCCGGTACACATGCCGTCTTGAGCACCAAGTGACCCAACCCCTGCTGCCGCGAGCAGCGCGAGCACGAGCAGCGCCGAGCTTTTGCGTGCCGCGGTGATCAACCCGCGCGAGCGCCACGCGGCGAGGAGCTGCTGCCAGGGATTGGATCGCGATGGCCGCTGTTTGAGATCGTATCGCGCGGCACTGGAGACCACCTCGATGCGCCGTGCGTGGGCGCCAAGGCGTGCCAGGAGCTCGGCGTTCGCCGCCCACCCCTCGGTGGTGAGGAGGGGAGGGCGCTCGCCGCCTCGCGTTGCCTGACGCAGCACGACCAGGCGCAGCGCCAGGAAGCCTGAAATGGAGTCCTTCACGCCACCGCCCACGCGGAGCAAGCGCGGCGCCCACCGCCGCGCCCACCGTTCCGGCCAGGTGCGGTTTCCCTGCACGCGATACTGCTCGGCGACGACGAGATCCGCTCCGGACTCCAACCGTTTGACCATCTCTTCCATCGTCTCGGGGGCGTGCACGAAGTCGGCATGGAGCGTGATCGCGCAATCGCGCTTCGGCCGGTCGGTCCGCTGCAACGCCAGCCGCAGCAACTCCTCGAGGCTCTTCGCGTATCCCTGCCGGGAGCGGTGCTGAATGACGGTCAGGGGCAGGACGCGCGCGTACGACGTCAACACATCCGCCGATCCGTCCGTCGACGCGTCATCGCACGCGATGATCTGATATTCCCGCTCGAAGGCGGTGAATACCTGGCGCACCTTCCAGAGCACGAGTCCAACCGTGCGCGCCTCGTTGTGAACCGGAACGCAGACGTAGATCATGGCCCTGCAATCTAGAGATGGGCCCTATACACGTCCAAGACTCCGTGGGCCATCGCGCTTGCCGTGAAGCCCGCAGGCAGCCCTGGAGGGTTCGCGGTGGCGAGCGTGTCCATCACCTTTTGTGCCAGGAGCTCGGCCGCGTCGACGGGTACGAGCGCTTCCGGAGGGAGAATCTCGGGGATGCCACCGACGCCGGTGGCGACCACGGGGCGGCCTAGTGCGAGCGCGTTCAAGAGCACACTGCCGAGCCCTTCGCTGCGGGATGACAGCACGAACACGCTCGCCTCCGCGATCAAGGCGTCGACCCGATCGACGTGACCGATCAGGTGCACGCGATCGCGCAGCCCCAGGCGATCGATTTCGGCAGCAAGCGCGTCGCGCAGTTTGCCCTCGCCGGCGATGATCCAGTGCAGGTCCGGCAGACGGGCCCGCGCGTAGTGCGCCGCCCGAATCAACGTCCGATGATCCTTTTCACCAGTAAGCGCCGCGGCGTTGACGGCGATCGGTGCGCCGCGAGGAATCGAGAGTTGGCGGCGAATCTCCAGCGGTGGCGTCGCCGCACGCCGGACCTCCTCGACGTCGATGCCGTCACGTACGACGACGACGGTCTGGGACGCAATGCCATCCGCGACCAGCACGCGCTTGACGGCCGCAGAGATCGCGATGATGCGGTCGGCACGTCGCCACGCCCCGAACCGGCCGATATGAAATTCGACGCGACGCGTCGCGACGACGGCGCGCCCCTTCGCGACCGTCGCCGCGAGCGTCAGGGCATGGCTGTCATGGGCGTGAATGACATCGGGCTCGAAGGCGGCGATGGTACGGCGCAGGTGCCACCAGGCGCGGGGATCCAGTCCCATGTCCCACGCGGTCCCGTGGACGGGGATTCCGGCGGCGCCGACGCGCCGGGCCAGCTCGCTGTCCCGCTGCGTGACGAGCGTCTGTTCGATATCTGGCTCGTGCCCCAACGCGCGGCACAGCAGCCAGACTTGATGCTGCCCGCCGCGCCACTGTCGACCCGAATCGACCTGCAGTACGCGCACGAGTCCCGCTCCCTAGGCAGGGACTTTCACCACTCCGGCGAGGACGCGGCGCAGTGCATCGAGTTTGAACGGCTTCTGCAGGAAGGGACGGCCCAGCTCTTCGAGGAATTGCAGCGTGTCGCCGCGGACCGTATCGCCCGTGGCGAAGATGATGCGATCGGCGACCGCGGGATGCATACGCGCGAGCGTGTGAAACATCTCGCGGCCGCCCAAGCGGGGCATCCGCAGGTCGCAGATAATGAGATCGAATGGCTGCATCAGGGCCCGCTTCAAGGCCTGGCTGCCGTCGTGCGCGACCACGACCTCGTGGCCCCAGCTCTCGAGCGTCGCCTGCATGTAGTGGAGGATGTGCGGCTCGTCATCCACCACGAGTACTCGCAGGTGTTCATGCCGATCGGCCGGTGAGGGTTCGTCCTCCGCCCCGTCCCCCCGCTCCCCCCGCCCCCCGGCGAGCGGGCTGAGTTCCGCGCGCACACCGGCGGGGAGCTCGACGGTGAACGTGGCGCCGCGTCCGCTTCCCGCGCCCCCCGGGTCCACGGAAATGTTGCCGCCGTGCTCCTTCACGATTCCCAGGCAGATCGACAGGCCGAGCCCGGTTCCCTCGCCCTCGGATTTGGTGCTGAAGAACGGCTCGAACACGCGCTGCGCGACGGCTTCCGGAATTCCGGGGCCGTTGTCGGTAATGCTCACGGAGATGCCGTCCGGCTCGCAGCGGGCGACGAGCTCGATCCGGCCGCCACGGTCTTTGCGGCGCGTGCTGGTGATGGCCTGCGCTGCATTGTTGATGATGTTCACGAAGACTTGCTTGATCTGGTTCGCGTGCACTTCCACTTCCGGCAGTCCCGGCTCGAAGGTCAATGTGAGCTCGATGCGCGCGGCGAGCAGCTGGTTTTTCCAGAGCTGGTGCGTTGACTCGAGAATTGGCCGGATCGATTGGAGCTGGCGCTCGCCCTCCTGCCGCCGGGCGAACGAGAGGAGGTTGCGGACAATGGCCGATGCGCGCTCGGCTTCCTGCCGAATCACCGCGAGCGGCTCGGCGAGGCGCGGCGGCACATCCGCGGCTTCGCCCAGCAGGTCGCTGAAGCCGACGACCGACGCGAGCGGGTTGTTGAGATCGTGCGCGACGCCCGCAATCAGCTGGCCGATCGCCGACATCTTCTCCGACTGCAGCAGCTGGTCCTGGAGACGCCGCTTCTCACTTTGATCCTCGAACAGCAGCACGGCGGCGCCCGGCTCGCCGGTGGGAATGGCGGTTACCAGCAATGTCCGCTCGCCGGCGCGCACCTCCACCGACGCTTCGCTCGGCGTCGGAGCCAGCAAGCGCGCCACGGGCTCCACCCACGACGGCGGGAGGAGGGTGAGCCACGCTCGCCCGGGAAGCGCCGTGACGGGGAGCTTGATCAAATCGGCAAATACGCGATTGGCGCGACGCACCGCGCCCTGCGGATCCACGTAGCAAATTGCCTGGTTGAATGCGTCGACCGTCTGTTCCCACTCACGCTTGCCGCTCGACAGCAGCTCGACGAGTCGCGCGTTCTCGAGCGCGAGCCCGGCCTGCGCCAGCACGGCGCGCGTGAACATCAGCGCGCCCTCATCGAAGGCGTCTTTGCGATCGCCTTCGAGCGCGACCGCGCCAATGGTGCGTGTGACGGCAACAATCGGCGCGCCGAGCCAGCTGGGGGGTATCGGCCCGGACCCGTCGAGCACGACCTCGAACTCAGCGGCGCGCGCGGCGACGTTATCCCGAAAGACCAGGGGTCCGCGCCGGAGCGCGAGCTGCAAGAGCGGCTCGTCGGTACTCGCGGGACGCGGTCCGTTGTGGTAGGTGACGGTGAGCTGGTTGGTATCGAGATCGAGCAACATCACGGAGAGACGATCGGGCGCCAGCTGTTCCGTCAGGACCCGCGCGACAATCTCGACAATCGTGGCCGGACGAAAGGCGCCCGCGAGCTCATGGGAGAGCGCGGTCAGTCGCGTCAGTACGTCGGTGACCGAACCGCTCACGTGCCTTCATCCAGGAACCGCGTCGGCACTCGCGTCGCGGCGTCCACCAGCGCCTCGGCTGACTTGATGAATCGGACCACGATCGGCAACGACCCCTGCAGCGCGACCTTGCGTTGCATGATCCCGGCGATGGGACCGAGTTCCTTCTTGATGATCTGCTTCCAGTAGCGGTATTCGGCGGTCAGGACGAAGGGGGCCTGCTGCGCGTCCTGCCGTGCCACGAGCTTCGCGGCGCGGCAGACACCGCGGTCGAGGTCCAGCCAGATCCCCACGTCTTCGGCGACGCCAATCGCGGGCTGCGCGGGCAGGACAAGCGCGACCGACCCGTGCGTCCATTCCGTCGACGCGCTGCGGTAGTCTTCGCTCGCGTTGATCGCGGCCTCATACGCGGCCACCCACTCCGCCGACGGAAAGGCGTGGAGCGCGGTGGTCACGCGACGGCCCGTGCGAATCCGTCGAACAGCGCCCGCTCCGTGAGATCTTCCGGGTGCCATTGCACCGCGACCATCCACGGGGCGTTCGCGTCTGACGGTTCCGCGCCCTCGATCACGCCGTCATCGGCCCACGCCACGGCCTTGAGACCTGGAGCGAGGTCGCGGATCGCCTGATGATGGCGGCTGTTCACCGTCGCCGCGCGCATGCCGAGGGTGCGCTCGAGGAGCGATCCGGCCGCGACGCGCACCGCATGCTCGCCCGTCTCGTCGCTGTGCGGCACGGCGCCGGGCCGCTCGCTATCCAGATCCTGATACAGGGTGCCGCCGAGCGCGACGTTGAGGATCTGAATGCCACGACAGATCGCGAGAATCGGCAGGCGGCGCGAGCGCGCCGCCGCAATGAGCGCGAGCTCGGCGGCGTCACGCACGGGATCGACATCGCCCAGGCGAGGATGCGGCGTCGCCCCGTAGCGGTCCGGCGCGACGTCTTCACCACCCGTGAGCACCAGCCCGCGGACCGCTGCGAGGGCGGCAGCGGCGCGGTCGGCGGCCAACATCGTTGGGACTGCGAGGGGAACAAGGCCGGCAGTTTCGAGCGCGCGCACGTACGCCGTGTTCAGTGTGACGCGATCGCGGCCATCGACCATGCGGCGCGGCGCGGTCACGGCAACTGGTTGAGCCTGCGTCACGACGTGGGAGTGGGCGCGGAACCGCCAAACAACGGACAGCGGGGGTTGCTGACGCTGGCCCAGTCGACACGCACGCCGTACAGATTCAGGACCGTGCTGCCGCCGATGACCGTGCCGATCGCGGGATGGCCCGCGGGCTCCTCCTGGTCGAGGAGCAGCACCCCCATGGCACGTTGCGAGGTGTCGTCGACCACCAGCAAACCGTACCCCCGCGCTGGGAAGCTCGCTCCCCGGTACTGCATCGAGATCTTGCCCTCGGCATCGTGACCGACGATGAGCGCGCCGTTCCCGCCGCTGCCGGCCTTTTGCTCGATCACGTGCGCGGGGAGCGAATCGGGTATGCCGCGAGGGGGGTCGGTCAGCACCATGCGCGCGTTCTGGAGCTGCGAGGTGATCAGCGACGGACCGGCGAGCAGCGCCAGGCCGCAGGTCGGCGACCCACCGCTGCCGCGGGTACAGGCCCCGGCTGCCAGCAACACCAGAAGGGACACGACGGACCGGTTCATGGGCTCGAAATGTAACGCTAATGTGACCAGACAACCGTCAGCGTGACGGTCCGCACAGGCGCGAGGGTTTCGGGCACCAGGTTATAGATGTAGTTGAGCACGTTCGTGGCGAGCAGACGGAACTCGACGGGTCCCTGCCTCCAGCTCGCGCGGAGATCCAACACTTTCACCGGCACCCGGCGGGGATCGACAAATCCTTCCAGCTCGATGCGCTCTGGCCGACTCGCGAATCGGAAGTCCGCGCCGACTTCACCCGGGCCGATGATATAGTCCGCGGCAAGCGTCAGGAGGTGGCGCGGCCGGAACGCCAGGGGTCCGGACGTACTGTCGCCCGCCAGGCGCCGGCGGGTGTCGAGATAGGTGTAGCCGAGGGTCGCAATGAGCCGGTCGGGAATCGGCGCCGCGATCACGTTGGCGTCTAGGCCCGCGATCCGGGCGTGCACGACGTTCTGCAGCTGAATTTCGACGGTGCTTGGTGGAATCTGGAGCAACTGAGGCTCGATGAGATTGCGGGCCTCGGTCCAGAAGAGCGCAGCATCGAGCCGCATTATATGCCATAGGGGGGCACTCGTGTGCCCGATCTCGAACGACCACGCCGTCTCGGGCCGCAGTGTGGGATTGGGCACGACGTCGAATCCGAGAGCGGTGGTATGCACGAACCGCTCCGCCATCGTCGGGGCGCGGAAACCGCGCCCGATCGATGCGCGGAGCGTACCACCATTCGGTCCTCGGGCGTCTGTCGGCACCGTGATCCCGACGCGGGGGCTGACGACGGCGGTGAGCGAGCCGCCATCGACAGCGAGCAAGTCGAGTCGAGCGCCGCCGCTGACCCGCACTACACCGATGCGCTGGTCGCTCTGGCCGTACGCCGCGAATTCGGACTGCGTATGGGTGCCGAAGATGTCGCTCGTCACGTCGGAGAGCGTCGCCTCCGTGCCGACGATCGCGATGCGCGTGGAGTCGGGGTGCGCCTCGATGCGGCCTTCTGCGCCAAACCGGTTCCCGACGCCGAATTCCGTCGCGCTGCGCCGCAGATCCGTGAAGTGCGTACGCATCCAGGAGCCGCGCGCGACCCACGCCAGCTGCGGCGAGACTGTCGTGCGGACCTGGGCCGCGAGATAGCCCTTGCGTGAGTCGGTGCGCGCGCCGAGCTCGGTCGTGTCCACCTTGAAGGGTTGGAAGACTTGTCCCCGATCGTCGCATTCGCCCCGACTGCACCAGCTGAGCGGAACGTCATAGCGGTCGACGGCCCATGCCCCGGAGACATCGACTCTGGTGTTGACAGCCGGTTGCCAGCGCGCTTTGCCGGCGAAATGCAGGTGGTCGTCCTGGTCCTGCTGGCGATAGCCGTCGGAGTGCCGATCGCCCGCCGCGATTCTGCCGCCCAGCTCATCGTTCCCGTAGGACGCTGCGAAGTCGCCGCTGCCGAGCAATCCCGCGTTGTCGCGAAAGCGCCAGACCGCGTGGGGCGGATCGCCGTACATGCCGCCCGTGAATCGCACGCGCGTGTGCAGGCCATTCGGGATGTCGTGGGTCGTCACGTTCACGACCCCACCGAACGCGGCCGATCCATACAACGAAGAACCCGCGCCCTTGAGGATCTGGACGCTCTCGATCTCATCCACGGCGAGCAGATCCCAGCTGATGCCGCCACGGTCTCCCTGATTCATGGGGACCCCGTCGACCGTCATCAGAACGCGCGAATTCAGTCCCTGCACGTAACCGGTCGAGCCGCGCAGGTTGATTTGGCCGTTCACGAACTGCACGCCCGGCGCATGATCGACGGCTTCGTCGACCGTGTTCACGGCACGACGATTCAGGTCCTGTTCGGTGACCTGAGCAACGCTGGTGGGCGGGCGGTCGCCAAAATGCGGCACCTTGTCGCTGATCACGTCGACCGGTGGCAGGGCGAGCGGCGCCGGCAACAGCCGGATATCGAGCGTCGTCGAGTCGCCACCCGTGAGCGCGACTGTCGTGTCCACGAAGTCGTAGCCGATCGCCGCCGCGTGCACGTGCACGGGGCCGGCCGGGACCACGGGCAGTCGAAATCTGCCCTGCAGATCGGTCAGCGTGGCGAGTGTCGTTCCGCGAACGACGACCGCCGCGCCGCGAATCGGGGCGCCCTCGCGATCGTGCACGGCTCCCCGCAGCACTCCCTGCGCGGCCGCGACCAGCGGCAGGGGGGGGGCCGCGAGCGCGACCAGCAGCGCCGCTATGGCCCGGTGCACGTCACAAAGTCCGTCGCGGGCCGCAAGTTGTCGAAATCCACCACGAAATCGACGTCGCCCGCGGACGCCCCAGACGGCACGGTCACAATTCCGGGGAGCGTCGAGTCGGCCGGGTTGCGGTAGTAGCCAGCGACGCGCAGGTACTGGGTATCGGCGGGCGTGAGGGTAAGCGTGCCCGGCTTTTTCCAGACCGCCAGGACCCAATGATAGTTCCCTGGGGATAGCGGCACGCTGTACAGCGTCAGCGAGTCGGTAAACGGGACCGAGCCGGGGATCACGGGCTGGCGGTTGGCGATGAGATCGGTGCAGGTCTGCGGCAAATCGAAGTAGGCGGCGATGAAGACACTCTCCGTGTTCGCGGGGATCGTGCCCCGGAATCGGAGCGTACCGCACAGCCCGACGAGCGACGGCGCGCAGATCGGTTCGGGCTCGAGGCCGCCGCCACACGCCGTCAGGAGAGCCGCGAGGAGCCAAACCGTGCGCATCCCAGCAATTTGCCGCCGGACGTGGGAGCGTCAACTTGACCATGGTTTTGCGCGGGAATAACGTTTCGGCATGCCACTGTACGAGTACCGCTGTACGGCGTGTGAGGCGCGGTTTTCGCGCACGGAATCGATGGCGGAGCACTCCGCGCGGTCTCGTCCTCGTTGCCCGAAGTGCGATTCGCCCGCCGTGGAGCCCGTCTTTTCCGACTTTTTCGCGAAGACCGTCCGCAAGAGCTGAACTCTGTTCGAGCGCCTGCGGGACGCCTTCCGCGCTGCTCTCGATGCGGCGTCGAGCCCGGACCTGCGATCGCTCGCGCGCCAGATGCGCGAGGCGGTCGTCGATGCGAAGGTCGCCGTCGCAGAAACTCAGGAAGCGATCGCGCGCACAGAGCGTGAGCTCGGTCTCGAGCGCCAGCGGCTGGCGGATGCCGAGCGCCGCGGCCGGCTGGCGGGCGAGATCCAGGATCAGGAGACCGTGACGGTGGCGGAGCGGTTCGCGGCGAAGCACCGCGAGCGGCTGGGGGTGCTGGAGCGCAAGCTCGCGACGCAGCGTGAGGAGCTCGCGCTCGCACAGCGGGAGCTGGATGAAATGCAGACACAGCTCAAGCGCGCGGAGCGCGACCGGCCGGCGATGGAAGCGCAACGCTCCGCGCAGGAGGCCGCGGCTGGCACGGAACCAGGACTGGATTTGCAGGATGAGCTGCTGAAGTCGGACATGGACCGGGCGGCGCGAGAGGCGACCGCCGCGCGCCAGCTCGAGGAGTTGAAGAAGAAAATGAGAAAGGAATAGCCCGTGCTTCTCCTCGCGATCCTCCAGATTCTTCACCAACCTCCACAACCTCCACCATCTGACTTTCGCAAGCGCGCTCACACCTACAGCATCGTCGCCTACGATTCGGTCACCGGCGACCTCGGCATCGCGGTGCAGTCGAAGTTCCCCAACGTCGGCGGGCTCGTCCCGTGGGCGCGCGCCGGTGTGGGCGCGGTCGCGACGCAAGCGTTGAGCAATACCGACTACGGCGAGAAGGGATTGGAGCTGCTGGCGCGCGGCGCAACGGCGCCCGAAGCGATGCGAATCATCATGCGCGGCGACCCGCAGCCCTCGCAGCGACAGGTCGGCATGGTGGATGCGCACGGCAATGCGGCGAGCTGGACCGGCGATTCGACGTTCGATTGGGCGGGTGGAAGGACGGGCGGTGGAGGGGTGGGTGGGAAGGGGCAGATGATCACCGGGCACGGCTACGCCGCGCAGGCGAACATCATGGTCTCGGATGCCACGGTGCGAAACATGGCGGAGACGTTCGAGCACGCGCGGGGCTCGCTCGCCGACCGGCTGATCGCGGCGCTGGTGGCGGGGCAGGCGGGCGGCGGCGACAAGCGGGGGATGCAGTCGGCGGCGCTGCTCGTCGTGCGTGCGAAAGGCGGGTACCTCGGCGGCACCGATCGCTACATCGACATTCGCGTCTATGATGCGCCGGATCCGATCAAGGAGCTGCAGCGGCTGTACGCGTTGCACAAACTGTATTTTTTCACGAGTGATTCCGCCGATCTCACTCCCATCACCCCGGCGCTCCAGAAAGAGCTGGAAGCGATCCTCCTGACTGAACCGGCGAATCAACCGCAAAAGTGGCTCGCGGCTCCACAACCGTCGCTCAACCAGACGTTTCTGACCGCGCTCGCAAATTTCATGTATTGGGAGAACTACGATGTGCGGGTGCGCATGGACGGGAAGATTGATCGCGTTGCTCTCGATGACATCCGCAAGAACCGCCGCAATGTGCGCGGTGCAAGGTAAAGGGAGAATCCCCATGGACGTGAAACGCGGCCGGATGGTGTTCCTCGGCTACGGCAAGTACTGGCGCTCGGACCGGATTCTGGGCCTCACGCCGATCGAGCAGGGACGAGGTCCGGGGCAGCGCACCAACGTCTTTATCGAGGGACAGGTTGAGCCGATCGTCGCCTCGCGTACCGAGCAGGCGATCCTCGAGGACATGGGCGCCACTGACGGCAGCTTCCAGCAGGAAGCGCTGCGCCAGGCGACCCGCGAGCTGCTCGAAGCGTTCCACGAATTCTCCCCGGTGCTGCGCCGTGCCCTGCAGAACGAGCACCATTTCGACGTCGAGAAATGGGAGGGGCGGGTCAGCACGTTGCTGCGCCCGTCCGAGCATCCCGACACCGCATCCCAAGACGACCTGTTCGACTGATGAACGACCAGCGCCAGTTCTTCGGTCACCCGCGCGGCCTCTCCACGCTGTTTTTCACCGAGATGTGGGAGCGCTTCAGCTACTACGGGATGCGGGGATTCCTCATCTTGTACATGACGAAAGCGCTCGGCTTCACCGATCAGCATGCCGGCCTCGCCTACGGCAACTACGTCTCGAGCGTCTGGCTCACGCCGATCATCGGTGGCTTCATCGCCGACCGCTGGCTGGGCCAATACCGCAGCGTCCTCATTGGCGGCATCATCATCGCGCTCGGCCACTTCACCCTCGCGTTCCATCCGTTGCCGTTCCTCTACGTCGGTCTCACGCTCATCGTGCTCGGCACGGGACTGCTGAAGCCCAACATCAGCGCCATCGTCGGCTCGCTGTACGAGCCCGGTGACGAGCGGCGCGATGCGGGCTTCTCGATCTTCTATATGGGGATCAATCTCGGCGCCTTCCTCGGCCCGTTGATCGCCGGCAAGCTCGCGCAGGGCGTCGACTGGCATCTGGGCTTCGCGTGTGCCGGCGTCGGCATGGTGTTCGGCGTGGTACAGTACGTGTTGGGCCGCGGTCGCCTGCAGCCGGGCATCGAGCGGCTCGAGGCCCAACGCCGAGCGCGACTCGCCGCACAAATGGGCAGCGGGACCCCGCAAGCGCCTCTGACCGCTGACGACTGGCGCCGCATCAGCGCGGTCGTCGTGCTGTTCGTATTCGCGTCGTTGTTCTGGGGAGCCTACGAGCAGGCGGGGTCGACGCTGAACCTGTTCGCCGACCGCTACGTGCATCTCGAGTTCCTCGGCATCACGCTGTATGCCTCGTGGTTCGTGTCGATCCAGGCCGCGTTCGTGATCCTCCTCTCGCCGATCTTCGCCTGGCTCTGGGTGAAGCTC
>DASWCE010000037.1:0-2579 GCA_036390255.1 Gemmatimonadales bacterium | reverse complement strand
GAACGTAGTGCACCGCTGCCGCAATTAGAGAGTCCGCCGCTCCGCCCGACGGCCCGCTACCCCGAAGAGCGACCGGCAAAGCCGATTTCGGAATATGCGCGCCATGCGGCTCTGCAGGGCCTCGATCCGTACGGCCGCTGGCGGGCAGACCGCCCCATTGCCCGTTTTCCACAAAAGTTGAACGGTTGCTGAATCCAAAGATCGCAAAGGCACTTGGTCTTACTATACCCTGTCTCACTGCTCGGCCGCGCTGGCGAGGTGATCGAGTAGGCGGGCGCATGTCGCCTATTGTGAAGATGCTATGGGGCGAGCGACGAGGGCATGGCACCTTCGGCGCTGTTCAACGGCTACGAAGGAGCTCCCCCATGTCGCAACAACCTTGTCATTTTGAAGCGAGCAGGTCCCTCACCGCGCTGGAGCAGGATAGCACGATCATCGCCGTGATCGAGATGAGCCAATCGAAGTGGCTCGTAGCGGCGTTGGTTCCTGGGATTGGGCGCCATCCTCTGAAGAAGCTTGATGCCCGGGAGGAGGGATTACTCACGCTTTTGCATCGCTGGCGCAATGAAGCCGGCCAAGCTGGGCGTGAGATCAAACGCGTTGCGGTTGCTTATGAGGCTGGTCGCGACGGCTTCTGGCTAGCGCGCTGGCTTCGAGCACGGGATGTCGAAGTTTATGTTATCCATCCCACAAGCATCGCGGTATCGCGCGAACATCGGCGCGCGAAGACCGATCGCCTCGATACGGAACTCCTGATGCGCGCCTTTCTCGGCTGGCTGCGCGGCGAGAAGCGCCATTGCAGCATGGTCGCGATCCCGACGATTGAGGAGGAGGATGCGAGGCGGCCAAGCCGGGAACGACAGAATCTTGTCAGCGAACAGACCCGGATCGTGAACCAAATGAAGGCCATCTTCGCGCGCTTCGGCATTCTCACCTTCCGGCCGACCCTGCGCAAGACCGAGGAAAGGCTCAGAGGCCTCCGCACGGCGGAAGGGACTCCGTTGCCGGAGAACACGCGCGCGGAATTGTGCCGCCATCTGGCGCGGCTACGCGTGGTGCGCGAGCAGATCCGCGCGATCGAGCAAGAACGCCTGCGCAAGCTCGTGGCGGCTCCTGCTGCAGAGAACGGCTCTCACGCGATGCTGCGCCTGATTGCGCGAGTTCTTGGGGCCGGCATTGAGACAGCGGACATGCTAGTCAACGAGGTCCTCTCGCGTCACTGGCGCGATCGAAAAGCGCTCGCCCGTTACGTCGGCCTCACAGGGTCACCGGATGAGAGCGGAAAACGCCGGCGCGAGCGCGGGCTTGCGCGCGCCGGTAATGCTCGCGTCCGGTGCGGCATGATCCAATTCGCTTGGCGTTTTGTCAGATTCCAAAAGGACAGCGCTCTGGCCCAGTGGTTCGCAGCGCGAACCACTGATAGGCGTGCCAGCACCCGCAAGACAATGATCGTGGCGCTAGCGCGCAAACTGCTTATCGCGCTCTGGCGTCTCGTCGAGAACGGTGAGGTTCCGCAGGGCGTCGTTTTACGCCCGGCGCAATAAGCAACGGCATGGAACAAGACGACAAGCGGCCTGGCAGCCGTGCTTGGTCCGCCAACGAATCCGAGGTAGCGGTGACCCGACGTCAAACCCATGGCTCTCGAAGCCGCTGTGAAGATTGGGCCCGCTGCCCCGGAGCTTCGCCGCCGATGCGTATGACTGCATCATGGTTCTAATCCCGAATACAAGGTTGTGGCGCGATTTTCGTGCCGCGCTGGCGAGCTCCCCTCGGATCGTGTTCTAGACAACTCATTTTGATGAAAGGAGATACGCCGGAAATAGAAATTGGCAGTGGATCGAACAGCGTTCGATGACGCTCGTACGTCGCGGCAACAAATTATGATGGCTCGGTCTGCGCATTCGCCGTCAAGCCCCGCGCCTTCGGCGCGCCGGACGCGGCTTTGGGGCTTGACGGCTCAGCGCAGCCGAGCAAGGGGCGACCATTGCCGCAAGGCCATCTGCTGACGTGACAAAATGACTCACATGCGTGACGTTTTTCTTATTTGACACCGATGGGCCCCATACAAGGTTTTCGGATGCCGGCCCCATAAAGGTGGAGCTGCGCCCGCCGGGGTCGGCGTCCGCAAACCTCCAAGAGAAGAAACCGCGGGAGGTAGGACAGTGCGGCGCGTTAGACGCTATGTGGATTTCGGTGCTGACGAGGAGCGTGAACGAGCTTGTTGGGAAGCGGTCGATGTGCTCGGCGAGTTCGTTTTGTCGATTGGCGTCCCAGGCTCTCAAGACCTTCGCCTGCCAGGCCCGCAGGCGCATGCGGACCGAATCGGGCGGCTACCGCCGCGACCATCTGAGGGCCCTGGCCCAGCGCGTCGAGGTGGACGCGAAAGAAGTTCGCATCATGGGGTCGAAAGGCGCGCTCCTGCGCACGCTCGTCGCTGCGCCCAGCGCAAAAACGGCAGGTTTTGGAGTGCCCAGTTCTGTACCGAACTCGCGCACCCGACACGATTCGAACGTGTGGCCTTTGCCTTCGGAGGGCACGGTTCGACGGCCCATGTTTAACCGAAAGCCCTTCGAATTGAA
>DASWCE010000036.1:0-1799 GCA_036390255.1 Gemmatimonadales bacterium | reverse complement strand
GACCAGCAAATTGAGGCTCGCCGCGAAAATCGCCGCGATGAAAATCTGGCTGGTGAGATTGATGTAGTACTCGCCGCCCACGAGCGGAAACCCGGCGAGCACCGCCGCCAGCGCGACCCAGCCGGCATTCTTCATACGGATTGACGCCCGAAAAGGCCCGTGGGCCGGAAGGCGATCACGACGATCATCGGCAGGAACAGGATCACGTAGGCGAGATCCGGGAGGAGCGCCGTCCCGAAGGTGTAGATCGCGCCGATCAGGAAGCTGCCGACGAAAGCGCCGAGCAGGCTGCCGACCCCGCCCAGCATCACCACGATCAGCGCGAGCGGCAGCATATCGGCATCCAAACCCGGATACGCGGACATTATGGGACCGCCGATAATGCCGCCCGCGCCGGCGAGCGCCGCGCCCAGGCAGAACACCGCGGTGAAGAGCCGCGACACCGGGATCCCGACCGCGCGCGCCATCTGCATGTCGTCGACGCCCGCACGGATCATTGCGCCGATCCGGGTCCGGTCCATCAGCAGATACAAGGCGAGCGCCGTCACGACCGCGATGGCGAGCACAACCAGGCGATAGGTCGGGAACGCCACGCCGCCGACGTAGATGGGCTGTTGCAACGCGTGCGGCGTCGGTATCGGAATCGGATCGCCGCCCCACACCATGAGGCACAAGTCCGCAACGATGAACGAAATCCCCAGGGTGACGAGCACCTGACCCAGCGCATTGCCAGACAGGGCGCGCAGAATCAGGCGCTCGACCAGCCCGCCCAATACGGCCATCACGAGACCGCCTATCAGTGCCGCAAGCCAGAGGTTGGGGACGTATTTAAGGACGGAGATCCCGACGTAGGCTCCGAGCATGTACAGAGAGCCGTGGGTCAGGTTCGCGATGCGCATCAACCCGAATATCAGCGAAAAGCCCGCGGCAAGGAGAAACAGCAGCCCGCCAAGGGCAAGGCTGTTCAGGGTCTGGATGATCCAATACTGCATAAACGCGCGGGGCCGGTATGCCCGGCCCCGCTTCTTTCGGCTTCAGGGGTTCACGACTCTAGATTCTTGGCGGGCGGCCAGTCGCGCGAATACACCGGGTTCTTGAGGAATTCTTCCGGCTTGTAGATCCAGAACTGGCTCACGTTCGGATACGTGCGGATCACGCTGTTGACCAGGCGCCCTTCCTTGCGTTCGACCTTCCGGATGTAGATGTTGCCCACCACGTTGCCGAACCGGTCGAACGAAACGGGGCCTCGCGCGGTATCCACTTTGATGCCGCGCACCGCTTTCATGAAGGCCTGCTTGTCCTCGATATTGCCCTTGATCGCGTCCAAGGTCGCCTCGAGCACCGCGGCCTCGACGTAAGTGGCGGCCGCATAGAAGCCGGGATCGTACTTCCAGTCGACGCGGAAGCTGGCGGCGAATTTCTTGTTGATCGCGTTCTCGATCTCGGCCGAGTACCAGCAGGAGGTGACGATGCCCAGGGCCTCGTCGCCCATGTTGCGCAGCACCCCTTCGTCGAGCGCGGTCATGCCTCCGACCGGCGTGATCTTGCCCCTCAGCCCGTACTCGTTGAACTGCCGCAGATAGCGGAAGCCGTTCGATCCGGCGAAACCGAGGAAGATGCCGTCGGCGCTGGTCTTGAGCTGCGCGAGGTACGTGCCATAGTCGGGCACGGTGAGCGGCGGAAAAGTTTTCTGGATGATCTTGCCTCCGAGCTCCTCGAACACGCGCTGGAAGCCCGCGCACATCTCGTGGCCGTAGGCGATGTCGTCGGCGATCGCCACCATGCGCCGGAACTTGAGC
>DASWCE010000035.1:0-7304 GCA_036390255.1 Gemmatimonadales bacterium | reverse complement strand
GCCGGGATTGTTCGGCTCCACGAGTAAACCGCTCCGGTCGCATTCGATCAGCTCGGGAATCCCCGACACCGGGGTGGAGACGACGGGCACGCCGCTGGCGATCGCCTCCAGGAGCACGTTGGGGATCCCGTCGCGATCACCGTCCGCGGCGACCCTGCAGGGGAGGGCAAACACAGCGGCTCGCTGGTAGGCGCGGCACACCGCCTCGTATGGCTGAGCGCCCAGCAGCCTCACCCGATCCTCCAGACCGAGATGCTTCGCCTGGGCCTTGAGCGTCTCTCGCAGGGGACCCGTGCCGATGATCTCCAACCTAAGTCGGCGCCCCCGGAGCCGCAGGATCTCGACCGCCGCAAGCAGGTCGTCCAAACCCTTCTTCTCGACCAACCTGGCGACGGACAGAATGACCGCCTCCTGCGGCTCGGGGGGGGGCGTGTCCGAAGGGGCGAAGCGGAACAGCGAAGCGTCGAGTCCGTGATAGATGCGGAACAGCTTGCCGCCGCATTCCCGCGGGTATCGGCTCAGCAGATGTTGCCGGTTGTACTCGGTGCAGGTGACCACCGCGCGAGCCTCGCGGAGCTTGGCACGGAGATCGTCCGGATGGCTCACGTAAATATCCTTGGCGTGCGCCGTGACGGTATAGGGGACACCCGTGATTCGCGAGGTAAGCAGCGCCACGAGCGCCGGTGACGAAGCGAAGTGCGCATGGAGATGCCGCTCCGGCTGGCCGAACAGCGCATCCGCCACGTAGCCGGCTTCCAGAAAATGGCGTAGCGCGGCCAGCGCGCGCAGCCCGAGCGCCGGTGAGCCACGATGCCGGCGACGATGGCTGAAGACCTTCACGATGGCCATGAGCAACGTCCGAAGGTACCTGCCGGGCCGCCGGCGTAGGGAGCGGAAGTTCGCCGGCAAGGCGGACGTCCAGTGGCTCCGGAGCGACAGGTACGTCACGTTCGCCCGCACCAATGCAACCCGGTCGTGGATCGGACCGGGATTGGGGTCTTTCACAGAAAATATCTGGATGGACACGCCGCGGCGCTCCAGGCCGACGATCTCGTTGAGAATGAATGTCTCGGAAAGCCGCGGCCAGGCCTTGACGATGTAGGCGATCGCGGGCTGACCATCCGCTTCCCCGACGCGCAGCGGCGCGTCACGCCGCATGGTAGACCTCGGCGCGGACTCGGCGGCGCGGCCCGCGCGGCGGTCGGCTGCCGAGCAGTTCTTCCAGCAGTTGCGGGACGCGGCGGAGGCCGTTGAAATCGATGCGCTCCCGCGCCGGTCGGACCGGCGCCGGCGTGCGAGCGAGCCAGGTGCTCAGGGCCGCGGCGCTCAAGGCTTCCGGATGGAGCACGTCCACGAGCCCCAGCGCCTGCAGGCGTTCAGCGCGGATGAGTTGCTCTCGTCGGGGCTTTACACGGGGCACGATCAGCGCGGGTTTGTCGAACGACAGGACCTCATAGACCGTGTTGTAACCACCCATGGTCACGACGCGGTCCGCGCGACGCACGAGTCGCGTCGGCTCGTGCACGAACGAGACCACCCGGCGGCAGGGATGGCCCGCGACGCTGCGGACCAGCCGTGCCCGGACGCTGGCAGGCATGCATGGGCCGGTGACGAGCAGACCGTTGGTGTCCGGCGGGAGGTCCGCTTCCATGAAGGCCTGCGCGAGCTCGGCGCCGTCCTGCCCGCCGCCCACCAGACAGAGCGCGAGCCGGCCGCCCGACCATCCCAGTGCCGCAATCGGATCCTTGCCCCCGCGCCGCCTGAACTTGAGCCGCGCCCGCTGATCGAGATAGCCGGTGTAGCGCACCTTCGCCGCGACGTCGGGCGCGAAGGCATACTCGCGCACCGGGTCATAGACCGCGGGGTCGCCATAGACCCACACGGCGTCATAGTAGGTGCGGACGGCGTCTTGGTTCTGGGCGCGGGCCCACTCGCCCTGTAGCGTGGCCGGCTCGTCGAGCACGTCCCGCAGCCCGAGCACGAGTCGGGTCCGCCCGCGCGCGCGCAGCGATTCCAGGACCGGGTCCAGCTCCCGCAGCGCTCCCCGCGGAACGTTGTCAACGATCAGGACGTCCGGGGCGAACGCCTCCAGCGCCGCGCCCGCGGTTTTCGCCCGCAAAGCCAAGAGCTCGTCCAGGGGAACCGCAAGGTGGCGCGGGTGATACTGCCCACCGCCGTCCTTCCAGAGCGACGGCAGCGCCACGCAATCCACGCCGGCGGTCGTCGTCACGAGGCTCGCTTCGCGCGCCCCGGCGATCATCAGCACGACTGCCTGCAGGCGGGAATGCCGGAGCGCCTGCGCCAACAACAAGTTGCGGCGCATGTGGCCCAGCCCCATCGTGTCGTGTGAGTAGAGGGCTACGCGGTACGGCACACACGCTCCATAGCGTCTGTCGAACGCGCGTCGGTTGTTCGCCCGACTGTCGCAGCGATCAGGGAAGGCTTCGCCCGCGGAATGCATGCCCCGGGCCGTAGTCGTGGGCCTGCAAATCGTACAGGCGCGCAATCGCGCCTAACTCGGGGCGAGTCAGGTTGCCTCAATCAGCGTCATCCTCCTGGGCGTCTTGGTTAAGCAACTGCGGTATTCGGTCCGCGGAGCGGCGCTTGGGTTGGATCCGGGCGCGCGCGAAGGCGTCGGCTCTCGGTCCCGTTTACTTAACCGACGGCACGGGCCCCGGTCCGTGACAGTGCTCACCGGATGTCGGGCTGGGTGCCGACGCGTCTCAGCCTGCACCTCCCTGGCGCGTCCCAAGGTCGCCGCGCGGCATCAACGCTCCGTCAACCTGGCAATCTCGCCGGCGGTTGCAGCGGGAAAACGCCACGCTGCGCCAGGAGCCCCGACTTCCTAAAAAAGGCGGCGGCGTTCTGCACGAAAGAGTCGCGGTGAGGTACGCTTGCATTCCTCGCCACCGGGGCGAGTATCTAGTGCGACTATCCGATCGCGGCGGTCAATACGCGCGTGCGGAGTACCGAGCGTTGCTCGCGGCCCACGAACGGGGCGAGCATGACCAAGAAAGGGGATTGTTGGGACAACGCCGTGGCGGAGAGTTTCTTCGCCACGTGGGAGACCGAGCTGATCTTCGAGGCCGACTGGCCCACGCGGGAGGCCACCAATTGAGCTACGGACCTACAGGCTAGACGCCGAGACGCCTAGCCGCCTAGACGCCGAGGAAAAGCTACACGCTCAACACTACCACCTACTGGGCGTCTGGGCGTCTCGGCGTCTACGCGTCTAGTTGTCAGGGTGGCTGACGGGAATCGAACCCGCAACCTCTGGAGCCACAGTCCAGCGCTCTAACCGATTGAGCTACAGCCACCATGTGTTTCTATAACAACTTACTGACCTACGCCGCCACTTGTGGCCCCGCTTGGTTGCCGCTCGTTACGGCAACCGAACCCATGCGGGAGAGGCGGTCCCCTAACTTAGCGGCGTGCTGTTCGACTCGGTACTCCACCGCGTCGGACCGGTGGCGCACTTCACCGAGGTGCCCGTAGGTCTTCTCGATCATCGCCGTGCCCGTATGGCCCAGCTCCTTGGCGACTGTCCAGGCGGCGACCGGGGCACCGCGATCCGTGGTCTGCAACCGTGCGGTCGCGTAGGTATGCCGGAACTGCTTCGACCGAACCTCCCCCGCCTTCCAGCCTGCGCGCACGGGCGACCGCATCGGCGACAGTCCCGACTTGGCCGACGTTTGCGCTATGGCGCTCGGTGGCGAATCGGCGTCGTGCAGCGTAGGCGGGTACATCGGCGACTTAGGCTTTTGAAACGAAAAGCGTCGCGCCCCAATACCCGTGGCGCGACGATCTCCCCGAGTCGCGAACTACAATAACTATTGCCCCAGTCCCTTGGAGTTAGTGGCTAGGTCCTCATTTGAGGCTGTCGCACGCTGCTGATTGCCCTGGCAGTTTCCCCTCGTAGGCCATGCACATGGCATGTCCCAGCTCACGTGAGCGCCGTGCCATCGAGGTAGTGCGCACCGATCACGGTCGCAAACGGTGGACGTTCATCGTTGGCCCGCGGTTGCAAGTTCTTCAAGCAAGGCTTTCAGTTTTGCCTTCTTCGCCAGTTTGAAATCCATTCGTTTCAATTCGGCAAAGACTGCTTCGAGTTCAGACTGACTCGGCCTAAGGGGTCGCAGTGACCGCGCAATTTTTGGATAAACTTCCCTTTTTAAGTAGCGCCCAGCGCTCTTGTAACCTTGAACGCCGGTGGCTACGAGTCCAATTCCTAGGGCGATGAGAATTGCTGTGCCTTCATGCGGCATTGCAGAGGGAAGCACCATTTTGAACACGTTCGCAACCACGATCGCACCTACAACGGTCAACAGCAGTGTGATTCCCACATACCGGTCAATATGGGTTGCGCTGAACCTTTTCTCGACGATCGGAGCCAGGAGGTGGAAAGGTTCCTTAATGAGGGATGCGCGCGTTGTTGCCTCCATACCTGTTGGCCGTTTGGCTAGCTGCTCTTCGAGAGACAGTCGTTCGGAATAATACTGGCGGATATTGGGGAAGGTACTGGCGGTCAAGTCCGCAGAACCTGCGCTAGGCAGTCTCTTTTGAACGTCCTTATATATTGATGCGTCCGTTTGCAACTCAGTGCCGCAATGGAGACACTTTTTTTGATGTCCTACCAACTTGCCTGCGCCAAACGAGGCGCCATATACGTGGGAGGCTACCCCTACCCGAGATAGCTGAAACTTTTGGATCTCGCGACAGATAGGGCAGAAATCTCCAACATATCCAAGCTTGCGAATTACTGTTTTCTTGCCCCAGTAAATAAACATTTTCGCGATCCCCCCTTGTGTGGGCTAGAGCCCGCGTTGAGCGGCGGCGCGCCTTTTATCACAAGGCGCCGGCCGCTCCAACGCGTCGTTAGCCGGCTATCCGCTTCGTGCTCCGGTCTGTTGTCCGTTTCCGGCCCGGGAAGATGCCATGTCGCCCCGTGCGCCACGTCGGCGTGGCTCCCCTGTCAGGCACGGCCAGACCCATGAGGGCTGCGGTAGGTGGTCGGCCAGGTCCGGATGTGCTCTGAGGAGGCCTGAACGTCCCACCAGTGCGATCTCCTCGAGCCCGCCAATGGCCGCCGAGGCGGCCTCCTGCTCACGGGTCGACCAGATACCGACGAGACGCTGCCACCACGGGCGGTCAGCTCTGAACCAGCTTCCCGTGCCGCCGCCCCGGCGCAGCGCGGCCGCAGCCGCTGATCTTTGTCGAACTGGAGGGAGAGTACGTGCACCACCCCGCCCCTCGATCGGCGAAACTCGTGAAGCAGGCCGTTGCCGCTGATGCGGTCGGGACCGTTAAAGCCACGCTCGCGCAGCGCGGGGATGAAGCGTGCCGAAAGTTCCTCGCGGAGCGTCTTGCGAATTGTCTGACTCATTCGCGCGTTTAGGCGGCCAACCCTTGGTCAGTTAGTGGACTTCGGCGCGGCCGATCGCTGCCGGCAAGCCAAAGAAGGTGGCGCTCATCGCGTGCGCTCGGAAACTGCTGACGATCCTGAACGCCATGGTCCGAGACCACGCATACTGGACCCTGCCGGTGCCCAGCGGTCAAACACAGTTGCTAACGGATCGCGCTTAAGCTGCGGGCGCAACGGCCGCCGGCCCACAATGCTCAAAACGTGAGCTCACGAAACACTCGCAGCCTAGCGCCCGACGATCCGGGCGGCTCGCGCGGTCAATGAATCCAGCGCGGCGTACGGCTCCGCGCGACCGGTCTGCACGTCGTAGAAGAACGCGCGCTCCGGTGTCTCTTCGAGCGATCGGCGGTCTCCGGGCTCGGCCGACCGGAGTGCGAGCACGACGATGCGGCGGCCGTCGAGCGGCTCGTGGGCCAGGATGCTCCAGCCTTCGGGGAGCACCCGGCGAAAGGAGCCCCCGTGGAGGTCGCTCACGTAGAGGCTCGCCGCGTCGTTCTCATCGAGCCCACCGTCGCCGTCCGTGTCCTCGAAGGCGATTTCGTACGTGATCCACGCTTGCAGGGAATCGTCCTTGGAGCGAGGAAAGTTCACCGACCGGATGAGGGCCGGCCGATCGAGCAGGAGACGTCCGGAGCCACCGCCCGGCTCGAGGAAGATCGCGTTGACGTACAGCGCGTAGCGCTCGCCGTAGGAGTCACTCGATGCAAACTTCAGCGCGGGACGCTCGAACGCCTTACCGTACCCGATCAAGACGATGCGCGTCGTGCTCTTCCAAATCGATTGAGGCGGATCGTACCGGACGGCACGGGAGGTCCGTTCCGCCAGCGCGCCGTGCGTGGCCGTGATCACCGCCGAGTGACGGTGGAACCAGCTCGAGCCCAGCTCCACGACGAGCCAGATCGCCAGGACGCAGAACAACGCGACCAGGAGCAGACCGTTGATCAGCCACACGCGCTTGAGTAGTCGCTCTTGATCCACCCTCCAGTGCCTCCTTCCCTATTTAAGATGCAAGTCAATCGCATGGGTTACGAGCTTCTCAGGCAGAGGCTCCCCTGCGTGATGATTGGCACTCCCCTCAAGCCGCTTCCCTCCAACTGTGTGGCCGTAGGCGAGGACGTATGCGGACGGGCCGTAGCTGGCGTGCACACCGAGCGACACGGTCTGCGAGATGACGCCGAATGTTCGAGCCAGCCAGCTCGACCTGATGGTGCGCTCCGGAAAACTGACATGACCGTTCTCATCTGCATGCGCATCCTGCTCGTGGCTCGCCGACTCGACGGAATAATCTTTCCAAACCTGCCGGACAAACGCACCTCTCAACGGGTTACCCGCCGTATCAACGACTTGTATCGTCCAGGCAGGACAGACGGTTGATGTTGCAGGGTAGAGCGAAGCCACCACGGCGCCGATGAGGCCAACGAGAAGGGTGCGCAGCCAAGCCTGTCTCTTCTTCAGCGTCAAACCCTTGCCCGATTCTACCATATGCTGCACCTCGCGCCATGAAGCCCGCTCGCGACAGACTACTACGGAATCCGCAGACACCTCAATGTGACCGTGGCGCAGGTAGCTGAAGAAGAATTCATTCCCTAATCTAGGCGCGCCGCGACCTTCAAGCGCTTGTTAGGCAGCGCGGCAGGTGGTGTTCTCAACGGGAAGACACGGTAACCAGGTTGCTGGCGGCGAACATGGCCGCCGGCGAGATGACAACCTCATCCAGAGGCACTCGAGAGCCGTAGCGCTGTTGCATTCGCGCGCGGACCTCCGCGTCCGATAAATCGAAGTCCCGTAACCGCTGAAGACCTCCGATCTGCACACCCACAGCACGGTCGTAGATTTTCCACACGAGCTCGGAACAGTACAGGCGGTTGTCCGACCACTCAAA
>DASWCE010000034.1:0-3459 GCA_036390255.1 Gemmatimonadales bacterium | reverse complement strand
GCTCGCCGCGGCCTTGCGGAACGCGGCTTCCAATTTTTTCGGGTCGTCGCGCACGACACCCAGGTCGATCACTTCGCAGCCCAGGCGCTGCAGCATGCCCCAGAGCGTGTAGCGGTTGGAGTCGTAGACTTCGCCGGCCTTCAGCTTCTTCCCGACCGAGACGAGCTCGTCGCCGGTGGAGAAGAACGCGACGCGCAGCTTCCGCCGCACGTTCACCTCGCCGATGCCGAGCGATGCGATCAATCCGAGCTCGGCCGGGCGCAGCAGCGCGCCGGCGCGCAGCGCGGGCTTCCCTTTTTGCAGGTCTTCGCCCGCGAGGCGGCGGTTCTGCCCCGGCTCCTGCCGGGGCGGGATCGAGATGCGGTTGCCGTCCACCGTCACGGCTTCCTGGATGACGACCGTGTCGGTGTTCCTGGGCATCACTGCGCCCGTCATGACGCGCACGCAGTCGCCGTGCCCGACCTCGCCCGTGAACTCCCTGCCGGCGTAAGCCGTGCCGATCTCGGTGAGCGTCACCGGCATGTGCGCGCCGAGGTCGTCGTTCCTCACCGCGTAGCCGTCCATCGCCGAGTTGTCGTGCGAGGGAACGTTGATCGGCGAGACGATGTCCCGCGCGAGCACGCGCCCGAGCGCGGCGCGCACCGGGAGCTTCTCGACGCCGGAGATGGGCGTCACGAATCCACGGATGACTTCGTTCGCCCTCGCGACCGGCAGCGCGTCCGGATCGTAGTCGCTGGTGCAGCTGATGACTTCCTTTAGGGAAATCATTTTTCGAATGCGGCCAGCTCTTCGCGCGTATTGATATTGGAGAAGGCCTCCGGCTCGTCGTCGAAGGCGACTTCCACCACACTGAGCGTAGCGTACCACGCGTCGATCTTGCGCCCGCCGCTTTTCAGGAACTCGGCGAGGTGGTTGAGCACGCCGCGGCGCATGAGCGAGAACACCGGGTGCGGCTGCTCGCCGGTCTTCGCTACGGCGAGCTCGGCGCCGGTATCGTCGATCCGCTTGTACAGCCGCTCGACGAGGTCCGCGGGCAGAAACGGCGAGTCGCAGGGAACGGAGGCGAGAAACGGCCGCTTCGAGATCGACAGGCCGGCGTGAAATCCCGCGAGCGGCCCGGCAAAGCCGCCGATCGCATCGCTCACCACGCGCACGCCGAAAGTTTTGTATTCTTCTTGGTTCTGGTTGGCGTTGATGATGATGCCGCCCACCTGCGGCGCAAAGCGTACGTACACGTGATCGACCAGGCGCTTGCCGCGGAAACTCTGCAGGCCCTTGTCTACGCCGCCCATGCGGCTGCCTTTGCCGCCCGCGAGGATCAGACCTGTTATAGGAACAGCAGATTGCACTGTCTGGCCGCTATTCCTGGCGCTTTTGCCAAAATACCGAATTGTCGTCGATAGGGCGGATTGGATCTTCGATCTGATGCTGTTTGCGAAAATCTCGTATGGCCGCACGGCAACTTTCGAGGAAAAAATCGTCGACGATGAGATAGCCACCGAGGCTAAGCTTATGATAGAGCGCCTGAAGAGCATCCATCGTGGATTCGTACATGTCGCCATCAAGTCGCAGCACGGCGAGTTGCTCGATCGGCGCATTGGGCAACGTATCCTTAAACCAGCCCTTAAGAAACCGGACCTGGTCGTCCAGCAGTCCGTAATTGCGGAAGTTCTTCTGGACCTCTTCCAGTGATACCGCCAGATAGGAGATCGTGTGATGCCCGTCGTTCCGGTCCTTCGGGTACTTCTCCTCGTTCGGTGGCGGCAAGCCTTCGAATGAATCCGCGACCCAAACGATTCGGTCTACGATGCCGTAGACCTTGAGGATGGCTCGCATGAAAATACAGGCTCCACCGCGCCATGCGCCGGTTTCGATGAAATCCCCCCGCACTCCCTTGACGATGACGTCTTCACATACCTGCCAGAGGTTGATCATGCGCTGATTTCCGATCATCGAATGCGCTTTTGAGGGCCAGTCCAAACCCCGTTCGCGCAGATCGGCAAGGAAATTTGGCGCGTCCTTAACGGGCGGATCTTCGTAGATGCGGCCGATGAGGCAGTCTTTGATCAATTCAAGATAGGCGCCGCGCAGTCTCGCAATCTCCTGTTTCAGCTCGAGATGGACCACGCGGGGCTGAACCTCGACCCACTGGCGCAGGAGTTTCGCGATCAGGTTCATGCGCGTATCTCCGGACTGCCTCTTTTTTCTAAGCCACCATCGTCGGCGCGACGGTCTTTCTGAAGCGATGCTTGCCGGTGAAGAGCAGGTAGTGCTTGCCGCCTGCCGCGCGGCCGATCATGGTGATGCCGAGCTTCGCGGCGATCTCGTGGCCCATCTTGGTGAGCCCGGAGCGCGACACGAGGAAGGGGATCTGCATCTGCGCGGCCTTGATCACCATCTCGGAAGTGAGGCGGCCGGTGGTGTAGAAGAGCTTGTCCGAGCCGTCCACGCCGTCGAGCCACATCTGCCCCGCGATCGCGTCGACCGCGTTGTGTCTGCCGACGTCCTCGATAAAATAGAGGATCCTGGGGCCAGAAGCGCCTTTGCCCGCCGCATTTTCCGCAAGCGCGCAGCCGTGCACGGCGCCGGCGGATTTGTAGATGGTTTCCTTGTAGCGCACCGCGTCGAGCAGCGCGTGGAGCGTTTCTTCGGTGAGCGTGAGGTCGTTGCGCAGCTTGACCGAGTCGATCTCCGCCATCAGGTCGCCGAACACCGTCCCCTGGCCGCAGCCGGTGGTCACGGTGCGCTTTTTCATTTTCTTCGCGAGGCCTTTGATGGCTTTACGCGTGGTGACGACGACCGAGGCCGTCTCCCAGTCGACCTGCACCGCGGCGATCTCCTCGACGGATTTCACCAGGCGCTGGTTGCGCAGGTAGCCGATGGCGAGCGCCTCGGGCGCCTGGCCGAGCGTCATCAGCGTGACGATCTCGCGCTTGTCGACGTAGAGCGTGAGCGGATGCTCGCCCGCGATCGGCGTCGCGACCGCTTCGCCGTGCTCGTTGATCGCCTCGACCTCGAAGGTGAGGGGTTTGGAAGCGTTGGTGAGCTGAAGGCGGCGCGCGGTCTTCATCCGCCGATATAAGACATCTCGATCTTGCGCAGCTTGGCCGTTTCCGCGGTGCGGACCTCGGAGTAGCGGTCGGCGCGCGCCTGCCAGATGCGCGCGATGGCGCCCGAAATCTCCTCGTCGGAGGAGCCTCCGCGCAGCATCCCGCGCAGGTCGTAGCCCGCGGTGGCGAAGAGGCACGTATAGAGCATGCCTTCGGTCGAGAGCCGCGCGCGGGTGCAGGTGCGGCAGAAGGCCTGCGTCACCGAGGAGATGACGCCGATTTCCCCAGACCCGTCCCGGTAGCGCCAGCGCTCGGCGACTTCGCCGGTGTAGTTCGGGTCGGTCTGTTCGATCGGCATCTCGGCGTCGATCATCTTGATGACCTCAGCCGAGGGCACTACGTCGTCCAT
>DASWCE010000033.1:0-28856 GCA_036390255.1 Gemmatimonadales bacterium | reverse complement strand
CGCAATGAGCAATCTGCACGCCTTCGACATGTTCTTCATCGCGCTCTACTTCCTCATTCTGTTCGGCATCGGGTGGTGGGCGGCGCGCAGAGAGAAGGCCGTCAGCTCCGACTACTTCCTCGCGAGCCGCGACGTCGCCTGGTTCGCGGTCGGCGCGAGCCTGTTCGCCTCCAACATCGGCAGCGAGCACCTGGTCGGCTTGGCCGGCACCGGCGCCGGCAGCGGTCTTGCCGTCGGGCACTTCGAGTGGCTCGCGTGTCTCATTCTGCTGCTCCTCGGCTGGCTCTTCGTTCCCTACTACCTGAAGAGCGGCGTCTATACGATGCCGGAGTTTCTGGAGAAGCGGTACAACTCCGCAGCGCGGACGTATTTCACTTGGGTCTCGGTCATCGGCTACGTGTTGACGAAGATCAGCGTGACGCTGTATGCGGGCGGCGTCGTGATTCGTGCGGTCACGGGGTGGAATTTCTACACCGCGGCCATCGTCCTCATCGTCGTCACCGGCCTGTATACGATCTTCGGCGGACTACGCGCCGTGGTCTACACCGAGGTGCTCCAGGCCATCGTGCTGATTCTCGGCTCGATTACCCTCATGGCCATCGGGCTCTCGCGCGTGGGCGGCATCTCGGCACTCCAGGCAACGGTGCCGGCCGGATTCTTCTCGATGTGGAAGCCGTCCAGCCACCCGGACTTCCCGTGGACCGGTATCATCTTCGGCGCGCCGATCCTGGGCATCTGGTACTGGTGTACCGATCAACACATCGTGCAGCGCGTGCTCGCCGCGAAGAACATCAAAGAGGCGCGCACCGGAACGATCTTCGCCGGGTATTTGAAGATTCTCCCCGTCTTCATTTTCGTGTTGCCCGGCATCGTGGCCCTGGCACTGTTCCCGGAAATACGCAACAATCCCGATTCCGCCTACCCGACGCTGGTGACGCGGCTCTTGCCGGCGGGGATCAAGGGTCTGGTGCTTGCCGGGATGCTCGCGGCGCTGATGAGCTCCCTGGCCTCCGCCTTCAACGCGTGCTCCACGTTGCTGACGTGGGATGTCTATCGGAAAATGCGCCCTGCAGCCACTGAGGGGCAGCTCGTGCAAGTCGGCCGCATTTCCGCCGGTGTCATGGTGTTCCTGGGCTTGGCGTGGATTCCGTTTATGAAGTACGTCTCGTCCCAGATTTACATCTACCTGCAGAGTGTGCAGGCCTATATCGCGCCGCCGATCGCGGCCTGCTTCCTGCTTGGCTTGTTCTACCGCCGGCTGAACGGCCCCGGTGCGATTGCCTCGCTGCTGACGGGGCTCGTACTCGGCCTCTTGCGCCTCATTCTCGAGCTCACGAACAAAGCGTCGGTCGGTGGTCTCACTCCCGGCACACTGTGGCATTGGATCGCCACAATCAACTTCCTCCACTACGCGGTCTTGCTGTTCGTGATCTGCACGTTCGTGCTCTTCATCGTGAGCATGATGACGCCGCCGCCTCCCCGGGAGAAAACCGAGGGCCTCACGTACGGAAAGACGGACGTGAAAGAGGGCGAGACGACTGGCGAACGGAAGTTCGAGGTTGGGCTCTCCGTGCTGCTCGTGGCCCTGCTCGGCGTGCTGTGGATCGTGTTCGCCTGATGACTCGACTAAACGTGCGGCGTGTGGCGTGCGGCGTTTTACTAGGGCTGGGCGTCGCTTGTCCGTCCGACCGTCCGACCGTCCGACAGTCGTACGATCCCGCGCACGACATCGGATCGTTGTTCTCCGACGTGCAGCTGTCGGGCATCTTCCCCGACTCCAAAGAGTTCGTCGACGCGCGGCCTCGATCGGCTCCGGCCGTCATCGAGGCCCGTTACGACTCGGCACGCCGCACCAATGGATTTGTGCTGCGCACGTTCGTCGATCAGAACTTCGTGCTGCCCCAGGCGGCGGGGAACGGGGGGGGCTATCACACCGTCGCTTCACAGAGCATGGCCGACCACATCAAGGCACTGTGGCCGGTGCTGACCCGGCCGCCCGACAGCGCCGACGCCAGCTCGTCGCTGATACCAATTCCCAATCCGTACGTCGTGCCTGGAGGCCGCTTCCGCGAGGTCTACTACTGGGACTCCTACTTCACAATGCTGGGCCTGGTGCAGAGCGGCCGCACCGATCTCGTGAAAGACATGGTGGACAACTTTGCGCACTTGATCAACACGATTGGGCACATCCCGAACGGCAATCGCACCTACTACCTGACGCGCAGCCAGCCGCCGTACTTCGCGGCGATGGTCGGGTTGTACGCCCGCGCGACGGACACCGCGAAGGCGCTGGTGTATCTCGACGCGCTCGAGAAGGAGTACGCGTTCTGGATGGACGGCGCGGACACCGTAGCGAAGGGACATGCGTACCGGCGCGTGGTGCGCCTGCCCGACGGCGTCGTGGTGAATCGCTACTGGGACGACTCGGCGGAACCGAGGCCGGAGTCCTACCGGCCAGACGTCGAGATCGGCCAGACCGTGCCGGAGTCGTTGCGCGCGAGCTTTTATCGCAGCGCGCGGGCAACGGCCGAAAGCGGCTGGGATTTCTCGAGCCGCTGGATGCGTGATCCGAAGGATCTGCGCACGCTCGAGACGACCGACCTGATCCCGGTTGATCTCAACGCTCTCCTTTATAATGCCGAGCGCACCATCGCAGCGTTGGCGGCGTTCCGCCACCGGCGGGGGGGGGACGGCGGGCAAGACGATGCGGTGGCGCGGCGGTTCGAGCAGCAAGCTGATGCCCGGCGGCTGGCGATCCTCGCCATGTACGACTCAGCCCAGGGGTTCTTCTTTGACCGCCGCTGGCGGACTGGCGCACTCGTCACCGATAGGCCCACGCTGGCCGCGGCCGCGCCGCTTTATTTCGGAATCGCCACCGACGATCAGGGAAAGCACGTAGCCGGACGATTGGAGCGCGACTTTCTGAAACCCGGTGGCTTCGTCACGACGGGCTTCTCGTCCGGGCAGCAGTGGGACGCGCCCAATGGTTGGCCGCCGCTCGAGTGGCTCACGATAGAAGGCGTACGCCGCTACGGGCGGGCCGATCTTGGGGACAAGGCAGCCAGCCGGTGGCTCGCGCTGATCCAGCGGACCTATCGCGCCACCGGACGCATGATGGAGAAGTACGACGTCGTAAACACGAATCGCAAAGCAGGCGGTGGAGAGTATCCGACGCAGGACGGGTTCGGATGGACGAACGGAGTCGCGCTAGCGCTTTGTGCGGAACCGGCTCAAACCAGCGGTTGTCGCAACTAAAACGCCTGGTCCCACCGTTGCGATAGTCGAATCGCCGAGAGAATCAGTCCCACCATGCTGTAGGTCTGCACGAAGTTTCCCCACTGCTCGTGCGTGTTCGGATCGATATGCTCGGCGAGCAGTCCGTGGCGGTTGCGGCACTCCAGTAGGTACTCGAACGTCTTCCGCGCTTCGTCGCGTTCGCCGATCGCGGCGAGCGCGTTGATGTACCAGAAGCTGCAGACCAGAAACGCGTTCGACGGCGTGCCGAAGTCGTCGGGCGTCGTGTAGCGGAACACGAACTCGCCTCGTTTCAGCTCCTTGCCGATGGCGCGCACCGTTGCGACGAAGCGCGGATCGTCGTCGGCGACGAAAAACAGCTCGTTCAGCTGCAGCAGGCTGGCGTCGAGCGTGTCACCTTCGAAGGTCGCGACGAACGTGCCCAGCTTTTCATTCCAGGCCCGCCGCGAGATGACCTCGTGCAGCTCGTGCGCGCGGTCGCACCAGTACGCCGCGCGATCGGCGAGCCCCAGCTGTTTGGCGATGCGGCCGAGCCGCTCGCAGCCGACCCAGCACATCACCGCGGAGAATGTGTGGATGTGGGTGCTCCCGCGCAGCTCCCACAAGCCGGCATCCGGTTGATCGAACAGCTTGACGCAGCGCTCGCCCAATGGCTCGAGCCGGCGAAACAGCGACTCGTCGCCCTGGTGCACCAGTCGCCGATCGTAGAAGACGTGGGTGGCGGCAAGAATGGACGAGCCGTACACGTCGTGCTGCGCCTGCTCCGACGCCTGGTTGCCGACGCGGACGGGCCCGATGCCCCGGTAGCCCGGGAGCGACGCGACCACTCGCTCGGGCGGCAGGCGATGTCCCGTGATCGTGTACACGGGATCGAGCGGCCGATCGGCCCCCCCCCCGCCTCCCCCCTCGGCCACGATGTTCAGAATGAAGTTGAGGTAGCGCTCCATCGTCTGCGTCGCGCCGAGCCGGTTGAGCGCGTTCACGACAAAGTACGCGTCCCGCAGCCAGCAGTAGCGGTAGTCCCAGTTGCGGCTCGAGCCCGCTGCTTCGGGGATCGACGTCGTCAGTGCCGCGACGATGGCGCCGGTGTCCTCGAACACGTTGAGCTTCAGGGTGATCGCTGCGCGAATCACGGCATCCTGCCACTCGAACGGAATCGCGAGGGAGCGCACCCATTCGCGCCAATACCCCGTCGTCTCGGAGAGGAAGTGCTTGCCGACTTCGCCCGCTGCTTCCTGCAGCGTTTCATCGGGCCCGAGGACGAGCGTCACCGCGTCGTCGACAAAGAACGCGTTCCCCTCGAGGATCGTGGTGACCGGCACGTCGGTGGTCAGGCGCAGCACGAGGGGGTTGAGGGGGTTGAGGGGGTTGCCGACGTAACGGATGTGGTTGCTGCCGTAGGTCGTGGTCGCGAGCGGCTGGCCGTAGCTCTGCGCCGGCCGCAGGCGCACGCGAATGCGCGGATGGCCGGCGAGCCGCTGGATGCACCGCACGATCATCATGGGACAGAACACCCGCCCGCGGTAATTGAACCGCGGTGCGAAGTCAGTGATCTCGATGGCGCCGCCGGCGGAATCGGTCAGACGCGTGACGACCACCGGTGTGTTGTGCAGGTACTTCTGCTCGACGCGGACGCGATCCAGCAGCTCGATCGTGAAGCAACCAGTGTCGTCGCCTTGTCCCTCCGGCTTGAGGAGCGAGCAGAACATCGGATCGCCGTCGAAGCGCGGGAAGCAGGCCCAGGTGATTTCGCCCGCGGGATCGACGAACGCGCCGATCGTGCCGTTGCCGATCAGTGCGAGATCGAGCGAAGCCATTGCTCCACCGCGTTCACATTGTCGAGCCGCCACCGCGCCACCGTGGCCCCCCCCCCGGCCCCGCCCCCGGCCCCCCCGCCCACCTGGATGGAGTGCCCGCCCAGCTCGTTGACGGCTGCGAATCCGAATTCATCGCTCGCGTCGTCACCGACGAACACCGGCGTGCGGCCGGCGAACGGCGGCTCCGCCATGAACTCGCGCAGCGCCCGGCCCTTGTCCTTGCCGGCGGGCTTCAGCTCCAGGACGCTCTTGCCTTGCTGGAGGCAATACTCTCCGTCGAGGTCGGGAAGCAGCGCTTCCATGGTCTGATGCACGAATCCCGCCAGCCCGGGGATGCGGCGGTAGTGCAGGGCGAGCGAGAGTCCTTTGTCTTCGAGGAGGAGACCGGGTTTGTCAATGATGGCCTGGGCCAGACGCTGGCGCACGGGTGTGAGGTCCTGCGTGGGCTCGTGGCGTGTCGCCCGTCCCGTGGCGCTGCGCCGCTCCGCACCGTGCTGGCCGGCAGCGGGCAGCTGCACGGTCGGAAACAGGGCGTCGATCTGGGTGATGGGACGGCCGCTCATGAGTGCGACCGCCCCGCCGGCGCAGTGATACAGCTCTTGCAGCTGGTGTCGCAGGCTCTCGGAGACCCGAACGCCGGCCGGCGTTTCGGCGAAGTCGACAAGCGTTCCATCGATATCGAAGAAGTAGGCCCAGTCGCACCGTGGCTCCGGCGGGGGGGGGCCGTGGCTCGCGTTCACCTCGCCGGTGCGCTCTGCCGCTCGCCGCCGCGCGGCGCCACGAATTCCGGCACGCGGCCCCGGCGCCGGCTGCTGGCGGCATCGAGCAGCATGCGGCCGGCCCAGCGAAACACGTTGAAGTCCTGGAGCAGGCCGCGCATCAGCCGCATGCGGATGCGCTGTTCGGTTGCGGGCATGGTGAGGGCGACGTCCAGCGCCGCGGCGCACTCGTCGGTGTCGTACGGGTTCACGATCAAGGCCTCGGGCAACTCGCGCGCGGCTCCGGTGAAGTGGCTCAAGATGAGGACCCCGCGTTGGTCGTCGCGGGCCGACACGAATTCCTTCGCGACGAGGTTCATGCCGTCGTGCAGGCTCGTGACCGCGCACACGTCGGCGCCGCGGTAGTACTCGAAGATCTCGTCGGGTTGGTGATGCTCCGGTTTGAGAATGATGGGCGGATGGGTCGCTTCGGGGAAGCGCTGGTTGATGCGCGTCGCGAGATCACGCACGCGCATCTCGTAGGCGCGGTATTCCTCGATGCGGATGCGGGTGGGCGCGGCGATCTGGATGAACGTGAACTTCCCGATCCACTCGGGTTTCAGTTCCAGCAGTCGTTCCACCGCACGCATCCGTTCCTCGATGCCCTTGGTGTAGTCCATCCGGTCCACGCCGACGCCGACGGCGTGCTCGGGAGGGAGATTGTGGCGCTGGCGGATCACGGTGCGGCACTGCTCGACCGGCTTACTGACTAGCTCTGCCGGGGGCGGCCACTCGATCGAAATGGGGTAGCGCTTGACCGACGTCGGCTTTCCCCGGTAGGACACGGAGAAGGTCTCGCGATCTACGCGCGCTTCGAGGAAGCGGTCGACGGTGTCGACGAAGTTGTTGACATGAAATTGTGTGTGGAACCCCAGAATCGTGGTGCCCAACATCCCGTCGAGCAGCTCGTCGCGCCACGGGCAGATGGCGAAGGCCTCAGGGTTGGGCCACGGGATGTGCCAGAAAGAGATGATGGTGGCCGCGGGCAGCGCTTCGCGGATCATGCGCGGCAGGAGGGCGAAGTGATAGTCCTGCACCAGCACGATGGGGTTGGGCGAGCTCGATTCCTGTTCGACGGCCGACGCGAACTTGCGGTTGACGTTGACGTACTGCTCCCAGTCGCTCGTCCGGAAGATCGGGCGTACGTGCGCGATGTGGCAGAGCGGCCAGATCCCTTCGTTCGCGAAGCCGTAGTAGTAGCCGGCTTCTTCGTCCGGCGAAAGCCACACCCGGCGGAGCTGATACTGCGGATTATCCGGCGGCGGCGGCACGGTCAAGCGGTCGTGCGCGTCGACGACTTCGCGGTCCGCGTCCCCGCTGCCGTGGGCGATCCAGGTGCCGGAGCAGGCGCGCATAATCGGCTCGAGTGCCGCGACGAGCCCGCTCGCGGGGCGCCACACCTCGAGCACGGCACCGCGCCGCATGTGGATGTAGGGCTCGCGGTTGGAAACGACGATGACCTCCTGGCCACGCAGCTCGCGCTGTAGGATCTCCCGCAGGGTCTTGGGCGTCCAGCCGAGCCGGTCTTCATCGCGGGAGCGGTGGTCCGCTTCGATGTCTTCGATGAGTTGGCGCAAGTCATGCGCAATCGGCCGCAGCTCGGGCGGCGTCGCGGGGAAAGCTCCCGCGCGTCCCGGGGCGAGGAACAGCGTCTCGCCGCGCAGCAGTCCGCGGAGTCCCTGGATCCAGCCGCGCCAGGACAGTTGCGCGATGATCACGGTCACGAGCGCGACCATCAGGCCCAGTCCTGCGAAGAAGAGAAAGAGATACTCGCGCGTCTCGCGGCTGCGGCGCGCGATGAAGCTCATGTCGTGCACCAGCACCAGCTGTCCGATCGGCGTTGCCGCTATCGTCGCGCTGGCAACGAGGGGACGCACCGATACGAACACCGGACCGCCTGCCGTCTGCAGCAGATCGCCGGCCGGCTGGGTGAAGCGGTCCAGGTCGGAGCACCGCACCTCTTGCGGCAGCGTCGTCGTCGCCACCGGCTCGCCGTTATTGGGCGGGCAGAACGCCACCGCCAGCAGGCGCTCATCCTGCGTGATACGCGTGAAGAACTCCCGGATGCGGCCCCGGTTACCGGTCCGAATCAAGTCCTGCAGCGGCTCCTGGATGGTGTTGGCGATCAGATTGGCGCGCGTCTCGAGGTCCCGGCTGAACCAGCGGAGCATCAGCTTGTCCGCAAGCGGCAGCGCCCCGTAGGCGAAAATGCCGACGGCGATCAGGAGCGGGATGACGAAGCGGAGCGAGAGTCGCATGGCCTTGTACTTACCCATGTGTCGCAACGAGTTCCGCCGCTTGTTGGCATTCGGCGGGTCCATTTCGAATATTGCACCGCGGCTTTACCACAACGGTGGGAGACGCCACGCTCACCGGCTATTACTATCCGCAACCGGCGAGTGGGTTGTTTCTGCGCGCGGGTGTGGGGTTCTCGACGGTCTCCGTGAGCCAGGGGGCGGCAGCGTCAGTAACAGTGGTTTGGGCGCAACGGCCGGACTTGGGTACGATGTTCGCATTGCGGCGAACACGTCAATTACGCCGGTCTTCAACTATGTGTGGGGTCATCCTGACAGAGGTTTTAACCAGAGCATTCTGCAATTCGCGGTCGGCGTGACCTTCCATTGATCTAGCGTCACGCTTCATAACAGGCGACCGTTTCGGCCGGTGAAGATCGAGCTGAAACGGTCGCTTCGTCTTTTCGACGGCCTGGCCATGGTCGTCGGCATCACCATCGGCTCCGGAATTTTTCGGACGCCGGGTATCGTTGCGCACGAGCTCGGCCGACCCTGGCTCACGTTTGTCGCGTGGCTGCTCGGCGGTGTGCTGGCGTTCCTCGGCACGCTGTGTTTCGCGGAGCTCGCCACGCGCTATCCGAAAGCGGGCGGGAAGTACGTGTACGCGCGCGAGGCGTTCGGCGGGCGGGCGGGTTTCGTCGTCGGGTGGGTCGAGGGGCTCGTGATCTACACCGCGGCGATCGCGGCGCTCGGGGTTGCGGCCGCCGAGTTCGCCGCGCGGATCGCCAGTTGGCCCGAGAGCGCGACGCGCTGGATCGCCGTGCTTATCGTTGGCGCCTTCACCGGCATCAATCTGCTCGGCATCAATGCCGGCCGCTGGGTGCAAAACATCGTGGCGGGATCCAAGGTGCTGGCGCTCGGCGGTGTGGTTCTCATGGCATTCGTCGCGGGCAACGGCGCGGGCTGGCGCGGCGCGCTGCCCGGAGCGCCCACCGGAATTGCGATCTTCAGCGCGCTCGCCGCAGCCGCTCCGCCCGTGATCTGGTCCTACTACGGATCGGTGGACGCGGGGAAGATCGCTGAGGAGGTTGTTGAGCCCGAGCGAACGCTGCCGCGGATCTTCCTCCTTGGCATCGGGGTGGTGAGCGTGCTCTATCTCCTGCTCAACGCCGCCTTTCTCCATGTGCTGCCGTTCGACCAGGTAGCGTCGTCGAACCTCGTCGCCGCTGACGTCGCGACGGCGATCTTCGGGACGCAGGGCGGCGTGATCATCGCCGCGCTGGCGCTGCTCGTCGTCCTCGCGTCGCTCAATGGCAACGTATTCGTGACGCCGCGCGTGATCTTCGGGCTGTCGCGCGACGGGCTCGGGCCGGCGCTGCTGACGCGCGTGAATGCGGGAGAGACGCCGTGGACTGCGATGGCGCTGATCGGCCTCGTGTCGATGGCGCTGGCGGCGAGCGGCACATTCACCGAGCTGATCACGCTCGCGGTCGCGCTGATCCTGTTGATTGATGGCCTGACCGTCGCGTCACTCTTCAAGTTGCGGGCGCGGCGCCCCGCCCCCGGCGCCCCCGGCGCCCCCTTCCTGACGCCGCTGTACCCGTTTGTCCCAGCGCTGTTCATCGCGGTCTACCTGGCGCTGTTCTACGGGACGTTGCGCGCGCAGCCGAGCGTCGTGGTGAAGGCGGTCGCAGTGCTGCTGGTAACGTGGGGGTTCAGTTGGCTCGCTATTTCCCGGGCCGATACAGAATCACATTCGCCTTCTCCAGTGTGATCAGCCCGCCGCCGATCATCTCACTCAGGTCCGGCAGAATCGCTTGAACGGCCTCTTCGGTTTCAACGACCTCGATGATGATCGGAAGGTCGATCGACAGTCGCAGGATCTTATCGGTGTGCAGCTTGCTGGACGCGCCGAATCCCGCGACGCCCCGCAGCACGGTCGCGCCGGCAAGTCCTTTGGTGCGAAACCGCTCGAGCAGCGCCTCATAGAGCGGCTTGCCGTGATATTTGTCGCTCTCGCCGATGAAGACGCGCATCAGCGTGCGCTGGCCGCGGAATTGTTCGGTCATCGGGACCTCACAGGAGTTTGTTGCCGAGCGCCGCGCCGAGCATGACGGCGCCGACGCAGCCCGCAATCGTCGCGCTCATATAAAGTGCCGCTCGCACGTAGTCGCCATCATTCAGCAGCGCGACACTCTCGTAGCTGAACGTACTCATGGTCGTGAACGCGCCACAGAACCCGATCGTCACCGCCGCTCGAATGTCGGGAGAAATCAGCGCCGTGCCGGTGGCCACACGGATGATGAATCCGAGCAGCAGCGAACCCGTGACGTTGACGGTGAGGGTCCCGAGCGGAAAACCGGTCGCGGTGCGGCTCTGAATCCATCCCTCGAGACCGTAACGCGAGAGTGTGCCGGCGATGCCGCCCAGCGCGATATACAGGATAGTCAAAAGAAAACTCCCGCCGTGAATGGTTCAGGTAGGAGTCATTAGCCCGGAAAGCGGCGGTTTAAGGCGAACTCCATCGCCTGCTGGAAGCTAATATCTTTCTCTCATGGCGCATATCCGCCTCGCACTGTCGCAGTTCCGGCCGACCAAAGGCGAATACGCCGAGAACGTCGCGCGCATCGGCGCGGTCATCACGCAGGCGGCCCGCCTCGATCCCAAACCCGACCTCGTCGTCTTTCCCGAGACCGCGACGTCCGGCTATTTCGTCGAAGGCGGAGTCAAGGAGCTGGCGGTCACGGCGGGCACCTTGGCGCAAGACCTGGCGGCCGCGTACGACGGGGAGGGGGGGGGCACACCGATCGATGTGGTGGTAGGATTCTACGAGCGGTTCCAAAATCACATCTACAACTCCGCCCTGTACGTCACTCTCAAGAAGAAGCAGCCGGAAGTGCGGCACGTGCACCGCAAGGTGTTCCTGCCGACCTACGGCGTGTTCGACGAGGAGCGGTTCGTGGATCGCGGGCAGGATGGCGTGCGGTCATTCGAGACGGGGTGGGGTGGGAAGGCCGCGATTCTGATTTGTGAGGATGCGTGGCACTCGCTCGCCGCGACCGTGGCGGCGCTCGAGGGCGCGCAGCTGGTCATCGTGCCCAGTGCGTCTCCAGCCCGCGGGCTGGGCGACGAGGAGGACTGCGAAGGCGAGACGCTGCCGGCCTCGGTGGTGCGCTGGGAACGCATCGTGCGCGGCATCGCCGAAGAGCACGGCGTGTTCGTCGCGCTGGCGAACCTGGTCGGCTTCGAAGGTGGCAAGGGATTCCCCGGCGCATCTGCGGTGATCGATCCGACTGGCCGCATCATGGCGCGCGGCCCGCTGTTCGAGGAAGCGCTGCTCACCGCCGACATCGATCTCGACGCGCTGACGACGGCGCGCTCCGATTCCCCGCTCCTGGCGGATCTTCAGAGCGCGCTCCCCGTGCTCACCCGGAGCTTGAGCGGCGATAAGCAGAACGAGAAGGTGCGATTCGATCCCGCCACGAACGGTAGTCCCACGCACCACGCACCACGGACCACGCACGTGGACGTAGTCGCGAAGCAAACGGCGGAGGACGATCCGCTCGCGATCGATCCCGAGCTCACACGCAAATGGTTGGTGAGCTTCCTGAAGGATGAAGTGGTGCGCCGGCGCGGCTTCAAAAAGGGGCTGGTCGGGCTTTCCGGCGGCGTCGACTCGGCGCTCACGGCGTTCCTGGCCGCCCAAGCGCTCGGGAAAGAGCACGTCATCGGCGTGCGCATGCCCTACCGTACGTCGAGTCCCGAAAGTCTAGAGCACGCGCAGCTCGTGATAGACAGACTCGGCATTCCATCTCTCACGATCGACATTTCCGATGCTGTGGATGGTCTGGTGAAACAGGTCGGTGACCACGATCCGCACCGGCTGGGCAACATGATGGCGCGGCAGCGGATGATCGTCCTGTTCGACCTCTCCGCCAAGCTCAACGCCCTGCCGCTCGGTACCAGCAACAAGTCGGAGCGACTGCTCGGCTATTTCACCTGGCACGGCGATGACGCTCCGCCGGTGAACCCGCTGGGCGACCTGTTCAAGACGCAGGTCTGGGCGCTCGCGCGCCACGTCGGGGTACCCGAGGCGATCGTGGCCAAGCCGGCTACTGCCGATCTGATCAAGGGGCAGACCGATGAGGGCGACCTCGGCGTTTCGTACCTGAACGCGGACCGCATCCTCTACCATCTTATCAGAGGAGAGCAGCCGCGCGGCTTTACTAAGGAAGAGGTGGAGACCGTGCGGAAGCGTCTCGACTCGACGCACTGGAAGCGCCGGCTGCCCACGGTCGCGGTCCTGTCCCAGACTGCAATCGGCGAGTTCTATCTGCGACCCGTGGATTACTGATGGCCGCGCCGAAGGGCCGTCATCCGCGCGAATCGGAGTCGGTGCTCACCGAGTTGATGATGCCGCACTATGCGAACATCATGGGCAACGTCTTCGGGGGCCATATTCTCGCCCTCGTCGACCGCGTCGCCGCCGTCGCCGCCATTCGCCACGCGCATCGCGAGTGCGTGACCGTCTCCGTTGACAAGGTCGACTTCCGCGAGCCCATCCACGTCGGCGAGCTGGTGACCGCGATGGCCCGCGTGAATTTTGCGGGCCGCACGTCGATGGAAGTCGGCGTGAAAGTGCTCGCCGAAAACGTGCTGACGGGCGAGCGGCGGCACACGAATTCGTGCTACGTCACCTACGTCGCGCTCGACGAGAACGGCCGGCCGACGGAAGTCGATCCGATCGTTCCCGAGACTCCCGATGAGAAGCGGCGCTACGATCGTGCCGCCAAGCGCCGCGCGAAACGCGTGATGGAACGCCGTTACGAACAAGGCCGGGGTGAGTAAAGTCGTACTTGTGTTGTCGGGTGGCGGTGCGAAGGCGCTCGCGCATGCGGGAGCCTTCCGGGCATTGGAGCAGGCCAATCTGCTGCCCAGTCACATCGTTGCCACATCGATGGGTGCGGTCGTGGGCGCCGCCCTCGGCGCCGGCGTGCCGTTCGATCAGGTGCGGCGCCGCGCGATGGGGATCCGGCGCAAGGACGTCGCGCCATTCGATCCGCTCGCCCTGCTCATGGGCCTGTTCGCCCGCAGCCTGTTCCCCGCGTCCGCATTGCGAACCGCGATCGCCCGGATCGTCCCCACGACCCGCTTCGAGTACCTCCGCATCCCGCTGACGGTCACGGCCACCGATCTCGACAGCGGCGAGCTGCTGCTCTTCGGCGGGCGTGCACGGCGCGAGCGGGATATCGACCTGGCGGATGCGCTGTACGCGTCGTGCGCGCTCCCGCTCTACTTCCCGCCGCTCGAAACGGACGGCCGGCGGCTTGGTGATGGCGGCCTGCGTGCCGTGTTGCCGCTGGGGCCGGCGCTCGAGCTCGAGAAAGACGCGGATCTCTTCGTCGCCGTGAACGTGGGGCCGGGCTTCGATGAACGCGGTCCCTCCACGAACGGGGATCAGCCACAACCGCCGGATGCTCCCGTGCCCGCCCGCCTTCCGCGCGTCGTGCGGCTGCACGGCGAGGCGATGCGGATCATGATGGCGGAGCAGACGGAGCGAACGCTGGCGGACTGGCCAAAGGACGGGCCGCGGCTCATCTACGTGCGTGCGGTGGCCGAGCGGGAGGCGACGTTTGCCGTCGATCGCGTGCAGGAGTATGTGGAGATGGGTTACCAGGCTACCAAAAAGGCTTTAGGATAGGCAAATGCGCGCAGCTGAAGTCATGATCCTTGATCCCGTGGTGGCAGCCGCCGGCGCGACTTCATCGGAGATTGCAGCACTGATGCGCGTAAAGAACATCTCAGTCGTGCCTGTGGTGGACAATCCCAAGGATCGCCGATACATGGGCACGATTTCAGATCGCGATATCGTCGCTCGCTGTGTGGGAGCGGGTCACGATCCAACGGATTGCTCGGCTGCGGATCACGCAAGAACCGACACACCCGTTGTCAGGCCAGAGACAGAGCTGAAGGGTTACAAGGTGGCAAAGCAGCTGGACCCGACCGATCATCATGTCCGGTCAACCATAGTGGTACTCAATGGCGAGAAAAAAGTCGTTGGCTTCATACCGCACCCGGAAGAGATCGATGGCATCCAAATCCAGGAATGAGTAGTGCCTCACAAGTTCTTCACTCTTGCCGACGCGAACCGCACGCTTCCCTTAGTCAAGCGCATCGTGCAGGACATCATGAGCGTCTATCCCCAGTGGAAAGACCTGGTCGCGCAGTATGAGCTGATCGCGGCGCAGGCCCGCCCCGATTGGGGGGAATCGCAAGAGCAAATCGCTCTCAAAGCCCAGATCGATACCGTCGCGGCAAAGATCAACGGCTTCCTCGGCGAGCTGGAGGAGATCGGCTGCGAGTTCAAAGGTTTTGATCTCGGGCTCGTGGATTTCCACGGCCGCCTCGACGAGCGTGAAATCCTGTGGTGCTGGAAGTTCGGCGAAGACCGGATTACGCACTGGCACGAGCTGGAGGCGGGATTCGCGGGCCGCCAGCCGTTGCCCGAAGTCTTGAGCCGCACGTGAGGGGCTTCTGGCTATTCCTCCACGTCATGGGATTCGTCGCCTGGTTGGGCGGCGGCCTGGCCATCATGCTTTGCGGTATCACGGCCAAGCACCTCCCGCCCGACCACCGCCTGGTGGTCTACCGGGTGATGAGCGTCGTGGCCCGCAATCTGATCGGCCCCGGGGCCGTGCTCGTAGTGGTAAGTGGCATTGTCCTCTCCGTGCCCTACTTCAGTAATGCCACCGTTCCAACCTGGCTCATGGCGATGCAGACCTTTGGCCTGCTGGGCGCCATCGTGATCATTGGGATCGTGACTCCCACTGCCGCCCGGCTTGGCCGGCTCGAGCTGGACGCACGCGGCGAGCTGCCTGAATCCTTTACGGGACTCCGCAGGCGGCAAGCCATCTTTGCCACGCTCGCAGGCGTTTTCGCCCTCCTGGCCCTCATTTCGGGGACCGTCTTCCGGTAGACTTGCGCCAACGTAGACTTGTTGCGTCTCTTGCATCCGCTGCGTCTGTTTCAGTGTGACCATCCCCCCCTTTCGAGGGTCGTTTCCGGAGTGCGTGGATTGGTTCTCTTCGACTTCGGCGGGACCCTGGATGCGGACGGCGCCCGTTGGAGCGTTCGTTTTCACGCCGCGTATCGCGCGGCAGGCGGTAAACAGTCGTTCGCGGCGTTCGACCGGGCATTTCGCGAGTCGGACCGAGCTCTCGAGCGGCTCTCAGGAATAGAGAGGCTGGGATTCCGCGCGATGATTGACGCTCAAACCGCGTTGCTGCTCCCCCGATTGTCGGACGGTGCCGGTCTCTCTGCGCGAGCTATCGCAGATCAGTTCCATACGTCGACCTGCGCGGTGGTGCACCGCAACGAAGCGCTGCTCGAGCGGCTGCACCAATCCTATCACCTGGGCGTCGTCTCGAACTTCTCGGGCAATCTCGAGCGCTGCCTCGAAGAGCTCGGCGTCATGCGGTTCTTCTCGGTCGTCGCGGATTCAGGGCGCGTCGGCATCACCAAGCCCGACCCGCGGCTGTTTCAGCACGCGCTCAGCTGGCCCGGACTCGTCTCGAACCCGGCATGGATGGTGGGCGACAATTTCGAGTCCGACATCCGCCCCGCCGCCGCGCTGGGCCTCTCGACCGCCTGGCTCGCGCCCGAGACGGAGAAACCCCGCGAGCGGGGAATTCCGACGGTGCGCCTGGAGACGCTGTCCGATCTCGCCGGAGTGCTCGAGTCATGATGCACGGACTCATCCTGGCGGGCGGGCGCGGCTCTCGTCTGGCCGCTGAAGGCGTCGAGACGCCTAAGGCGTTGGTGGAAGTCGCGGGCCGGCCGCAGATCGTCAATTTGGTCGAGATGTTCACCGAGCTGGGGTGCGACTCGATCACGTGCATGGTGCGCGACGGCATACCGGTCGAGCTGCCCGCCCCCGCGATTGTGCGGACGTGCCGGACACCTTCATCCCTGCACACCCTGGTCGCCGGGCTCGCGATCGTACCGCCGGGTCCGGTCTTCTGCGCCATGGTCGACACGGTGATGCCCGCGGCGGATTGGCGTCGTGTGTTTCGCGGTGTGACCGAGCGTCTCGCGGCCGGAGCAGCCGCCGTCCTGGCGGTGACCCCATTCGTCGATGACGAACTGCCGCTCTACGTCACGCGGGATGGCAACGGTCTGACCACTGGAATATTCGATACCCCTCCGGACGCGCCATTGCTGGTAACTGGCGGCGTATACGGGCTGAGCACAGTCGCACGACGGCTCGCCTCCGTTGCGGTCGCATCGCTGCATCGCATGCGTGCCTTCCTGCGGCTGCTCGTCGAGCTGAAGGCTCCTGTCGCCACGGTCGAAGTGCCCCGCATCATCGATCTCGATCACAAGAGCGATCTCGAGGCGGCGGAACGGTGGCTAGCCGCGAGCGCCGAGCCATGAAGCGTCTCGTCGCGCTGTATCGCAGTCCGACGTACTCACCCACGGTGCATCGCCGCAACGACACGGCCATCCTCGACGACACCGTCGCCGCGTTGGAGCGACGGGGCTGGCAGGTGTCTCGCGCTGGCGAGGGGGAAGTCGCGGCGGGCCGGCTGCCCGCGGCGGAGCTGTACGTGAACATGTGCCAGGGGCCGGCAGCATCGGAGCGCCTGCTCGATCTCGTGCCGCGGGAAGCGCTGGCCGTCAATCCGCCGGAGAGCGTGCTCAATTGCCACCGGCACCGTCTGGTCAATCACATGGACGCCGCCGGCCTGGCGTTTCCGCGTACCCTGATCGTCCCGACCGATGACCCCCAGTCACTGCTGCCGCTCGTGCATCAGTTGAACGGCGACGGCCGGCCGGTGTGGGTCAAGCGCGGTGACGTGCACGCGGAGACGAGCGCGGACGTCGTGGCCGCCAAAGAAGCAGGCGTGACGGACGCCATCGCGGGGTTCGCGCAGCGGGGTGTATCGCGCGTGGCGTTGCAGGCCCATGTCGGCGGGCCGATCGTGAAATTCTACGCTGTCGCCGACGGCCGCTTTTTCTCGTGGTATGCAGCAGATCCGCGCCGCGTTGAAATCTCCGAGCAGAGTCTCAAGGACCTCGTCTTCGCGGCGGCGCGCGCCGTCGGACTCGAGGTGTTCGGCGGCGATGTCGCGTTCCCCCAGCCCGACGCGCCCGTGCTCATTGACCTCAACGACTGGCCGTCGTTTGCTCCCGTGCGCGCCGCTGCCGCAGAAGCGATAGCTTCCTATATCGACGAAAAAGCCTCGAACGGAAAACAGGGATGATCGATCTCGTAACACAGTCAGAATCGCAACGCGTCTTCGAGCTCGAGGCGCAGTACCTCGCGCCAGGGACGCAGAGCGTGGCGCTCTTCAGCAAGCTCTGCATGGATCGCGGCGAAGGCGCGATCCTGTGGGACATCGACGGCAATCGCTACGTGGATCTGCTCGCCGGCGTGGGTGTCGCGAGCCTCGGCTATGCGCATCCGCGTTACGTCGCCGAGATGACGAAGCAGCTCGAGCGGGTGCACGTGGGGAGCTTCACGTCGGAGCATCGCGCCGCCCTCGTGAAGCTGATCGCCGAGCTCGCGCCCGGCGATCTGAACCGCACGCAGCTCTACTCGAGCGGTGCGGAGGCCGTCGAAGCCGCGGTGCGGCTCGCGAAGGCGGCGACGGGGCGGCACGAGATCATGGGGTTCTGGGGCGGATTCCATGGCAAGACGGGCGGCGTGCTGCCGCTCCTCTCCGGCAGCTTCAAGCACGGCCTCGGGCCGCTCGCGCCGGGCAACTACTCGAGTCCGTACGCGTCGTGCGCGCGCTGCGCGTTCGGCAAGACGTTCCCGTCCTGCCAGTGGCACTGCGTCGATTTCGTGCGCTCCAAGATCGCGCTCGAAACGACGAACGATATCGCCGCGATCATTGTCGAGCCGGTGCAGGGCACCGCGGGGAACGTCGTGCCGCCGCCCGGCTACCTGCGCGAGCTGCGCGCGCTCGCCACCGAAATCGGCGCCCTGCTCATCTGCGACGAGATGATCACCGGCTTCGGGCGGACCGGTAAAATGTTCGCGGTCGAGCACGATGCCGTCGTGCCCGACGTGCTGCTCGTCGGCAAGGGTTTTGGTGGCGGTTTCCCGGTCAGCGGCATCGTCATCCGCGAGCCGATCGCGTTTTCCAAGCCGTGGGCCAATCCGAGCGGCAGCTCGTCGAGTTATGGCGGCAACCCGCTCGCGGCGGCGGCGGCGCACATCACGATCCGGACGATCGTCGAAGAGGGGCTCGTCGAGCACAGCCGCCGGCTCGGCGCGCTGATGCTCGCGGAAATGCAGCGCTGGGAAGATGAGATTCCGATTGTGAGCGACGTACGCGGTCGCGGCCTGATGATCGGCATGGATTTGGTGGTCCCCGGCACTCGGGAGTTGCTCGACAAGAAGCTCACACGCTGGATCTTCGAAACGCTGCTCGCCCGCGGCGTCATCGCGATGATCTACAACCCCGAAGTGCGCATCAACCCGCCGCTCGTCATCACGGACGAGCAGGCCATGGAGGCCCTCGCCACGGTGAAGGCGGTGCTCGAAGAGGCCAGCGTCCGTGTACGCCAGTAAAGGTCCAGTCGTAGAGGAGTGGGCCGACCGCCGGTTTTTCCGGCCGGTCGGCTGGCGCCTAGCGACCGCGCTGCTGCCGACGCGCATCTCGGCCGATGCCGTGACGCTCGCGAGTCTGGTGCTGGGCGTCTTCGCGGGTCACCTGTTCTGGTATCGCAGTGCCCTGGTCAACGCGGCCGGTGTGCTCCTGTTCATCCTGTCCGACGTGCTGGACAGCGTGGACGGGCAGCTCGCGCGGATGCGCGGCACGTCGACCCGCATGGGCCGGGTCCTGGATGGCCTCGCCGACACCGGACGATTCGTCAGCCTGTACGGGCACCTCGCAGCGCGCCTGTACGCCGCCGGCTGGGGGTGGGGCGGGGTCGCGCTCGCCATCGCGGCGCTGTTCTCGCACTCCTACCAGGCAGCCGCGGCCGACTTCATTCGCCAGGCATATCTGCGCTTTGCCGTCGGGAAGGGTGACGAGCTCGACCTCCCCGACCAGGCGCCGCGCGGCGGCGCGTCGGTCTGGGAGCGGATGACCTCGTGGATCTACGGCGACTACACACGCCGCCAGGCTTGGCTGTTCCCCCGCACGACTGCACTGGCGCGCGCGCTCGCCGGTCGCGAGGTGCCTGAGTCCCTGCGGCGGTCGTGGGCCGAGCGGCAGCGGGGGGTGGTGCAGGGGTGTGCGTGGATCGCGCAGAACATTCGCTTCTTGCTGCTCGCGCTGACGGCGGTGCCGCATTGGCCTGCGGCCTACTGCTGGATCGTGGTCGGGCCACTGAACCTCGTGCTCATTGTCCTGATTCGCGCGCACGAGCGTGAACCGAGAGTCGATGCCCCCCCGCAACTCGCCTGACGCCCGCGTCTATCGCGGCGTCCTCGTCGGTCTCGGGGGAATCGCCCGCTCGGGCCACCTGCCCGCGTTTCAAGCCGATCCGACCGTGGCGTCACGTCTCAAGATCGTCGGCATCGTGGACGATGCGCCGAACGCGCCGTCTACGTTCGACGGTATTCCGCTGTTATCTCGTCCCGACCGGCTGTCGGACCTGGGTCCGGTAGACTTCGTGGACATCTGCACGCCGACCTCGTCTCATCTCGCGATGTCGCTGTGGGGACTGTCGCAGGGATACCATGTGCTGTGCGAAAAGCCAGTAGCAGTGAATCGCTCTGAGGCGGCCGAATTGGCGACGGCGGCGCTCAATGCCGGCCGCGTGGTGATGCCCTGTCACCAATACCGCTTCAATCCGGTTTGGCGCCGCGTGAAGCAGTGGCTCGACGCGGGGGTGATCGGACGCTGGTATCTCGCGGAGTTTCGCGTGTATCGTCTCGGCGCCGATCCGGGTGCCAGTGCCGACACTGTGCCGTGGCGCGGGCGTCGGGCCGCTGGACGTGGCGGCGTGCTGCTCGACCATGGCACCCACCTCGTGTACGAGCTGCTGGACGTCGCGGGTCCGCCGCAGGCGGTGCGCGCCTGGACCGGCCGGCTGCGGCACGGCGCCTACGACGTGGAGGACACCGCGCAGCTCGTGTTCGAGTACCCAGATCGCATGGCGACGATGTTTCTCACGTGGGCCGCACGCCGCCGTGAAACGGAGATTCGCTTCAGCGGCGAGCGGGGCAGTATCACGTGGAGCGGCGGCATTCTGACGCTGGAGCGGAACGGCCAAACGCAGTCGTTCGACCACACCGCCGAGCTCGATAAGGCCTCGTACGCGAAATGGTTTGCGGAGCTGTTCCATGATTTCGCGACGACGCTCGATACCGGCGACGGCGCCCGGCCGTTGGCCGATATCGCGCAAGTCGCGGCGGTGCTCGAGGCCTCGTACGCCGCGGTCGAATGAATCGGCCGCTTCAGATCGCCCTCTTTGTTCTCGGCGCGAGCGTCTTCGGCTATCTCGTTGCACGGATCGGCGCGGGACAGCTCCTCTCCGACGCGGGGCGCACCGGCCTCATGTTCGTGCCGATCGTGCTGCTCTATGCTCTCGTCTACGCCTGCAGCGCGCTCGCCTGGCAGCTCACGATGGAAGAGTTCAAGCGGCCGCCGTACTGGCGTAGCTACGCCATTCTGATATCCGCCGGCGCACTCAATTTTCTCACACCCGTCATCAACGCGGGCGGTGAGCCGTTCCGCGCTGTTGCGGTGGCACCGTGGCTCGGCAAGCGACAGGCCGCCGGATCGGTCATCCTCCACAAGATGCTGCATTCGCTTACGTACGTACTCGTGTGGTTCACCGCGGTTGTCCTCGCGTTCGCCCTGCTGCCAGGCGGTACGCCGGCTGCAGTCCTGGTGGTACTGGGTATTATCGGTGTGCTGTTGCTGCTCGTCATCGCGCTGTTCCTGTCAGCCCACCGCAGTGGGGTACTCGAGCGCATTCTGAATTGGACGAGCAAAGTGCCGCTCGTTCGTCGTCTTACCGCGCGGCTCGAGCCCAAGCGGGCCATGCTCATCGAGCTGGATCAGCAGATCACGGGTTTCTATCACCGCCAACCGATGAGGTTTGTGTGGGCGATCGCGCTCGAGTACTTGAGCCGCTGCATTTTCATGCTCGAGATCGTGCTGATCGTTGCAAGCCTGGGTTTGCGGCTCGGATACCTCCAGGCGTTCACGATCGGGGGCCTGGAAGCGATCGCGGGCAACCTCCTGTTCATGGTGCCGTTCGAGATCGGGGCGCGCGAGGGGGCTTACTACGGGCTGTTCAATCTGTTCGGCCTCGATCCCCAGCTCGGTCTGTACACGTCGATCGTCGGACGCGTGCGCGACTTCGCGTGGATTGCAGTGGGATTGCTCCTGATCGTGGGGATTGGCGCGCCGGTACCGCGGGCCGCCTCTGCCGCACCTCCAGTATGACCATCGTCACTCACGCGCTCGCGACGACGCTCGGTGTGCGAGTCTTCAAGCTCACGGGCAGCGACGCTGTGCTCGCCTACGTCTTCGGCGTCGGCGTGGATCTTGACCACGCGATCAAAGCGCCGTTCTACCTGCGCGCGGTTGGTCGCCGGAGACAACTGGGGTATTATTGGCGCACTTCACTGCAAGAACCGGTTGCGCTGCTGTGGATCATCCCGCTGTGCTTTTTCCTGGGCACGTGGGTGCCGGCGCTCTTCTTCCTGATCCACCTGGTCATGGACTACAGCGTCGGCTACGAGAAAATGCCATGGTATCCATACTCGCCGCTCGTGACTCAAGGGTTTCACTTAGGGGTCTCGGATAAGACGAAGGAAGCCGTTCTCATCGTGGTGCTGCTATGTATGAATTTGCTCCTGTTCTTGGCTCCGCTTTAGACCGCGGCGTTCGCCCAGTCCTGCGATTCCTGCACGTCACCCTCGGGCTCTCGCCCGATCAGGTGACCTGGGCCGCGTTTTGGGTGAGCGCGGCGGCCGGCGTCGTGTTCGCGACCGGTCGCGTCGTCCCCGCGCTCGTGCTCGTCGCGATCGGCCAGGTGCTGGACGCGCTCGACGGCGGCATCGCGCGCCAGTTCGGCCTCGTATCCGAAGCTGGCCACCGGCTCGATACCTGGCTCGATCGCGCGTCGGAGATTGCGATTTTCCTTGGCTGTGCGGTGGGCGGGCTCGTGTCGCTGAAACTCGCGGTGCTCGCGTCGGTCGCGGTCCTCCTGCTCACCACGATTGTCGATCGATCGAGGCTCGATCCGGGCGTCAAACGGTTCGCGCTCTACTTCGGAATCTGGGTGCCGTACCCGCTGATCTTTTCGATCATTTTTATCGTCAATCTAGCCGCTTACGTTGTGGGACTCCTGATCATCGACTGTCGCTTTCAGAGTGACATGGATACGCTGGGCGGTGACCTGAATACGGTCGCGTCGCGCGCCGCCGCGCGTCTCGAGACTCCCTGATGCTTGGAGACGCTCCGCAGCACCCGTACGTCGTCGTGGCAGCGGCGGAGACAATGCACGTCGAGGCGTGGCCGGGGAACGGCCGGCCGATCGCCCTCGTGCCGGGACTGTTCGGTGCGGCCTTCACGTTCCGGAAAGTCCTGCCGCTGCTCGCCGCGCAAGGATTCCGGCCGATCGTCATCGAGCCACTCGGGACCGGTTTCTCGAGCCGGCCGCCCAAGGCCGACTACTCGCTCGCCGCACAGTCCCGCCGGCTTGCCGCCGTGCTCGACTCGCTCGGCTCCGGGCCCGTGCTCGTGCTCGCCCATTCGCTCGGCGCGGCGATGGCGTTCCGGCTCGCGCTCGACAGACCTGACCTCGTGCGCGGCATCGTGTCGCTCGAGGGCGGCCCGACGGAGGAAGCGACCACACCCGGTTTCCGCAGCGCGATGCGCTACGTGCCGTGGATCAAGCTGCTCGGCGGGATCAACCTCATCCGCCGCAAGGTTCGCGGCATGCTGCTCGACTCATCCGGCGACCGCTCGTGGGTCACGGACGGCGTCGTCCTGGGCTACACGCTCGGTGAAGCGCGCGACTTCAATGCGACACTCCGGACGCTGCTCGCGATGTCGCGCGCGCGCGAGCCGGCGAAGCTTGGGCCGCGCCTCGGGAAAATCGCGTGTCCCGTGACGCTGGTGGTCGGGACTGCGCACCATGACGGCGACGTGCCGCCGGAGGAAGTCGCGCTCATGAACCACTCCCTCCTCTCATTCGCGGTGGACAGCCAGCGTGGCGCCGGCCACTACCTCCAGGAAGAGCGTCCCGCGGCTGTCGTGTCCGCGGTCGAACGGCTGGCGGAGCGGGCCCGGTGACGCCGTTGCGCATCGCGCTCGTCGCGGAGGACTACTATCCGCAGCTCGGCGGCGTGCCGGAGCACGTACACCATCTCGCACGGGAGCTGGATGGCCTCGGTCACTCCACCACCATCGTGACCTCCAAGATGAAGGACGAGGGCGAGCACTTGGAGCATGCCGACGTGCGGCGCATTGGGACCAGCCTCGTGATTTACGCGAATGGAGGAGTCGCACGGATTACCGTGGGCTGGCGGCTCACGGCCCGGCTCGAGGCGCTGTTTCGCCAGGAGCGGTTCGACATCGTGCATGTGCACGGCGGCCTGAATCCCACGCTGGGTCTGGTGGCGCCGCGGGCCGCCTGGCGCGCCGGCATTCCCGTCGTCGCCACGTTCCACACCTGGTTCCCCCGCTCGATCGGGTGTCACGTTTTCCGCCGGCCGCTGCAACGGATGCTCGATCGCCACGCCGCCACGATCGCGGTCAGCAGTGCCGCGCGCGATGCGATGGCGCGCTATTTCACCGCTCCCTGGGAGATCATTCCGAACGGTGTGGATACGACGTTCTTCCGTCCCAGTCTCGGTCGTCGGCCCCCCCCCGCCGAGCCCCTCGGGCCGCGGCTGCTGTGGCTCGGCCGAATCGAGCCCCGCAACGATCTCGGCACCGTACTCGCGGCGATGCCGCGCATCCTCGAGCGCCATCCCGCAGCGCAACTGACGGTCGTGGGTGACGGTCCGTGGCGCTCGCGCATGGAGCGCGTGGCCCGCCGGGGAGGACTCGGACCATGCGTTCACTTCGCGGGTTACGCCAACGGCGACCGTCCGGGCTACTATCGTGGCGCCGACGTCTACCTCTGTCCAACCACGCGGGCCTCGTTCGGGGTGACGCTGCTCGAGGCGATGGCATGCGGCACGCCCCTGGTCGTCTCGGACATTGCGGCCTTCCGTGATCTCGCCGGGCAAGCGCACGCCGTATTCGCCCCACCCGGCGACCCCGATGCGTGGGGACGGGCCGTGAACGAGCTGCTGGACGATGCCGAACGGCGTGAGACGATGATGCAGGAGGGACGGAGAGTCGCGGAGCTCCACGCGTGGCCGCTAGTGGCGCAACGTGTCCTCGCGGTTTACAGGCGGGTGACCGGATGATGGGGTTCGATCTGCTGTTCGGGCCCTCGGTGGAGCGCGGGCCACGCAAGCAGCGAATCTATTTGACCTTCGATGACGGTCCCAATGAGCGAGCCACCAACGCGATCCTGGAAACACTGGCGCGGGAGCGCGTTGCCGCGGCGTTTTTCATGGTGGGTGATCATGTGCGCCGCTTTCCCGCCCTCGCGCGCAAGGTCGTGCGCGAGGGTCACATGGCGGGCAATCACACGCACAACCATGTGAAGCTGCATTTCGTAGGACGGAAACGCCTCCGCCATCAGCTCGAAGTGGCACACCAGGCCATCGAGTGGGCGACGGGAGAACGCCCGCGCGCGTTTCGCGCTCCGCACGGATATCGGAGCCCCTACCTGCGCGCCGCCGCGCGAGAGCTCGGCTACACGGTATTCGGCTGGACGTTTGGCGTGTTCGATACGGCGCGACCGGGAGGGGACGAGATTCGACGCAGAGTGAGAAGGAGATTACGGCCGGGTGCGATTGTCCTCCTCCACGATGGAGACGGCTACGATCCCGAGGGGGACCGCATGCAAACGGCTCACGCGTTACCAGGGATTATCGAGGACGCGCGGAACGCGGGCTACGAATTCGCACCGCTGCGCGACCTGTTAGACAACCACTCCTGACGGGACATTCAGGGCACTTCGGTTTTCTGGCCGTACAGACCAGGGCCCCGAGCTCCATCATCGCTTGATTGAATTTCCAAGCTGCCTTCCCTGTCGCCGGCATGATCGCCTCGGCACACCGCCACACATCCTCCGGTGCAAACGCTCGCTGCAGCACTCGCTTCACATTCGTGTCCACCGCGGCTACCGGTTTTTCGTACGCGAAGCATGCGACCGCTCCCGCTGTGTACCGCCCGACACCGGGTAGTGTCCGCAGGGCCTCGGGATCGCTGGGCAACGCGCCGACATGCCGGCGTGTAACCTCGCGCGCGAGTTTATGCAGATTGCGGGCACGCGCGTAGTAGCCCAACCCGTCCCACTGCTCCATCACCGCTTTGGGTCGAGCGCGGGCCAGGTGATCGATCGTGGGGAAGCGGGCCATGAAGCGTGGGTAGTACTCCAGCACCCTGCTCACCTGTGTCTGCTGCAGCATGAACTCGGAGACGAGGATGGCATAGGGGTTGCGAGTCTCTCGCCATGGAAGTTCGCGGCCCTTCCTCTTATACCAGGCCAATAGCTTGCGAATAAAGAGCTTCCGTACCTGAGGGGTAGACGGGGGGGCCATGCGTACACAAGATACAGGCCCATGAGAGCTTTCACCGCGGCCCTCGACCTGCGGCGATATGTCGGGCGGTGGTCGCTGCGCAGCGCCAGCCACGCGGGGCGCTTCTTTTTTATGCTCCTGGACCTGGTGCGCGGCATTCTGGAATGGCGGGTCTGGTTGTCCCGCACCCTCCAGCAGACCATCGCCGTCGGCTACGGCAGCGCGTTTATCGTGTTGCTGGTAGCGGGGTTTGCCGGGGCCGTGACCAGCCTCCAGGCGGGCTACCAGTTTACCGGACAGCTGCCCCTCTATGTGGCGGGCGGGGTCATCTCGGAGTCGATGATCCTCGAGCTGGGCCCGGTGCTCACGGGGCTGATCCTGGCTGGCCGGATCGGGGCGCGCTATGCGGCCGAGCTGGGGAGCATGCGGGTGACCGAGCAGATCGATGCCCTCGAGAGCCTTGGCCGCTCACCGGTGACCCACCTGCTTCTGCCGCGGATCCTCGCGGGAGTGATCGCGATCCCGGCGCTCGTGATGCTGGCGAACGCCTTCGGCATCGTGGTGGGGTACATCACCGCCCGGTCCTCCCTCGGCCTGACCTACGCGGACTTCGAGTTCGGCGCGCGGTATTTCTTCAGACCCCTCGACCTGTGGTATTCGCTTATCAAGTCGTACGCGTTCGCGGGAGCGGTCACGATCATCCCCTGCTACATCGGCTTCAATACACAGCAGGGGGCCGAAGGGGTGGGACGCTCCACGACGCAGGCGGTTGTTGCCGCGTCTGTGGCGATCCTGCTGCTCGACACGATCCTCACGAAGCTGATCCTGGGGACCGCCAAGTGAGCATCGAGCTGAAGAAGGTCTCCAAGCGCTTCGTGGACAACGTGGTGCTCGACGGCGTGGACTTCTTTGTGGAAGTCGGAGAGACGGTCGCGCTGCTCGGCCCCTCTGGCGTCGGCAAGAGCGTGCTGCTCAAGCATATCATCGGGCTCATCAAGCCTGATTCCGGTGAGGTCTGGGTGGATGGGCAGCAAGTCCCGCTCCTCGGTCGCAAGGAGCTGGCGCACCTGCGCAGCCGCATCGGCTACGTCTTTCAAAACGGCGCGCTGTTCGATTCGATGGACGTCTTCGAGAACATCCGGCTCGGCATTACCGATGAGCAGCGGTATGCCGATAGGGACTACTGCATTCAGCGCGTCAAGGAATGCCTGCGCCTCGTGAACCTCAATGAGGATGTCGGCGACAAGCTCCCCTCGGAGCTGTCGGGCGGCATGCGCAAGCGCGTCGGCATCTCCCGGGCGATCGCCGGCCAACCGACTTACTTGCTGTACGACGAGCCGACGTCGGGCCTCGATCCGGTGAATGCCGACATCATCGATTCGCTGATCGAGCGGCTGCAGCAGGAGATCGGAGTGACGAGCGTCGTCGTGACGCACGACGTGCGGGGCGCCTTCCGCGTCGCCGACCGCATCGCGCTGCTTGCGCAGGCGAAGATCCGGGCGGTCGGCACCGCTGAGGAGATCGTCGCGTCCAAGGATCCGGTCGTGCAGCAGTTCCTGGAACGTGACCTCGAGATGGCCGTGATCCAGGCGAATGAGGCGCCGACAACGGAAAGGCGGATGGGCGGGCACTAATGGACCTCACGTACAAGCAGGAAGTCGGAGTCGGAGCGATCGTGCTGGTCACCGTCGGCCTCTTCCTCGCCGCCATGTTCTACTTCACCGGGCGCTCGCTGCGCACCGGCGGCATCACCGTGGACGTGATGTTCGAGAGCGTCGCGGGATTGAAGCAGGGCGATCCCGTGCTCGTGTCGGGCGTGAAGAAGGGCAGGGTCGCGCGCGTGGCGCTCGAGCGAGTGAAGAGCGTGCGCGTCACGCTGGACCTGTCGAAGGACGTCGCGCCGCGCATCGACGCCAGCGCCGCGGTGGCCGCGATGGATCTGTTCGGCGCCAAGTTTGTCGACTACAACCCCGGCTCGCGTGAGGAGGTGCTCGCGCGGGGCCGGACGATCGCGGGGTCGAACCAGCCGGACATCACAGACGTCGCGCAGGGCGTGGCCAACCGTGCCAACGAGCTGATGGAGAACGCGGCGAACATTGTTTCGGATCGGCTGGGCGAAGACATCCACAACACCCTCGTCGTCACCCAGCGGGCGATGAACACGCTGGCGAACGCACCCGAGGGCCCATTCGTCAAACAGACCACGCGCACGCTGCAGGCGACCGAGCGGGTGATGCAGCGAGTGGACTCGATGCTGTCCTCGGGGACGGGCCGCAACATCGACTCCATCTCGACGAATCTCGCGAAGCTCACGAATCAGCTCGGCCATACGACGGCGCAGCTGGACACGCTGCTCAGCCGCATCAATCGCGGCGAGGGGACGCTGGGCCGGATGGCGTCGGACACCGTGATGTACGCCAATCTGCGCGACCTATCGGCCTCGCTGACGGCGCTGCTGAACGATCTCCGGGAGCATCCCGACAAATACATGAAGCCGGGGGTGGTGAGAGTGAAACTCTGTTGCTGAGGCTGATGTTCTAACCGTTTATATTCGCCCTCCATGCTCACCGTCACTTTCCTGGGCACGTCCGCCGCCCGGCCCACAGTTGAACGCAACGTCTCCGGCCTCGCCATCCATCGCGAGGGCGAGACGCTGCTGTTCGAATGTGGCGAGGGGACCCAGCGCCAGATGATGCGCTACGGGGTGAGCTTTGCGTTGTCCGAAATCTTCTTCACGCACTTTCACGCCGATCATTTTCTCGGCGTCATTGGATTGATTCGGACTCTCGGTCTGCAGGGCAGACCGGAGCCGCTGTTTCTCTATGGCCCGAAAGGCGCGAAGAAGGTTCTGAGTACTGCGCTCCAGCTCGGCGTTGAACGCGTGCCGTTTCCTGTTGAGATCACTGAGGTGAAGGCCGGCGACACGATTGGGGACGGGGGACGGGGGAAGAGGGAAGGGTACGACATTTACGCGTTTCCCACTGAGCACGGCGGAGGCCCATCGCTCGGTTACGTCATCAAAGAGCAGGTGCGCCGCGGTCGCTTCGACGTCGAGAAGGCCAAAACCGCCGGCATCCCCGAAGGCCCGTTATGGGGAAAGGTGGCTAAAGGCGAGCCGATCGAGCTTCCTGACGGCCGGCGGCTGACAGCTGAGGGCTTCGTCGGCGAGCCACGT
>DASWCE010000032.1:0-6307 GCA_036390255.1 Gemmatimonadales bacterium | reverse complement strand
GTCGGCGTCGGCGGCGGTGCCGGCACCGGCGCCGGGATCGGCGTCGTCACTGAATCCTTGTGCGTAACGGTGTCTTGCGGATACGTGACAACCGTGATCACCATCACCAAGCCCAGCAACATCGGATCGCTCCTCTAACAGTTGAATTCCGGCTCCGTTATTATCCCGGGATGGCCGTTCCCGCAACTACCCGCATCATGCGGACCTTTGAGGACCGCGCCGACGCGCTTGCGCATTTCTTCCAGCGTGCCGGTGAAGCGCCGCGCCTCATCGCCTACGACGACGCGGTCGGCTTGCCACTCGATCAAGCACTCGCGGCGCTCGAGTGGACCGCCCAGGTCGGCATTCTGGCAGCCGAGGATCTCGTGGTTGCCGCTCGCCTCGGCCCGGATTCCGCCGCCGTCGTCGTGGAGCGCAGGGACGGCGACAACCGTGTCTTCGTGTACTTCGGTCCGCGCATGGATGCGCCGCCCGCAGACCCATACGAAGGTACCCTGCTCTATGATGAGCCGGGAGTCCGCTCATACATTTTCGCACAACGCGGCCACGCGATGGCGCATTTTCTGCGCGCGACGCACGGACTCGGCGCCGCATTGAGTCTCTTGTCACGTCGCGCACCGGAGCTGCGTCACATTCGTCGCTGGACCCAGGCACTCTTCGCCGAGCCCGCTGTCGGCCGCTCCACGCAGCTGCTCGCGGGCTGGTACGCCACGAGTGGCGCCGGATTTCTATTCATCCCGGTAGACTCAGACCAGCCGTTTGCCTACTGCGAGGTGGCTGTCGAGGGGTAAATACCCCGATGTGGGAAGGTGCGTGCTGTGGATTCACAACTCCACATCGTGTGGATGAGAGCCGGAACAAGTTGTAGAAACAGTCTTTACTCTCCACATGTCATGCACATCGAAGTGAGCTAACCCGAATAAACATCGGCACTTGCGCGTTTTTCGCGCACCCCTATATTCACCTCACGCGCAATGGAGGGAAGGGTTGGGACCTGGCGTCCTGACAACGCCTTCAAAGCGAGTCCGAACGGAAATTCCGGGGAGGGCGCCGATGCAACCAAGGGCTCAGGCGCTCGTTGATCCGGGAGCAGGCTCACCGGGTCGGACAGCTGGGGCCAGTCGCGTTGCCTCAGCCACGTCGAAATGGTGCCTCGACGTGCAGTGCGGAAGGTCGGTCCGCGACCCGATCTGACCCGTAGCACTCACATTGGTGAACTGGGCGACCCGACGGGGTTGCCTAGGGATGGAAGCCGGGGCCTCTGCTTGCCCTACCGAGGACGAAACAGTCCATAGGTGGCGGTGGAGAGAAGAACGAAGGGCGCAAGCCCTCGACTCCGGGTAGCCAATGTGTCGGAGCCCCCGGGCGACTATCGAGCCGTCCCGGGGGCTTCGGTTTTTTAGAAGCCGGAACGAGGCAATAGTCTCGGGAGGCTTGGGTCACTTTCGTGGGCCTTATGGAAGGGCAACCGCGGACCACGAATCGGTACCAAATGAGCAATTGAATTGGCGTAGTATTCCAGCAGTGGTCGTCCTCTGGGCAGAATCACCAGCGATTCCCCATCCACGACAACCAACCGGCGCATCCGCAGCATCCGCCAGGCGCGATCCCAGACTTCTGCGATGCGCGCTCCACCGCGCACCACTTTGCCGTTGACCTCCCTGAGGCGGTCGCGCAGCTGGTCCATGCGCTCGAGCAGCGCGTCTTTGGTGATGACGGTCTGACCGAATGAGAGCAGCGCCGCGGCGGCCAGTGGCACCGGCGTGACCGGTATGATCGCGCCAATGCGCGTCAGCATCTCGCGGGCGAGCCGTTCCAGCTGGGGCAGGCGCTGCTCCTTCGGCAGTGTCAGCACGTTGGCGGGCGCAGTCGCGAGCCAGGCACGCAGCGACAGCGGCGTCCCAAAGTTTACCGCCACGCGGCCATACCGTTTCAGGCGCCCCGTGAACAGGCGCACCGTGTTGCTGACGAGGTAGGACGTGACGGTGCCGAGCTGTGCCAGGCGCCCGGGGCGATCTCCTGCTGCAATGAGCTCGCGAATCAGCGAGCGGTCTTCCAGCACGCGATCGTAGTTCAACGCGACGGGCACGAACCAGATGTCGCGATCGAACGTGGGATCGGTGATCGTGCGGCAGATGTAGTCGAGCAGCCCGAGCTTGGGCGGGCGCAGTTTGCCGTCACGCGACAGCCCGCCTTCGGGGAAGATCCCCTGTGTGACGCCGTTGCGCGTGATCAGCTGCACGTAGCGCTCCAGCACCGTGTGATACAGCCGCTCGCGGAACTTGCGCCTGATGAAGTACGCCCCGAACGACTTGAACACGTATTCGAGCGGCCAGGCCCGCGCCCACTCGCCCACGGCGTAACTGACATGCACGCCGCGCGCCAGCACGTACGCCACGACCACATAGTCGGCATTGGACCGGTGATTCATGAGGTACACGACGACGTCCCGCTTGGGGATCTGCTCGAGTGCTCGCTCATCCTGGTAGTCGACGCTCACCTTGTACAGCAGATTTACGAGGATCTTTGCGGCGTTATAGCCGATCCGGTAATACGACAGCACGTTGAAATGCGGGATGATTTCATCGAGGTATTTGCGGACCTGCCGCCGGACCGCCTGCTCCGGGAGTCCATGCTCGGCCATGTGCGCACGGACGGCGGCGGTGATCGCGGGATCGTCGGCGAGCGCTCGACGCGCCAGGCGCGGCTCCTGCTTCTTGTAGCGGCTTAGCCGAGCGCGGAACTCGTGAATGAGCCTCCCTCCTTCTTCAGCTGCGCGTATCCCATGCCCTTGAGGCGCGAGATCCGCATGCTCATCGGCGGGTGCGTGGCGAACGTATCGGCGAGCCAGCCTTCATGGTTCGTGAGTGGCCGTCCGAGAGGATCGGCGATGCACAGGTGCGCGGCGCCGCTCTTGATCGACTCGGTCGGTGCCGCCGCCGATTCGATCTTTTGGAGCGCGCTCGCCAGTGCGAGCGGATTCCGCGTGAATTGCGCGCTCATCGCGTCCGCCAGATACTCGCGCCGCCGGCTCACCGCCATCGCGAGCAGCTGCGTGACGAGCGGCGCGATGATCCAGGAAATGACCCAAAGAGCGAGCAGGATCGCGAGCAGCGGGCCGGCGTCTTTCCCCCGACGGCCGCTGCTGCGCACCGGCAGTCTGCCCCGGCCCATCATCCGGCCCATGCCGTCACGGACGAGCAGCACGGCGCCGACCAGGGCGGCCAGCGTCGTCATGAGACGGACGTCCAGGTTTTTCACGTGGCCGAGCTCGTGCCCGATGACCCCCTGGAGCTCGTCGCGGTTGCAGATCCGCAGCAGCCCGTTGGTCACCGCGATGTGCGAATCGCGCGGATCGTGACCGGTAGCGAACGCGTTCGGGTCTTCGTCCGGAACGATCCAGATCCGTGGCCGCGGTACGCCCGCGGCAATCGCCATCTCCTCCACGACGTTCACCAGTTGGCGCTCGGTGTCGGTTTGCGGGTCGATCAGCTCGTGCGCGCCCGTCGCCCAGAGGACTTTCTCGGGACCGGTGCGGTACGAGTACCAGGCCGTCACGATCGCGCCCGTCGTGAGCAAGATCCCCAGCCAGGGAAAGGGGTGGTGGCTGCTCGAGAGCGCCCAGATGTAGTCGCCGCCGAAGCCCAGCCAGGCGAAAAACAGGACGAAGCCAATCACCAGCCAGGTCGTGCGCCGGCGATTGGCTTCCTGTTGTTGAAAGAGACTACCGTCGAGAGAGGTCAACCTGCGGTACCGCGCGTTCAGCCTGATCTTCGATCTCCCACAGATCGGCCCGCTCCGCGTGGGCCAGGCCAGCCACCAGCGTCGTGGGGAATTGCTGCTGTTTGGTGTTGTACTGCGTCGCGGTGTCGTTGTAGAGCTGGCGCGCGAACGCGATCCGATTCTCCGTGGACGTCAGCTCCTCCTGCAGCTGGCCGATGTTGCCGGTCGCTTTGAGCTCTGGATAGCGCTCCACCGTGACCAACAGCCGCGACAGCGCGCCCGACAGGGCGTTCTCCGCCTGGCTGATCTGTTTGACGTTCTCAGGTCCGGACGCATTCACTTTCACCGCTTGATTCCGCGCCTGAATCACGGCTTCGAGTGTGGAGCGCTCGAAATCCATCGCCCCTTTCACGGCGTTGACGAGATTGGGAATCAGATCGTGCCGCCGCTTCAGCTGCACATCGATCTGCTTGAAAGCATTTACCGTTTGGTTCTTGAGGGAGATCAACCCGTTGTACGCGGCGATCACCCAGAGACCAACGATCACAATAAGAACCAGCAGGACCCACATGAGCTTCGTCTCCCGTTGAGGATGGGTAGAGGCACAGCCTGCTGTGCCTCTACCACGACATTACGAGCTGTGCGGCAGGAGTTTCGTGATCGCCTGGCGGACGGTCTCGGCCAGTCCCTGGTCGTCCGAGCCGAGCCGGGCGAGCGGGTGGTCGGCGTCGACGTGCAGCTCGACGCCGCGCGTCACTGGAATCCGCCGCCACGTCGTGGTTCCGCTGGTCTCCTTGGCGGCGTCGCGCGTCAACCAGGCCGTCAGCGCGCGACCGGAGCGCCCGCGCGGCATACCCTCGGCGCCTTTGAGCGGCAGGCGGTCGGGCGTGGGTAACGACGGGCCGAGGACTTGGGCACAGCGCCGTTCCAGGACGTCACCGGTCTGGTCCTGCATGTCTTTCGTGATCGCCGCGAGCGTGGCTCCCTCCATCTGGCGCAACTTGATCGCCAGCAGCTGGAGGAAGTGCCGATAGGAGTACGTGGCGGCGGTCCCCCGTCCTTCCGGCGGACTGACGAGCCCGCGCGTGACGTAGAAGCGGATGGTCCGTTCGCTCGGCGCCGCGCGCGCCGCCGCGTTGATGGGAGTTACGGCCGAGGCGTCGAGCACCGCGCCCACCACCACCGAGAGGTCCCGCAGGTTCCAGGGCGCGAGATTTCGGTATTCGCGCAGCACATGGAGCGGATCGGCGTGTGGAGGAGCGGCTGTGCTCATGCGTCCATGGCGTCCGACGAGCGGTCGCGCTGCAGGGCCAAGGAAACCCAATCCGCGACCTGCTTGAGGTTGAACGGCTTACGGATCACCGTGCAGCGGTGGTGGTCGAGCCAGGTCCGCACTTCTTCGGCTTCGGCATCGCCCGTCATAATCGCGATATGCCCCTCCAGCGCCGGCCAGCGATGAATGATCGCCAGATAGAGGGCCAGTCCGGACATCGTCGGCAGGTGGATATCCAGGAGAAGCGCGTCCGCCTCCTCCGTCGCGAGCATCTCGTACGCCGATTCGGCGGTGCCGGCGCTCAGCACGCGATAGCCGTGGCGCTCGAGGAAGCGTTCGAGCACGCGCCGCAGTCCCGCCTCATCGTCGACGATGAGGACGGTCGCGGGTTTACGAGGCGGTGAGGTCATCATGAGGCGGTGGCCGCGGCGCGTGTCGCCGGTGTCAAGAATCCCTGGACGATGCGAGCGGTCGCCTGGTCAGCGGTCAGCGAAAGCTTCATTTCGCCGGCCGTCAGACCGAGGTACTTGCGGGCATGCTGCTGCAAAGTCTTCGCCTGGGCGTAGCCGAGGCGCTTCGCCACGTCCTCGATCGTAAAGCCCGGGTCCTGAAGCAGGCGGTGCGCGTACAGCACGCGGGCCGCGGCCAGGATTTCTCGTGGGCTCGTCAAACCGGCGCGCGCAAACCAGCGGGCGCAGGTGCCACGATCCACGCGCGCCCGGGCGGCGACCTGCTGAATGGTCTGCACCTCACCCGGGGTCCGGAGCGCGTCTTCGAGGACCCAGCGGAGCTCCGGGGGCAGCGGCGCCAGCGCGGTCATAAGCTGCTCGAGCAGCTGGTGCGACGCCGCGTGCATCGCTTCCGCGGACAGCAAGTCCCGGAGGCGGGTGGGATGGTCTTCGGTGCGGCTCAGGACGACCTGTGTGATCCCGCATTTCCCCATATGCAACAGGACCGGCGCCAGCTCGGGCGTCATCACCGGCGTGTACAGGATGAACGGGAGCGAGGGGAACAGGATGCGGAGCCGCTCGACTTCCTGGCCTCGCGCGCCGCCGAGCATTGGGTCGACGACGGCAATTTCGACCGGCCGGCACTTGATCGTCTCGAGCGCCACGTCCCATGTCGCGGCGCGCGCCAGTGTGAAGCGCGGCATTACGGCGCCGCGCAGACGCTGGTATTGCACATCCGAAACCGCTGCGAGTACCAGCATTCCCCTACAGGTCCTCCGAAGAAGTCCCTAAGTGCCGCAAAATCGCCCTACGATGCCGCAAAAACGCCCTAAACGAATCGACGTCCTGCACTCAAGTTGGG
>DASWCE010000031.1:0-1789 GCA_036390255.1 Gemmatimonadales bacterium | reverse complement strand
CTACGCTTCGCGAGCCAGCCCAGGGCGCCCTGCACGGCACGCTTGGAGAGCCCCGTACCGGCGGCAACATCAATGAGGCTTACCTGTGCGTCGGAGCGCCCGGATCCGTGAGTGCGGCGCCAGAGATACAGATACACCAAAAACGCGGACGGCTGACGATCGTGACCGACCAGGTCCGCCATGAGCGTGTCGAGTACGTAGGCATCAACTTCCACCGCGGTCATTGCACCTCCGCAAGCTATGGCAGCCAGTGCCATAGTAACCAGAGCCGGCCTTGTGTCATCGATGCCATCCTCCAGTATTCCAGAGACGCGACGTCTGGTTCACCTTCACAGAGGAGGGCTCATGATCAAGGCCATCAAATTCGTTGGCGTTCCCGTGCGCGACCAGCAGCGGGCGCTGGACTTCTACACGACCAAATTAGGATTCCGCGTGATCACCGACCAGCCGTTCGACGACGACCAGCGCTGGATCGAGCTCGGCATCGGGCGCTCCGCGACCGGCATTACTCTGTTCACGCCACGAGGGCACGAGCATCGGATCGGCACGGATACCAGTATCGCCTTCGTCGCAGAGGACGTGAAGGCGACCTGGCGTGAGCTTGTAGCGAAGGGGGTGATGTTCGTCCAGGAGCCCAAGGAGGCCGATTGGGGCATCGCCTCCATGTTTGTCGACCCCGACGGCAATCAGTTCGTGTTGGGATCCGGGTGAGCCAAAGGCGCCGGAGGCAGGCTGTCCAACAGGTAACCGCGTGAAGGGAGGCACAGTGCTTAGCGACTCGAAGGCCTTCTCCGGCTTTTCGGTAAACGACCTCAAAGCGGCGAAGGCGTTCTATGGCGGCATGCTTGGCCTCAATCCCGTCATCGCGTGGTTCAAGGATCCGGCCGGCAACATCCTGTCCGTCCTCGAAGAGAGGTAGCCGTGGCTGGTCCAAAGGCCACACGCCGCGAGTGGATCGGACTCGCCGTCATCGCCCTGCCGTGCCTGCTCTACTCCATGGACCTCACGGTCCTGAACCTGGCGGTGCCCAAGCTCAGCGCGGCGCTGAAGCCCACCAGCGCCGAGCTCCTGTGGATCGTGGACATCTACGGCTTCCTGATCGCCGGATCGCTGATCACGATGGGCACGTTGGGCGATCGCATCGGCCGCCGCCGGCTTCTCTTGATTGGCGCCGCGGCGTTCGGCGTCGCCTCGGTGATCGCCGCGTTCTCGACGACCGCCGAGATGCTGATCGCGACCCGCGCGCTGCTCGGAGTTGCCGGGGCCACCCTGGCGCCGTCGACCCTGTCATTGATCCGCAACATGTTCCTCGACCCACAGCAGCGCACGGTCGCCATCGGGGTGTGGGTCACCAGCTATTCGGTCGGGGGCGGCATCGGCCCGCTGCTCGGCGGAGTGCTGCTGCAGTACTTCTGGTGGGGCTCGGTGTTCCTGATCGGGGTGCCGGTGATGCTGCTCCTGCTGGTGCTCGGGCCGGTGCTGCTCCCGGAGTTTCGCGATCCCGCAGCGGAGCGGCTTGATCTGTTCAGCGCGGCGCTGTCGCTCGTCGCCGTGCTCCTGGTGATTTACGGCCTGAAGCGCATCGCAGAGCACGGGCTGGGGTGGGTGGCCGCGCTCACCATCGTGACGGGCCTCGTCGTCGGCATCGTTTTTCTGCGCCGCCAGCGCCTGCTGGCCCACCCGCTGATCGACCTCCACCTGTTCCGCTCACGCGCCTTCAGTGCGTCGTTGGGAGTCTATCTGCTGGCGACACTCGTTGCATTTGGAGCGTACATCTTCATCGCGCAGT
>DASWCE010000030.1:0-3506 GCA_036390255.1 Gemmatimonadales bacterium | reverse complement strand
CGGGAGCCCTGTTTGGATACGTCCCCGCCTGATCCGCAACTCAGCGCCCTCTATCAGGAGCTGATCCTCGATCACTACCGGCGGCCCCGCAACAAGGGGACGCTGGAGCACGCGACGCACGCGGTGTCGCTCAACAACCCGCTGTGCGGCGACGAGATCGACCTGCAGCTGCGTGTGGACGACGACATCATCAAGGAAGCGCGCTTCATCGGGCGGGGCTGCTCGATCAGCCAGGCGGCGGCCTCGATGATGACGCAGCTCGTCAAGGACAAGTCGATCCCCCAGGCGCTCGCCCTGGCCGACCGGATGAGCGCCATGATGCAGGGGGACGACGGCGCCGCGCGGGACAAAACGCTCGGCGAGCTGCGTGCCCTGGCGGGCGTATCGAAGTTCCCCGTCCGCATCAAGTGCGCCCTGCTTCCCTGGAACGCGCTGACCGACGCAGTCAAGCCGTAACGGGGCTAGATTAGCCGCGCGCGCATGACGTCCTCCTCCGCCTCCCCCTTCCCTACCCCGATCCTGAGCCTCGACCGGGTCAGCAAACGCTTCGCCGGTCACACCGCCGTTGATGAGCTCTCGCTCTCCATCCCCCAGGGCGTGATCTACGGTCTCCTGGGGCCGAACGGCGCCGGCAAGACGACGACGATCCGCATGATCTTGGACATCCTGAAGCCCGACGGCGGCGCCGTGCGGCTATTCGGCGAGCCGGGCGGCGGGCGGGCCCATTCGGAGCGGATCGGCTACCTCCCGGAGGAGCGCGGCCTATACCGCAAGATGCGGGTGCTCGACGTGCTCGTGTTTCTGGGCGAGATGAAAGGCATCGACCGGCGGGGGGCGCGGCAGCGGGCCGGGGAGTGGCTCGAGCGACTCGGGCTCGCTCAATGGCGACTGCGCCGGGTCGACGAGCTGTCGAAGGGAATGCAGCAGAAGGTGCAGTTCATCTCGACCGTGCTCCACGACCCGGATCTCCTGGTTCTCGACGAGCCGTTCTCGGGGCTGGATCCCGTCAATACTCAGGTGATGAAGGACACCGTGCTCGACTTGCGCCGCCGCGGGAAGACGATCCTGTTCTCGACCCACATCATGGAGCAGGCCGAAAAGCTGTGCGAGCAGTTGTGCATCATCGCGCGGGGCCGGAAGCTGGTGGACGGCGCGCTCTCGGACATCAAGCGGATACATGGCGGACACCATCTCGTCATCGGATTCGACGGCAGCGCCGGCGCCGCGCAGCAAGTCTTTGCCGACCGGCGTCTGGTGAAGAAGGTGGACGACTACGGGCAGTTCGCCGAGCTCGAGCTCGCGGCGGGGGCAGACGCGCAGGTGATCCTGCAGCGACTCGTAGCCTCCGGTGCCCGGCTCTCGCGGTTCGAGCTGATGGAGCCGTCGCTGAACAAGATCTTCATCGACCTGGTGGGGCCGGAAGCGGCGAGAGCCGTAATGCGCCCGGAAGGCGAGGCCGCCCGTGCGTAAAGTCTGGGCCGTCATCCGCCGTGAGTTCGTCGAGCGGGTACGGAGCAAATGGTTCTGGGTGTCGGCCGCCCTGGGGCCCATCTTCTTGGCAACTCTGTTTTTCCTCCCGCTCCTATTCGCGGGCTCCGGTGGCCCGGAGCGGATTGTGGTCGTCGACGGCACCACGACGGGGTTCGGCGAGCGCGTCGCGGACTCGCTCGCTGCCAGCGGAACCTTCACGGTTGCGGCCCGGGTGGCGCCGCGGGTGGGCCTCCTTGACTCATTGACCCGGGCGGTGGTCGCCCGACGGCTGGACGGGTTCCTGATCCTCACCGATCAGACTCTGGAGAAAGGCATCGCCGAGTACCGCGCATCGAACGCCGCAGCGCTCCGGGAGATCGCCGAATTGAGAGGAGTGCTCGGACGGTTCGCCGTGACCACACGGCTCGAGCGCGCCGGCATCAGACCGGAAGTCGTCGATCAGGTGCAGCTTCGGATCGATCTACAAACGAAGAAGATTTCCGGGTCGACGACGAGCGGCCAAAGCTCCGCCCAGTCCTTCTCGCTCGCCTATATCATGGCGATCCTGCTGTTCATGGCCATCGCCGCTTACGGCGTAAACGTGATGAGCTCGGTGCTCGAGGAAAAGACCACGCGCGTTGTCGAGGTGCTCGTGTCATCCTTGCGGCCGTTCCAGTTGATGCTCGGTAAGATCCTGGGCGTCGGTGCCGTTTCGATCTTCCAGTTCGTCATCTGGGGAGTGTCGGGCAGACTACTGCTCACCCAGCGCGCGGCGCTTGGTGGTGGGATGGCGTCGGTTGATAGTGGTGCGGAGGCGTTCGAGTTGCCGCAAGTGTCCACGGGGACGATCGCGATCTTCCTCGCCTATTTTCTCGGGGGGTTCCTGTTCTATTCCGCCATGCTGGCGACGGTGGGCGCAATCTCCTCGAGCGATCAGGAAGCACGACAAGCAGTGCAGCCCGTGATTTTCTTATTGATGATCGCGTATCTATCCATCTGGGCCCTTTCGAGCAATCCCGAATCGACGTATGCGGTGACGATCTCTCTCATCCCGTTCACCTCACCGATCGCGATGCCGGTGCGGTGGGCGGCGAGCATCGTCCCCGCGAGCGAGCTGGCGACTTCACTGGCGATGCTCGTGCTCGGCATCGTGGCGGTCACGTGGATTGCGGCGCGCATTTATAGAATCGGTATTCTCATGACGGGCAAGCGGCCGAGTCTTAAGGAGCTCGCCCGCTGGGTTCGGGCGTAACGCGTCACTCTCCATGAAGGAAACCGAGAAGAAGCCGACCCGGAGCGCCCGGCGCTATGTCCTTGCGCTGCCGGTGCAGCTCGCGTGCGGATCCGGCCTCACCCGCGACGTGAGCGCCGGCGGAGTATACTTCCTCACCGACCAGGCCTATCCGCTGGATTCGCAGCTCGACTTGACCCTCGTGTTCGACGCCACGGTACCGGAGTCACCGATTCAGGTGCAGTGCCACGCGCGTGTGGTCCGGGTCGAGCTGCGTAGCGATGGTGTCGGGATCGCCGCTGCCATCACGTCTCTCAGCTTCGCGTAGTTCAAGCAGCCAACTCCACTCTACCAAACGATAGAGCGGGCTCTATCGTGCGCTACTCGCCGTCCGCGGCTGTTACCGGCGTGCCACATAGCTGAAGGCCTGCGAACCGCCCTGCTCTAGGTGCCGCCCTGGCACAGCTGTTGCCTCGACGCCACACCAAAGGCGCGTGCGGGCGATGCGGTGGATAGGACGCCGTCACGTCTCGGGGTGCGCTGGGCGCGGCTAGGCCCAGCGTGCGCACCACGACGAACGCCGGCCGCCCACACAGTCGCTGGGCCTTCTCTGGGAGGTGGGTTGTGAAGCGCACCCCTGTACTTTCGGTCGCCGTACTGCTGCTCATGACTGCCTGCTCGGACGCGCCCCAAAAGCTGGCGGGACCGTCCGCACGCCCGGCGATGCAGGTTTCGTCGGCCCGCGCGTCTTCGACGGTGTGCGTCGCGTACGCCAAGGCACTCGAGCGCGCCCGGGCACGCGCTG
>DASWCE010000029.1:0-5575 GCA_036390255.1 Gemmatimonadales bacterium | reverse complement strand
CATCTCGCCCACATACACGTTAGGGCCCAGGGTCACCGGTCCGATTTCGATCCGGCCGGCTTGGCCGCGGTAGCAGGCGAAGCTCACCTCCCGGCGGATCACCGTGCCCGCGCCGATCGAGAGCAGGTCGGTGCATACGGGGATGCGCCGCGAGAGGATCAGCACCCCGCGCCCGACTTTCGCGCCCAGCGCTCTCAGATAGAGCCCGTACAGCGGCGTGCCGATGAACAGATAGGGGGCGGGGTTCGAGCGGATGAGCGTCTTGACGATCCAGAAGCGGACGTACTCGAGGCTCCAGAGCCGGATCTGCCGCGGCTTCCAGCGACCGATCAGCAGCCACTTCGCCGCGATCGGAATCGCGCACACGACGAGGAACCCAGTGGCGCCGAAGAGCAGCAGGCGCACAACCCGTGTGACGCCCGCTGCTTCCCCAACGAGCCGTTGATAACCCGCGATCGCGGCGAGCACGCCCAGGTACGAGAAGCCGAGGTAGAAGGACGCTTGAAGCGCGCCGCAGAGCACATACTCGCGCGCGCTGGTCGGCGTCGGAGACGACGGCTGGGCGGATCGGCGGATGGGCGGATGGGCGGCCGCGACTGCCCCAGCGAGGCTCCTGATCGTGGGGTGTGCGTACACATCCTTCATCGATACCGATGGCAGATCACCGCGCTTGCGCACGCGCGCACAGAACTGGGCCATGAGCAGGGAGTCGGCGCCGAGGTCGTCGAAGAAGTGGCTGTCGACCGGCACCTGGCCCTTGCGCAGAACTCCCGCAAGCAGCTCAGCGAAGCTTGCTTCGACGCCGGTCTCGATTACTGCGGTCATCGCACCGTCTCGTAGAAGAAGTCCGATATGCGCTGGTCCTCGCCCGCGGCGACGGCCTGGTCGTACACCCACTTGCCGACCGCAACGTCGAGTACTCCCAGGCCGAAGGGGGAGAAAATGATCGGGCGGCTGCGACTCACCGACTTCTGTCCCTGCATGATCTCGGCGAGCGTGCCGGTCACGAAGTTGCGGTTGCCCGACAGCTGCTCGGTGAGATGGGGAGAGGTGTTCGCTTTCATCACGTGCTCGACGTCATCGACCACGTTCTGCGACCGGAGGAGGATCTCGGGCGCGAGATCGCGCAGCGAGATGTGCAGCACCAGCGGGTTGTGATCGAACAGCCACGGATCCGCGATGTGCGGTGTGGACGCCACGGTGGTGAACACGATCAAGTCGGAGGCGGTGAGCAGGTCTGTCACGTGGGGGACGACCGTGACCGAGCGGTGGTGCTCGGGGCGGCAGGCGGTGCTCTTGAACTTCTCACTCTCGGCAGGCGACGTGTCGTAGAGCCGGACTTCCTTGATCGCCCATCCGGTGTCGATCAGGAAGTCGTAGACGTAGCGGGCAATGAACCCGGTGCCCACGATGCCCAGCGACTGCGCCTCGCGCGATTGCCCGTTCAACCAGTACGCGGCGAGCGAGGCGGACGCGGCCGTCCGCGCCGCCGAGATGATCGAGCTCTCAAGGACGGCGAAGGGGTAGCCGGTCTCGTAGCTGTTCAGGATGAGCACGGCCGACGCGCGCGGAAATCCCTTCTGCACGTTGCCAGGGTAACTGGCGATCCACTTCAGCCCGGCGACCGCGAAGCCGTCCCCCACGAAGGCGGGCAGCGCGATGATCCGGCAATCGGGCTTCTCGGGGAAGCGCAGGAAATAGCTGTGCGGGTTGATCGCCTGCCCCCGGGCGTGCGCGAGATACGCGTGCTCGACGACGTCGATACATTCGGCCCGATGCGCGCGGACGATCTCGAAGACGGTCTTGCCGTTGATGATCGAGAGCTGGAAGTCCATGGAGTCAGGAGTCAGGAGTCAGGAGTCTGTTGGCCCACGTGGGATCGAACACGGTGTCGAGGTACGGCGTCCCGCGATCCGCGCAGAGGAACAACACCGTGGGGGGGCGTTTGGAGCCCATCTTTGCCGCATAGCGCTTGACCGCGGCGAATGCGGTGCCGCTGGAGCCGCCCGCGAACAGCCCGTGGGTCACGAGGAGCTCACGGCACGCCGCCACGGTCTCGCGCTCGGGGATCAGGACGACATCATCGATGAGGGCCTCTGACACGAGCGGCGGGACGATGCTCGACCCGACGCCGGGGATATGGCGCTTCCCGGGAGCGTCTCCGAAAATGACGGACCCCTCGGTATCGACGGCAATGATCCGCACCTTGGGGTAGCGCTCCTTGAGCCGGCGCGACATGCCGGCGATCGTCCCTCCGGTGCTGACGCCGATGAAGACGTAATCGAGCGAGTCGAAGCCCGCGCAGATGTCGCCGGCCGTGAGATGGTAGTGGGCGTCTACGGCGTCGGGATTGGCGTACTGGTTCGGCCAGTACGCGTGCGGTGTGCTGGCACAGAGCTGCTGCACCATCTGCAGGCGGGTCTTCAGGAATCCGCCGGTGTTGTCGCGCTCCTCGACCTTCACCACCGTGTCACAGGTGCGCCGTAGGAACGACTCATACGTCGCGGAGATGTTGGGATCGATCACGGGGATGAACCGCAAGCCGACGAGGCGCGTGAATGCGGCGAGGGCGGAGGCAAAGTTCCCCGATGACGACTCGATCACGGTGGTCTCGTCACAGATCTCACCGCGCTCGGCTGCGCGCTTGAGAATCCAAAAGGCGGGGCGGTCCTTGATGCTGCCGACCGGGTTCACGTACTCGAGCTTGGCGAACAGCTGCAACCCCTCGACGGCGAGCGGCACGTGCGGCGTGGGTCGCAGGATATTGCCGAGCTGTGCCAGGCGTGCGACGAGACTCGGCAGCGGGGCTCGGGGAGCGCGCGGGGCTCGCCGCCGCTCCCGGTGCACCGGGGGAGGGTCCGTGCGCGGAATCGTTGGCGCGAGAGGAGAGGGGGACCAGTGCATTTAGAATTCGCCTCCCATGCTGAGCCTGACCAGGAGGTAGGTCGGCCGTGAGGTCGCCGCGCGCACTGCGGGGTCGACGATGGTGCTGAACTCGAAATGGGGACCGACGTAGAAGCGCTTCATGTAGACCGTCAGCCACGTCGCCGCGCGGACGCGATCGAGCGTTGATTTGGCGACTTCGGCGTAGGCGTAGTTGAATCGCCACGACGCCCAGCCCGCGCCGAGTGAGCCGCCGAGCTCGAGCGGCGGCGAGACACGGGTGTAGGACTCGACACCGGCATCGACGAAGTACGCGCCCTTGTATGTCAGGATGTCGAGGCTGTGACGCGTGAACAGGCGCAATGGCCCGACGTGATACGACAGGTTCAACCCGCCTTCGAGCGAGCGGTCCCTCTCGGCGCTGAGTGCGTCATGGTAGAAGTACATCCTGAGGGCGGGGCCGACCGTGAGTCTTCCCCACGTTTGCTCGCGGGTCAGCTCCAGCTCGACGATCTGCGGGCGGGCGTCGTCCGTGGTTTGGGCCAGCGCGAAGCTGCTCCACACGGAAAACTGGGTGCCGCTTCCGGAGAACCACATCACGGGTTGCACGACGGGGCGGTCGTTGATGATGAAGCCGCGGTCTGCATGGCCTGAGCGAAACGCGATTTCGATGCCATACGCCATCCGTTGCGGGATGTCCTGTGCGAAGGCGCGCGCGGCAGTCGCGCACGCGAGGAGCGCGAGCGACGTCAGCCCACGCCAGCAACGCCGTTGTGTATTGATCACATGAGCGTTTTCCTACACCGGTTTTTTGCGCGGGCGGGTGAAGCACGGACGCAACACCTGGAAGGCATTGCAGCGACGCGATGTGTGACGTTTATAACTGCTTTGCGATACGGGTGTTACAGCGGGTGCGTTACCACTCGCGTACGCCGTTCATCTTAAGTGTTTCCCTGATTGAGAAAAAAGTTGTCCGGCGGCGTTGGAACCTATTCTTACTCCCCTGTGTCAGGGCTGGCTTCGCCCGTCCTCACCCCCTGACCCCCGCTCCCTGCGGCTTCGTAGGCCTCACCCCCTGACCCCCGCTCCCTGGGGCTTCGTAGTCCTCACCCCCTGACCCCCTCTCCCTTCGGGAGAGGGGGGACTAATGGAGAGCCTCGAGCTCGCTCGTTCGCAGATTCTTGATCTTGGTGGCGTTATCGCGATGCGTGCGCGCGACATGACTCTGTCCACCTTGTTCTCGTGGATCCTCTACGACGAATCACGCGCGCTCAGAAATTCGCACTGGCGCGCGAGCTGCGCGCTCGCGCCACACCGGCGGAGCGATTCGCGTGGTCGCTCCTGCGGAATCGCGGTGTGCTTGGCCTGAAGTTTCGCCGTCAGCATGTGCTGCACGGCTTCATCGTGGACTTTTGTTGTTTGGAAGCGCGGATCGTGCTGGAGCTCGATGGTCACGCGCACGACGCGGAGCCGCAGCGGGGCTACGACATGGCCCGCGGGGCGGTCCTCAGAGGTTCGGGATTTCAGGTGCTCCGGATCGCGAACCGAGAAGTGACCCGCGACTACCTCGAGAGACTACTCCGCGCGGCGCTAAAGAACTCTCACTTCGTTCCCCCTCTCCGGAACGGAGAGGGGGTCAGGGGGTGAGGACCGGAACGGAGAGGGGGTCAGGGCGCGTAGCCGCTCGTGCGCAGAATAGCCTCGGCATCGCGCAGCTCGAGCAGCTCACGCACCGCAGCGCGCTTGTCCGCGGCGCGCGCGTAGTAGGCGCCCGCGATCCGGTAGCCCACCCAATAGCCGATGTCGACGGCCCCGTGGTTCTGGCCCTCCGGCACCATGCCGTTGTACATCCAGGTGCGGATTGTCGAGTCGCCGCCCTGCATCTCGTCCTGGAAGTCCACCCAGATGTCGTGCTCGTGCGCGGGGCCGTAGATCGCGCGCGGTTGTTTCGTGGCCGACGGTCCCACGGCGAGCTCGGCGAGGAAGTCGGCGATGCCTTCGCCGAGCGCGTGGCGCAGCAGGTTGTCGTGCTGACCCGCGGGCATGGGCTTCTGCTGGGTGTGCACCGCCTCGTGCACGACGAGGACAACAAGCTGCTCGAACCTGTGGTTGGGCATGTTCTTCCGCGCCCAGTCGGGCAGCTCGTCGAGGGGTGTAGTGGGATCGCTCGCACTTTGCTCTGTGCCCATCAGCATGCCGCTCTGCGCGACCGTGCCGCCGGTCGAGAGTGTGCCGATGAGGAAGTAGATGTTGGGAAAGCGGGCTTCGGGATACAGCGCCGTCAGCCTGGTCAGTCCACGCCGAATCCCCTGCGTTATGCGCGTGTTCGTATCGACCGAGAGCGTGGTGGGGCGTACGGCGGCGTAGTAGCGCGGGTAGCTGCCGACCGCGCGCAGCAGCTGCTCGGCGGCGGATCGCTCGTAGAACGGCGCGGTGACTTTTTTCAAGCTGTCGAGCGTCAGCGAGTCGAGCCGCGCTCTGGGCCACCCGGCCGCAACGAGCCGCGCGCGGACGGTGTCGGGATTCATCAGACGCACGCGCATCCAGTCGCGCAGGCCGGGCGAGCCGGGCTGCAGATACACCGTCTCGAAGATGCGCACGCGCTCGGCCGAGTCTTTGCCGGCGGCTTGGTCGTAGGCGCGCCAGAAGTTCGGGATGTCGCGGGTGACGATCTGGACGGAATCGATTGGCG
>DASWCE010000028.1:0-2373 GCA_036390255.1 Gemmatimonadales bacterium | reverse complement strand
CCCTTGGCGCGCGCGCTTCCCGCAACACCTCCGGTATGCCAGACGCCACCGCTTGCGCGCATCCATTCAACCCCGCCGGGATCGATGACGCCTTTGGTTCCGGAAGTCTCTTCATAGGAAATCTGTCCCTCGAGGACCACGGTCACCGTCGCGATCCCGGAATGCGGATGAAAGCCGATCGGCGGCATGCGCTGCGGGTCGATCTCGAAATAATCCAGGAACACGAACGGCTTGATCAGCTCGCCCACGTCGGACGGACTGACGAGCCGCGTGATGGGGCCGTGCGAATTTCCGCGCGTGCGGTGGACGATGCGGCGGGCTTGCGTTGCGGCTTTGGCGAGTGAGCTCTTCATTGCGAACGGTTCCTTATGCGGGTTCTTTGACGGCCACGCCTCTCGGCTCGTGATACTCGGGGGCTCTCCTCAAGGCCGCCATCTGTTCGAGGTACGGAACGAAGATTTTTCTGGCCGGGTCCGCGAGAGGCGATTTCCAATCGCGGAACCACTCGGAGATCATCGCAATAGTCGTCCTCGGAACGGCGCCGGCGTGGGCGAGCCTGAGAACGGCGGTGTCGTGCACGTCCCTGTAGCTGTCTGCCACTGCGTCTTCGATGAACGAGACTTCGTAGCCGTCGGCGAGGGCGTCGATTGCGGGAAAGGCGAGGCACACCGACGTCACGATCCCGCCTATCACCAGCCTTTTGCGGCCGGTCGCCTTCACCGCCGCCACGAAAGCACGGTCCTCCCAGGCATTCATGGAGGACCGGTCGATGTCCTTGACGCCCGGGAGCGCGGCTTTGAGCGACGCAATCGTCGGCTTGTTGACCCCCATCTCGACGCCCACCGTGCTCAGGACGACCGGAATACTGAAAGCGCGGGCCGCGGTCGCCAGGGTGCGAGCGTTGAGCTCGACGACCCTTCGATCCTGCTCGAAAACCAGATCGAGCACGTTCTCCTGATAGTCGATGAGCAGCAACGCGCACTCGCTCGCGTCCCAGGTGCCGCGCGCTCGCCGCGAAGTACCGCTCGAGCGTTTTCCGTTCGACATTTCCGGTTCCTTTCTGGAGTGAAGCGCGACGTCCTCAACATATCGTTCCGTTGCCCATCGTGGTAGCCTATATTTCTAGATACAAACCATCGTTCATGTCGATAGATGCTTGACGGCGTTTCACTCGATCAACTGCGCACGTTCATCGCGGCAGCCGATGAAGGAAGCTTCTCCGCGGGCGGGCGCCGGCTGCGACGAGCGCAGTCGGTCGTCAGTCAGACGCTGGCGAATCTGGAGACCCAGCTCGGCGTCAAATTGTTCGATCGCTCCAGCCGCTCGCCGGTCTTGACCAAGCAGGGTGTGGCGCTTCTTGCAGAAGCGCGTGCGGTGGTCGGCGGGATGGATGTTTTTAAGGCGCGCGCGAAGGGCCTGTCGGACGGCCTCGAGCCCGAGCTGAGCGTCGTGGTTGACGTGATGTTCCCGCTCGACCTGCTCACCGCCGCCGTGGCAGCGTTTCAAGAGGAATTCCCAGCGGTGCCGCTCAGGCTGAATGTCGAAGCGCTGGGTGCCGTTTTGCAGCCCGTGATCGAAGATCGTTGCGCCTTCGGGGTGATGGGCACTCTGCCCACCGCCCCTGCAGAGCTCACACGGGAACAACTGCTCATCGTGGGAATGGCTTTTGTGGTGTCCCCAACCCACCCTCTGGCGTCGCTCAAAGAACCGATTCCAGCTCGTGTGCTTGCGCAACATCGACAACTCGTCCTCACGGACCGGTCGGAGCTGTCGCAGGGAAAAGATTTCGGCGTTTTTTCTCCCAACACCTGGCGGCTCGCCGATCTCGGCGCGAAGCACGCCTTCTTGCGCGCAGGCTTGGGCTGGGGCGGCATGCCGGTGGGCATGATCAAGGCCGATCTGGCCAAAGGATCGTTGGTGAAAATCCGGCTCGAGGACATTCCCGAGGGCATGCTCGTCATGGCGATGTCGGCAGTGTTCCGGACCGACACGCCGCCCGGCCCGGCCGGCCGCTGGCTGATCGAACGTCTCAAGTCGACGCGGATCAGCGCATGAACGCCGGGCCGTAGGGTCCGGCACAGCGAATCGCGCGACTGAAACGTCGGCAGTTAGACGGTAGGCACGGTTCCGCCGTCAATGACGAATTCCGCGCCGGTGATGGCAGCGGCGCGCGGCGAGGCGAGAAAGGCGACGAGGTCCGCGACTTCCGCAGGCTTTGCCGGTCGCCCGATCGGGATGCCGCCGAGCGATTTCATCAAACCCTGGCGTGCACCTTCGTAGTCGGTGCCCGTTTTCTTCGCCAGTTGCGTGACCAGGCGCACGGCGGCTTCCGTCTCGACCCAGCCGGGGGAAACCCTGACCACGCGGATGCCC
>DASWCE010000027.1:0-2615 GCA_036390255.1 Gemmatimonadales bacterium | reverse complement strand
CCCCGGAGGTCCACTCATGTGAATCTACCCTCCGGTCCCTCAGATTCCTCCATTTATTGTCTTACGAGGCCTTAGGTTGCCGCCTGTACCGCATTGCCGCGGTCGGTCAGCGCCGGCGGCAAGAGGAGACGTGTCCCGTGGCGCGAAATTCCGACCTCGGAGCGGTCCGCCAGGGTCTTGATGAGCGCCGGATCGTGGAGGGACGCTTCCGCGCTATGAAGCCGACCATGGCTGGGAGGCGCCCTGGGTGGCGTCCCTCTTGATGTGGAAAATCGAGAGGCGATCTTCCGGCATTCCATCGATCGCCAGTCGCGACCGACACCGTCTTGAATCGCGGCGAGGGGGATATCAGGGTATGGCCTCGCTCGCGATCGTCGCTCTACGAGGCGCTGAGCGATCGCGATTCTCTCGTCCCTGGACGCGGAGCGCAAGCGCCCGGCGCGGGGGCGTCACGCCGCGGGCCGCAGCCGCGTGCTGATGACGGTCGCGATCGTCGCGTGCCCATCGATCTTCCGCAGCTTGATCTGCCCGCTGGCGACCAGGCTGAAGAGCAGGATCAGGGCGGCGTCCTCCGTCGGGAGGGAGCCCTGCGTCTTCACGCGCCGGCGGAATTCCTCATTGAGCCGTTCGATCACGTTCGTGGTGCGCAGCGTCTTCCACTGCGCCTTCGGGAAGGTGAAGAAGGTCAGCAGCTCCGCGCCGCCCTCGTGCAGGCTGCGCCCGACGCCGGGACTGCGCTTCGCCCACTTGCGTTCGAAGGCCGTGTACGCCGCGCGGCCCGCGTCGGCGGACGCCGCATAGACGATGCGATGAAAGTCCTCGCGGAGCTCGTCGAGCGCGTGCTTGGGCGCCTTGCGCTCGAGGTTGCGCAGCTTGTGGACGGCGCAGCGCTGCACCGCCGTCGCCGGCCACGTCCGGCTCAGGGCCAGGCGCAGGCCCGGATTGCCGTCGATGATCGCCAGGAGCGGGGCGCGGAGCCCGCGAGCCTTCAAGTCGTCAACGAACCCCTTCCACGCTTCGCCGGACTCGCTCCCACACAATTCCAGCGCCAGCAACTCCTTGCGGCCGTCGGCGAGGACGGCCACGGCGGTGAGCACGGGGACGCTCGTCACCTTGCCCGCGCTCCGCACCCGCAAGCACACCGCATCGAGATAGAGATAGACCAGGTCGACGTCGGCGAGCGCGCGCGTTGTCCACGCCGTCAACCCGTCTTTCAGCGTGGCGACGATCCGCGAGACGGCGCTCTTCGAGAGGGGCGCGGCCTTGAGCAGCGGGCGCAGCGCGCCGCGGATCCGCCGCTGGTTCCCCCCCGCCAAGTACGTCGCGATCACCGCCTCGTTCACCTCGCGCATCCGGCGCTGATAGCGCGGCACGATCGTCGAGCGCCATTCGCGGCCCGGCGCCCCCACCGTGGCGCGGGGCCGCGTGAGCGCCAGCGGCCCAGTCGGGCCCGTCAGCGTGCGCGGCTTGACGCCGTTGCGGTACCCGCGTCGCGCGTCGTGACGCTCGTAGCGCTCGGCCCCGAGCGCGATCGCCAGCTCTTCGTGCACCGCCGTCTCGATCGCGACCCGGACCTGGGCATGAATCAACTCGCCCAACGCGGCCGGCCGATCCTCAGGCAGCCGCTCCGACTTCTTGATACGCTTCGCCATGGCGCATTCCTCCGGCGGCCGTCTGGCTGGACGGCCGGTTGGTGGTTGGACTTCCCACCGGAAGAATGCGCCATTTCTCTATTTCCACACCACTCGGGAGTGCGCTGGGCTAACTGATGATGACCTGCGGGTGGAAGTCCCGTCCGACCAACGCCGTAGCGGGCAGGTCGGGACCGAGTCTTGCGAGCCTGGCGGTGACGTCAGGTTTGAAGCGTAGACAGGGGGCGTGTGGGGTGCGGGCAGTGAGCCCCGAAAGGATGAAGGTGGTGGAGGCCGAGGCTGTTCCCGTAGCCGAAGGCAGGATGTGCGCCGTCGCGACGCGAGACGGTGACGCTCCACCGGGGTCGAAGGCCGCCTCACGCACGAAGGGCTATCATCGGGACCCAGGAGACCCGACCGGGGCCGTCGGGATGGTCACCGACGGGGATAGGGCACAAGGGCCAACCGGAGTGCCGTATCGAGCCGAGGTCGGGAGTCGGACCGGCTCATAGTACCGATGACGCCGCCGAAGGCAACGAGGCGCGCCGAGGGAAGGGGCCGGCCTGAAGGGAGCTCGCACCGGGAAGGCAAGGTCCGGACACAGGGCCGGGGCATCTTGCCGGCAAACCTGACGCGAGTGAACGACGCAGCCAAGAAAGACAAGAGGACCCGATTCACGGCGCTGTTACATCATGTCGACGTGGCCGCGCTGGAGCGCGCCTTCCGGCGGGTAAAGCGGAAGGCGGCTCCCGGGGTGGATGGCGAGACCGTCGAGAGCTACGAGGAGGATCTGCAGGAGCGGCTGAGGGATTTGTGCGATCGGGTGCATCGCGGAGGCTACCGGCCGCAGCCGGTCCGCCGCGTGTACATCCCGAAAGCGGGGGGCGGGCAGCGCCCGATTGGAGTGCCAACGCTCGAGGACAAGGTGGTCCAAGGGGCGGTGGCCGAGGTGCTGAGCGCCATCTACGAGGCTGACTTTCTGGG
>DASWCE010000026.1:0-3927 GCA_036390255.1 Gemmatimonadales bacterium | reverse complement strand
CTCGGGGTCATCTATGGAACCAAGACGGTCACCAGCATCTCGCAGCTGTACGACGATCCGAGCAAGTCGCCGACCTGCCCGGGGGCCTATTGCCCGGATAGCTTCGTGGTCAACGAGGACGGGTACGTCGTGCAGAAGAGCGCCTTCCACACGATCAACGAACGGCCCATCACCTACGTGGACAAGAACGGGAAGTCGAGCGTCAAGATCGCGGATGTGAACCCGGACTTCAACCTCAGCTTCACGAGCACGCTGCGGTACAAGAACTTCTCGATCTACGGACTCGTGGACTGGGTGCAGGGCGGCAAGATCTATAACGGCACGCGTCAGTGGCCGTTCTTCGAGTACCGCGACCGCATCTACGACCAGTCGAAGAAGCCGTCGGTGGATTGCACCGGCACGACGGACCCGACGCATTGCCCTTACAGCACTGGGAAGAAACCGATCGAGTACTACCAGTTCTTCTACAACGGCATCGACCCGATCGACTTCTTCGTCGAGCCGGGCACATACGTGAAGATCAAGGAACTGAACGTCAGCTATACCTTCGATCGCAGCACGCTGTCGAAGCTCGGTCTCGGTATCAATAGCCTTCGCATCGGCGTGATCGGGCGCAACCTCTTCACCTTCACGAAGTACTCGGGATACGATCCGGAAGTGGCGGGCCTCTCAGGGGATGCCTTCACGTTCAGGTTTGACGGCTTCTCGTACCCGAACTTCCGGACGTTCACCGGCTTTGCGGAGATCAACTTCTGAACCCGCGGACCGACATGTGAGGAGCACGACTATGAGCCTGATTGAGAAAGCTCCGCGGGTATCGGGCCTCTGTGTGGCCCTGATCCTCGCTGCTGGATGCGACACGCTCAACATCGAGAATCCCAACGCGCCGGACTCGAAGCGCCTGTTGTCAGACCCGGGCAGCGTGCTGTCGCTCGCCGTGGGGGCCATGGAGACGTGGTTCAATACGTTCGAGAACATCGATCCGGGCACGACGCTAAGCGTCATGGCCCGCAGCGGTGTGGCGGCGTGGAACAACTTCCAGATCCGGTTCTACACAGGCTGCACGTACGGTGCCTCGCTGGGGCCGATGCCCGCCCCGTACGACTCTCTCGGTACGTGCGGGACCAAGATCGCCACCTACAAGCGGGTCGAGTGGCAAAACGATCCGACCTCGACGCGGCGGCTTGAGATAGAGACGTACTGGTACGGGTACTACGCAGCCCTGTCCTCGGCTAACGACGTCGTCAAAGCGACGCGGGTAAATGGCGTCTTCAAGTCGGACACGACGACGTCGAAGATGGTGGAGACCATGGCGGTGCTGGTGCAGGCATTGTGCCTGAGCGAGCTCGCGCTGAACTACGACAAGGGCTTCGTCGTCGACTATAACACCGATCTCACGACGCTGCAGTTTTCGGGGCGGACGGAGATGCGGGACTCGGCCTTGGCGAAGTTCGACGAGGCGATCGGGCTGGCGAAGACGCACACCTTCGCCGTCGACAAGGGCTTCTTCAACAATCCAGGCGTGGCGTACGACAACATCAGCGTGGCCCAAATCGCCAACACGATGGCAGCCCGTTTGCTGGCATACTTCGCGCGCGACTCCGTGGAGAACAGAGACATCGCGTCCGGAGGGGTTGTGGACTGGGCCAGGGTCGCGTCGTATGCCGACAGCGGCATTAGCTCCTCGATTACGAGCGGCGGACTGGCTGCAGCGCCGTTCGACTGGATTTTCCAGGGCGACGGCTGCGTCAACTGGTGCGACGGCCTGAAGAATTGGACCAACGACATGACCACGATGCGGGTCCACACCCGCGTCGCGCATCTGATGGATCCGACCACCCAGCCGGACCCCTGGAGAGCGGTGGCCGACAGCCAACCGATCTGGGGGGTGACGTCGTTCGACAAGCGGTTGGGGGACGGGACCTTCGGACCGGTGGGGCAACACAAGGGTACCCCGGGACCCGGGGGCGTCGACTCCGCCGCGGAAACCTACTCTGCGACCGCGAATGCGGGAACGGACTTCGCCTGGAGCTACGACAAGGAGATTCAGTTCACCGCCCGCGGGTCGTGGCACCAGAGCGCCGTCGGGAACATCCGCTACATAGACGTCGCCGAAGCCCCGATGAATCCGCCGGGTGTGGCGAACGGGGTCGGATCGGCCCCGGTCGTCCTCGCGGCCGAAAACGACCTCGTCCTTGCAGAGGCGCTGATTCGGGGTCCGTCGCCCAATCTGGGCCAGGCGGCAACGCTGATCAACAAGACGCGTGTCACGAGGGGTGGACTGCCACCCGCCCCGAGTGCTAACGGTCTCCTCGCGGACCTGCAGTATGAGCAGGATGTCGAGCTATACAGCTCAAACGTGGCACCATATTACAACCAGCGGCGCATCGACGGCCTTGAGCCGCTCACACCGCACGAGTTCCCGGTCCCGGCGCAGGAGCTGGGTGTCTTGGGACTGCCGCTCTACACGTGGGGCGGCGCCAGCAACCCGCTCAACAGTACCCCCGCGCCGCGGCCGCCGGCCCCAGTCGTCGCAGCCCTGGTCCGGAACGCGCCCCAGGTGTGGGCCGAGATCCAGCGGGAGCAGCGGGGTCGAATGCTCGCGAACAAGCTTCTGAAGGGCCTGCTGCGCTAGCTTGGTGGCAGCCGTCCGACGCCAACAGGCGCGTCGCTTCCCGGCGCGCCTGTTCGGTTATTAGGGGAGTCTCCGTGATCGAATCGAAGGTGATGTCGCGCGTCGCGTTGGCGTGCGGTCTCGCGCTGCTGGTGACCGGCGGCGGCTGCCGGAGCGCGCCGCCGTCGGCGGACCCGCGGCTGGTGACGGGATGGATGCGCGCCCTGTACGCGCTCGCGCGTGCAGAGCGGCTCTCGCCGCCTGTGGCGGCGCGCGTATTCGCGTACAGCGCAGTCGCCCTGTACGAGGGACTCGCCCCCGGATCGCCCGAGCTGCGCTCCCTCGCCGGTCAGCTGAACGGGCTGCGCCCGCTCCCTGCTCCCCGTCCCGATGAGCGCTACGATTGGGCCGTCGTGGGGGTCAGCGCCGAGACGACGGTCGTCGGGTCGCTGTTCCGCGAAGGGCTTCCCGCGACGCAGGTGGCCATCGCCCAGCTCGGCGACTCCCAGATCGCCGCGCGCAGGGCGACCGGCCTATCGCCTGCCGTGCGCGAGCGCTCGGTCGCCCACGGTGTTGCGCTAGGCCGCGCCATCCTCGAGTGGGCGGCGACCGACAAGTTTGCCGAGACCCGCGGGCTGACGTGGACGCCGCCCCGCGGGCGCCAATACTGGGTCAACACGGGCGAGCCGTCGCAATACATCGCGACGACCCTCTCGGCCGTCTCGGAGGCCGTGACGCTGGGTAACCCCGCCGACACGCTGGCGCTCGGCACGGCGGCCGAGCGTTCGCTGATCGTCACCCGCCCCAAGTCCGCACGCATCAAGACGCTCGCTGGTCTCAACCCCACCGGCGTCACCGAGCCGTACTGGGACCGGCTGCGTCCCTTCGTACTCACGTCGCTGGACCAATGCGCGCCCCCGCCTCCCCTTTCTTACTCGGAGACGCCCGGCTCCGAGTTCTACGGGCAAGTGAGGGCCGTCTACGACACCGGCCGGACGTTGACCCCCGAGCAGCGCGAGATCGCGCTGTACTGGGCCGACAACCCGGGGGAATCGGGCACGCCACCCGGCCACTGGCTGCTGATCGCCAGCCAGCTCGTGGGCGAGCAGCACCTCGATGCCGACCGCTCGGCGGAGCTGTTCGTGCTGACGACGGTGGCGATGGCGGACGCATTCATCTCCTGCTGGCACGAGAAGTTCAGCTTCAGCCTGGTGCGGCCCGTCACCTACATCCGCCGCGTCATCGATCCGCAGTGGCGCACCCTGATCCCCACCCCACCCTTCCCGGAGTACACGGCGGGGCACGCGGTCCAG
>DASWCE010000025.1:0-2663 GCA_036390255.1 Gemmatimonadales bacterium | reverse complement strand
GCGCCGGCCCTGGCTCTCGCTCGCCTTCGCCACCTGATCGTAGCTCACGTACGTCCCCAGGCCCTTGTCGGCCGAGACTTTCGTCAGCGCCGCGGTCAACGTCGTCTTGCCGTGATCGACGTGCCCGATGGTCCCCACGTTCACGTGAGGCTTGGTACGCTCGAATTTCGCTTTTGCCATTTCCTAACCTTTCACTTTCGAAACGATTTCTTCGGCCTTGGCCTTCGGCACTTCCTGATAGTGCGAGAACTCCATGCTGTAGACCGCACGTCCTTGGCTCATGGACCGCAGTGTCGTTGAATAGCCAAACATCTCAGAAAGCGGGACGCTGGCGGCGACGATATGCGCGTCCGCGCGCTGCGTCATGCCCCCGATCTTGCCGCGGCGGCTCGAGAGATCGCCGATGACGTCGCCCATGTAATCCGACGGCGTCACGACTTCGACGTCCATGATCGGCTCCAGCAGGATCGGACTCGCCTGGCGCGCGGCCTCCTTCACCGCCATCGAGCCGGCGATCTTGAAAGCCATTTCGCTCGAGTCGACGTCGTGGAACGAGCCGTCCACCAGCTCGACTTTCACATCCACCATCGGATATCCGGCCAGCACGCCGTTCTCGAGCGCTTCTTTCACACCCTGCTCGACGGGACCGATGTACTCCCTGGGGATCGTGCCGCCGACGATGTTGTCCTCGAACACGAATCCCGTGCCCGGCTGACCCGGCTCCAGATGAATGACCACATGCCCGTACTGGCCGCGGCCGCCGGTCTGCCGGATGAACTTCCCTTCGATGTATTCGACCCGCTTGCGGACGGTCTCGCGGTATGCCACCTGCGGCCGCCCGACGTTGGCGTCCACCTTGAACTCGCGCCGCATCCGCTCGACGATGATCTCGAGGTGCAGCTCGCCCATGCCGCTGATGATCGTCTGCGAGGTCTCGGCATCGGTATGCACGCGGAACGTTGGATCTTCCTCGGACAGCTTCGCGAGCGCGATGCCGAGCTTGTCCTGGTCGGCCTTGGTCTTGGGCTCGATGGCGACCGAGATGACAGGGTTCGGGAAGCGCATCGCTTCGAGAATGATCGGGTGCGATTCCTCGCATAGTGTATCGCCGGTGCGCGTGTCCTTGAGGCCGATCGCGGCCGCGATGTCGCCGGCGCGCACCTCTTCGATCTCCTCGCGCTTGTTGGCGTGCATCTGCAGCAGGCGGCCGATGCGCTCCTTGCGATCCTTGGTGCTGTTGTAGACGTAGGAGCCTGCCGAGAGGACACCACTGTACACGCGGAAGAACGTCAGTTTCCCGACATACGGGTCGGTCATGATCTTGAACGCCAGCGCAGCGAACGGCGCGTCATCGGACGCGGGCCGCTCGGCGTGCGTGGCATCGTGATGCGGCAGATGACCCTTGATCGGCGGAATGTCGACGGGCGATGGCAGATAGTCGACCACGGCATCGAGCAGCGCCTGCACGCCCTTGTTCTTGAACGCGGCGCCGCAGATGACGGGGACGACGTGGCCCGCGATGGTGGATTTGCGAATGACGGTGCGGATTTCTTCCTGGGTCAGCTGGTGGTCTTCGAGATACTTGTGCAGGATCGCGTCGTCGCTTTCGACGCACGCTTCGATCATTTCGTGTCGCAGCTGCGCGACCTTCTCCTTGAGCGCGGCGGGGATGGGCCCTTCGACGTACTTCTTTCCCATCGACTCGTCGTCATACACGATCTCGACCTCACGCACGAGGTCGATGAGTCCCGTAAACAGCTCACCTGAGCCAAGCGGCAGCTGGATCGGCACCGCCTTCGTGCCGAGGCGGTCACGCACCATCTTGAGGCACATGTCGAAGTCGGCGCCGACGCGGTCCATCTTGTTGACGAAGATGATACGCGGCACGCCGTAGCGGTCCGCCTGGCGCCACACCGTTTCGGTCTGCGGCTCGACGCCGCCCACCGCATCCAGCACGGTCACGGCACCGTCGAGGACGCGCAAGCTTCGCTCCACTTCGACGGTGAAGTCCACGTGTCCCGGGGTGTCGATGATGTTGATGCGGTATTGCTGATTGAGGCGGGTCCAGAAAGCCGTGGTCGCTGCCGAGGTAATCGTGATGCCGCGCTCCTGCTCCTGCTCCATCCAGTCCATCGTGGCCGTACCTTCGTGCACCTCACCCAGCTTGTAGGTGCGGCCCGTGTAATACAGGATACGCTCGGTCGTAGTCGTTTTCCCGGCATCGATGTGGGCCATGATGCCGATGTTCCGAATCTTGTCGAGCGGCGTCTGTCGAGGCATTGCTTTCCTTTATTTATTCAGCAAAAACGCGGGGCGACCAGGACGCCCACGAGTGGGCCGGTCTCGCTCCGCTGTCATCGGGAGGCTTTCGGCCTCCTCGATGCAGGATCCCTTAAGCAGGGTCCCGAAGTTGTTGGTCTAGTTGTTTACCACCGGTAATGCGCGAAGGCGCGGTTCGCCTCCGCCATCCGGTGCGTGTCTTCCTTCTTCTTTATCGTCTCGCCCTCGCCCTTCGACGCCAAGATCAGCTCGGCGGCGAGGCGCTCGGCCATCGTCTTCTCTTTGCGCAGCCGGCTGTACTGAATCAGCCAGCGCATCCCTAGCGCGGTGCGACGCTCCGGCCGCACTTCGACCGGGACTTGATACGTGGCGCCACCGACGCG
>DASWCE010000024.1:0-3037 GCA_036390255.1 Gemmatimonadales bacterium | reverse complement strand
TCAGCCGTTCCACTTGGCCGAGTCCGTCAACACCGTCCATTCCCTTCCGATTCGGGAAGCCGTCGCGGTCCTGAAACGCGGCGGCCTGGTCGCGTTTCCGACTGAAACGGTATACGGACTCGGCGCCGACGCATCCAACCCTTCGGCGGTCGTGCGCATCTATCGAGTGAAGGGGCGTCCCGCCAGCCACCCGGTCATCGTTCATATCGGCGACGCCGGGCGGCTGGAATGCTGGGCGCGCGAGGTTCCCAATGACGCGAGGAAGCTCGCGGCGCGCTTCTGGCCGGGACCGCTGACCCTGGTGCTGAAGCGCGCCCTCGGTGTGGGCGATTACCTGACCGGCGGCGAGGACACGATCGGCCTGCGCATGCCCAATCACCCGGTCGCCCTTGAGTTGCTGCGTCAATTCGGTGGCGGGATCGCCGCTCCATCCGCCAACAAATTCGGCCGCATCAGCCCGACCACCGCAGAACACGTAAGTGGCGATCTGGGCGATGAAGTCGATCTGATTCTTGACGGTGGACCCTGCGAGATCGGCATCGAATCGACGATCATCGATCTGTCCCGCGATCGCCCGGTCCTATTGCGACCGGGCCGAATCAGCACGGGGGATATCGCCGCAACGCTTGGCGCCACACCCAAGCCGCGCGATCGAAGCGCCCCGCGCGCCCCGGGCACACTGGAATCCCATTATGCGCCGCGTCACCCGCTGAGGCTCATCCCGTCGGGGCAATGGGATGAGACGCTGCAAGCTACGTCGCTGAGTCGCGCTGTGCTTTCCTTTCACGCGCGACCGATCGGTGAGAGATGCGCAGTGTGGATCAGGGCCTCCACGGATCCACAGCGCTATGCGCGAAATCTGTATTCCAACCTGCGCGTGCTGGACGCATCCGGCTGCGATGAAATTCTGGTCGAGGAACCGCCGGCGAGCGCTGAATGGGCTGCGGTCCGGGACCGGCTTCTCCGCGCCCGTTCGGCTTGAGTCGCCCGATTAAGCTTTATACGTGAGCGCACCCGATCGAGCCATCGCTCAGTGGGCATGGCATCCCTCCAGCCGGGGTCTAATCCGGATGCTTCGGCGTGTACCCGCGGAATTCGGCTTGATGGATCAGAGGCTCCGGCGTAGCCTGCCCGGACTAGGCCCCGCTTCGGGGGTCGATTTCTCGTTAGAGCGCTCGCGTGAATAGCATCGTCATCAAGCGTCTCGCAGAGCAGCGGCAGGTCCTGCCCACGTTGGAGTCGTGGTTCGAATCGGAGTGGCCGGCGTACTACGGTGTCAGGGGGCGTGGCAGCGCCAAGCACGAACTCCTCGCGTACGCCAACAGCGGCAGTGTGCCTTTCGGTCTTGTGGCGTTTCAGCTCAGCAGGCCTCATGTCAAACGTTAGAGCGCACAAGATGTCCTCGAGTCCTCCAGCACTCATCATTATCGATATGCAGTGCGGTATGAGCGGTCCGTCTGCGGGGCGACGAAACAATGCTGAGGCGGAGGCACACATCGCTTCGTTGCTAGCCGCTTGGCGTGCGGCCAATTTCCCGGTCGTTCACGTAAAGCATGTTTCCAGGACACCCGGCTCACCGTTTTGGCCGGACCAAGTCGGCGTGGACTTTCAACCTCAATTTGTGCCAACTGCCGACGAGTATATTGTCGAGAAGAGCGTGCCCGACGCCTTCATCAACACCGGGCTGGAGCGCTGGCTACGCGCTCGCGGCATTGCACAATTATTTGTCTGCGGTGTCAGTACGAACATTTCTGTCGAATCGTCTACGCGAACAGCCGGCAACCTCGGGTTCCAGGTCACCGTTGTCTCTGACGCGACCTTCGCCTTTGAGAAGCCCGACTACGACGGGGTCACGCGCACAGCGGAGGAAGTTCATGCTATGTCCCTCGCAAACCTCAAGGGGGAATTCGCAACGTTGGCGAAAACAACCGAGGTGCTGAGTGCGCTCTAAGGTTGGACGGGATTTAGCTGGTGGCTACGCGTGGTACGAAGGGCAACCCCCCGGCCTTGGTGAGGAATTTCTTGGGACGGGCGACGCCTCGTTAAAAAGCGAACGATCTGCTAGACTTCCCCAAATGTCAAAATCCGATCGTATCAAGGAGGAGCTTGGTTGGTTGAAACTTGTTTTCGGTGCGCTGGTAGCTATTGATGCATCACTCATAGCGTGGCTGGCCCAGAACTACGCAAGCGTCCCCAACGTCCTGGTTGTATCCGGTTTTGTTGCTGTGACGGTGGTTACCATCGTAGGGGTCTGGGTAAACCGAGCCGCAATTAAACGCTTCGAGCAATTGGAGAAAGAGTAATGGTCTGGTTTGTGGTAGCCGCGTTGGCGGTGTTCGTAGTGGGTCTCGCCATCATCGCCCACGACGTTACCGCTCGCAAACGCTAATCGACACCTAACGCCTGCGCCGAATGTCGCTCACGCCGGCGCGCTAGCACTGTTCTTCCGCGCCAGCAGCCTCGCGAAGTTCTCAAGCGATATCAGGTGGGCGTAGATGCGTCCCATGACGCCCTTGCGGATCAGGTTCTTGTGCTGCGCAGCGTTGAGGAACTCGAGTTTTCTTTCCTCGACGCGGTACATGCCGCCGAGATTCACGGCCTCGCTCCCCTTGAGCGATGTCTGCAGCGTGAACGGCTCGAGCAAGGCGTAATCGGCGAGGATCGCGCACAGCTCGCGGCTGCGCTCGAGGTCGGCCTCGTACTCCTGCAGCAGCTTTTCTATCGGTTGCCAGCGCGCAAGCGCGAGGCCCGAGTCGTCGAACATGCGCTCGCCCTCCTCCGAGACGAACGCCTTCTCGACGCAGATCAGCCGGTCGGCCTGCTCCACCGAGTCGAGCGTGACCCGCGCCATGCAAAACGGGTAGCGGCGCACGTACGCCGGAAGATAGACCGAGCCGTCCCATTGCCCGTCGCGCAGAAAAAGATTCTCTCCGCCGGTCACCCCGAGCACCGCGACCGGCAGGAAAGTCTTGCTCTGGTCGGTCGTGATGAACGCGAGCGGGTAATCGCGGCACGCCACGGCGAATTCGGAATACGA
>DASWCE010000023.1:0-1662 GCA_036390255.1 Gemmatimonadales bacterium | reverse complement strand
CCACCTGATCAGCGGCATGATGTTCATGTTGGGGATCAACGAGCCGCCGAAACAGGCTTCGGCGGTGGGCGGCATCCGGCGCTGGAAGGACGGTCGCAACATGCCCGACGTGCACGCCGTCGTCTACTACTTCGGCGACCTACCGGTGTACATGCGGCTGAATCTGGGGACCGAGATGCCCGAGGCGTACCGCATCCAGGGATCGAAGGGCGTTCTGGACGTGACCGGATCGACGCTGAGCTTGGCGCCGCAAACCGGCAAGGACAACTACCCCAGCTACTACACGGGCAGCTATCCCCACGCGATGCGGGAGGCGTATCTCGAGAAATGGCATCAGGAGAACGATCCAAAGCTGGGACAGGCGGCGGCGATGCCCGAGACGATCTCCTTCAGCGGGCCTGACTTCGACGACGTCAGGCCACACCTGTGGACGTTCTTCGAGGCGGTGCGCACCCGGAAGCCGGTGGTCGAGGACGTGGTGTTCGGCCACAACGCGGCGCTCGCCTGTCACATGGCGAATGAGTCGTACTTCCGAAAGAACACCGTGTCCTGGGACGAGGCGTCGAAGACGATCAAAGGCTAGGTGGACCGGGGGTTGTACCGCGCGGATTGACCGGGTGGGATGCTCAGGTAGCGCCAGTTGGCGCCTCGCAGCGCTTTTGCCACGTAGACGATCTGGCCCACGTGGTAGCTCGCGTGCGCGAGAGAGCGATGCAACGCCTGAGCGACCGTGTGCGGCTCGCCCCGGATGGTCACCGTCCGCCCGAGATCCGCGTCGCTGACGTCGGTGAGGGCCGCGAACAGCACCCGCCAGCCATCCTCCCACTTGGCCTGGAGCTCTTTGCGTGACACGGCGCGAGCAAGGAACTCGGAGTCGCGGTCCCGCCACGGCTTTTCACCGTCGGAAGTAAGGAAGTCTGTGAAGCGGGACTTCAGGTTGCCGGCCACGTGCCAGACGATGGTAACGATGGAGTTGCCGGGGCCCGTGGCCTGGGCGAGCTGGGAGTCTGCGAGCTGGTCAATCGCGCTTTCGCCGAGGGTCTTGTAGCGGCGGTATTCGGCTTCGATGGAGGCGATCAGGTCGCGCATGTAGAGCCTCGTTCAGACCGCGAGTTGGGCACGTTCCGGCGCCTTCCAGAGGTCGATCGGCTTAGCGATGCCCTTCGGGCGGAAGGGCAGCAGGATCTTGCGGCCCAATCCGGCCGACGCGTAGGCGGCGCAGAGAGCCTCCTGCACCACGCGTCCGGTTTCCCCGTCGGAGATCGGCGTCTCCTTACCGCGCACGCAGCGCGCGAAGTGCCGCATCTCCTGGGGGAACCCGTAGTTCCAATGCTCCTCGAACACGGGATACGTCCAGCCCTTGGTGCTAGCCGCTTTTTCGACGGCGTAGCCGAATCCCACCTCTGAATACGTCGGGAGCGCGTTCCCCATGAGCATATCGGCGTAGGTCTGCCCTTTGTCGCCGAACACCTCGATGCTGTCGTCCATCCCGCCGGGCCGGTTCCAGCTGCTCTCGACCATCCCCACGGCACCGTTCTCGAACTCGATGAGCGTGACCGCTTCGTCTTCACCCTGCGTGCGCTCAGCGTGGACCTGCGTCGCCATCTGCGAGTAGACACTCTTGATCCTTGGCTTGCCGAGGAACCACCAGCAGAAGGCGAT
>DASWCE010000022.1:0-3328 GCA_036390255.1 Gemmatimonadales bacterium | reverse complement strand
CGCGGTCGCTTCGACGTCGAGAAGGCCAAAACCGCCGGCATCCCCGAAGGCCCGTTATGGGGAAAGGTGGCTAAAGGCGAGCCGATCGAGCTTCCTGACGGCCGGCGGCTGACAGCTGAGGGCTTCGTCGGCGAGCCACGTCCCGGGCGATTGGTCGCCTTCACGGGCGACACACGTCCCTGTGCCGCCACAGTCGACGCGGCGCAGGGCGCCGATCTCTTGATTCACGAGGCAACGTTTGGCGAGGAAGAGCGGGAGCGGGCGCGCGACACCGGGCACTCGACCGCGAAGGAAGCGGCGCAGGTCGCGCTCGCCTCCAAAGCGAAACGATTGGTTCTCTCCCACGTTTCAGCGCGGTACTCGATCAGCGCGGACGAGCTGGTCAAGGAAGCCCGCGAAGTGTTTCCCAACGCGAGTGTCGCGAAAGACGGTATGGAGGTCGACGTTCCGTTTGCCGAGTGAAACGGCGACGGTGACTGCGCGGTGCGGGTGCATGACAAGGGCACCGACAGCGCTTTCTCGCGCTTCGCAGGCAACCTGGGCGTGGGTGTCGGCTACAGGCTCGGCCGCGTGGGCCTCCGCGCCGAAGGACGCAGCTCTGTTGTACACGTTCGATCGGTTCGGCTACAACAAGTCGGAGAACGACTTGCTGTGGCAGGCGGGGTTGACGCTGAAGATTTGACGCGTCACCACGACCCACGGGGCGGGGGGGGCGATTATATTCCCCGCCCCATGGGACCGGTTTCATTCACGTACTCCGCCAGCATCCCGGCACCAATCGACAAAGTCTTCGCGCTTATCTCGGATCCGCTCAAGATGCCCGAGTGGCTGCCGAGCTGCGTTGACGTGAAGGCGACGACGGCCGATCGGGCAGGGAAGGGCGCGCGCTTCAAGCTGACCTTCCAGCGCGCGACGCACCGGCACGAATCGGTCATCGAGATCATCGATTTCTCCGCGCCGCACACGTTTGGCTGGGTCGAAATTTATCACCGCGCGGGGTCGAAGACGTTTTTCGCCCTCGCTTTCCAGGGCGGATCAACGAAGGTTTCTCTGAAGCACATCTGGCAGCCGTCCGGCTTTCGGTCGTGGCTGAACGGCCAGTTCTATCGGCGGCGAAACGCTCACCGGATGTTCCACGGGCTGATCAACAATCTCAGGAAAGCCGTGACGCGGTAGCGACGTACAGGATTCCTCCGAAGGAGGACGGCCGGCTGGCGACAATAGCCGGCTTCCCAAGCCCGATTGCTTTTGCCAACGCCGGCAGGCGGTTGGCTGGAATCGGGTAAGGAACCCACCGGCTAGCGGCACGGCGGTCATATTCGACAATCACGATGCGTCCGCCGGTCCGCGTGCGCGCGACGAGCGCTTTGAGCACCGGTTCTGGATCAGCGACAAAATGCAGCGAATTCGCGAAGAGCAACCCGTCGAGCTCGGCAGCGCCGAGCCCCGGGAGATCGAGCGGTCGCGCAAAGTCCGCAACGACCGGAATTATCGTCGCCGTGCCGCGCTGCCGGTGGTTATTCAGCTTGGATAGACTGCGCGCATTTTGATCGACCGCGTAGACTCGGCCCTCGGGGAGTAAAGACGCTAGAGCCCTCGTGAAGGTGCCTGTGCCGGCACCGAGGTCGGCCCAGACACCTGGTTCACGAGGGATAGCGGCTTTGAGCAACGCTACAGCGTCATCTGAATCCATCGAGTGCCGAAAGCCCTCAGTCGATCAGAACGAAACGGTCACCCCACCTTGCCAGGCGACGTCGTGCTGCGTCTTGTCGAAACCGTTCCGGTCGAACTTGTAGACGAAGTCGCGGCCTTCCGCGCGCACGCCGACGCGACCGAAGCGATACTCGAGTCCTGCGCCGAAGTTGCCGGCAAACTTCGTCCAGGTGCTGTCGGAATCCAGCTGATGTACGCTGATGGCGCCCGCGCCGCCGAGCAGGTAGGGAATGAACGTTCCGGTGCCTGCCGCGACCGGGTAGCGCAACACGAGCCCAGCGTCATACGCGAACTTGTTGAACTTGCCGCGTCCGACGATCGCGGCGGAGCGTACACTATCCTGCGCCCAGTTCCCGCTGGCGCGCAGGCCGATCAATGGATGCACCCAATACGTCGCGTTGACCGAAGCGGCCCAGCCGAGTCGCCAGTCGGCGGTGCCGGCGTCGTTGAGGTTGGCGGCGCCGGACAAGCCGCCAAAGGCGGCCGCGGCGGTGAGGCGCTCGCCGCTGACACGGGACGTCGCTTGCGCACGCGCGACGGCGGGCGCGACGGCTAGAGTAATTGCGATGGTGAGGGAAGAGCGTAGACGCGACGACATACCATCCTCCAGGAAATGTGTGCGAGCAAGTGAACGACGCGAGAACGTTGTTCACAACACACATTGTTCCCGGAGCGCTTCTAGGGGACGAGCGCTTCCGAAAGGCGTGTCAGCTGACGTAGCTCGGTGGAACTGAGAGACTTCGTGAGCCGGCGCATCTCGGCGCCAATTTCGGGATCGATGCGGGCGAGCAGCTTCAACCCCGCCTTTGTTATCCGGGCCATCGAGCAGCGCCGGTCTTCTGGAGCGGGTGCGCGCGCGACGAGCCCCTGGCGCCCCAGGCGGTCGAGCATGCGGGTGACGTCGGGTGCACGGTGGGTGCAATGCGTGGCGACTTTGTTGCGCGGCTGGCCGCCGGGATGCGACGCACGCAGCACGCCGAGCATGTTGTATTGCTCAGCCGTGATCCCGTGACGCGCGCAGATCTCCTCTAACGCCTGCAGCAGATGACCGGCCGCCACCAGGAGACTCACCGTGGCTTCCTGTGCCGGATTCGCCATACCCTCGAACCTCCGTTCTGAACACGGAATGTCAAGAACGGCCGACGAGTTCCAAGACTCCCAATCCGCGTCCGTTATTCTCGGGAACTATTGCTTGTTGTAAACACGTTATCGCGCAGTCATCAGATTGCCCGTCTGTCGACTCGCAACAAACGTCACTGCCGTGACACGGGCGCCGATGATGTCGATTTCGTTTCCCTTCGTTCGACTAGAGGCAGTAGCCAGATGTTCGCCGAGTCTGTTTCACACAGCGAGGAGATGACCCCGTATGCGCAGTCTTTTCAGCACAGGCAATCGAGGCTTGACTGGATCCGCCGTACTCTTGCTGACGCTGCTCGTCACGGGAGGCAGTCTCGCGGCGTGGAAACGCGCTTCTCTCCATAAGGCTGACGCGGCGGCGGCGCACCAGCCCGAGCCGATTGAATCCATCACGGCGGCCGTGGCGGAGCAGCGTTCCTACCGTCCGACCACGACGTCAATCGGGACCGTGCTCGCCCTGAACTCGATCACGTTGCGG
>DASWCE010000021.1:0-2613 GCA_036390255.1 Gemmatimonadales bacterium | reverse complement strand
CATCGGGTTCTCCGCCGCCTTCTTTTTGTCGACCTGATCGAAGATTTCGAGCTGCTTCTGCAGCACCGAGTCCGGGGTCTTGTAGAACCTCACCTTGTCCTTGGTCTGCAGCTCGATGTAGTCCTGCGAGTAGCGGTTGATCGCCTTCCACGACATGTCCGCGGACGCGGCTTCCACCGCGTTCGCGATGATCGCCTGCATCTTGGCGGGCAGCGCATCGTATTTGGTCTTGTTGAAGGTGATCTCGAACTGCTCGCCGTTCTGGTGGTAGCTCTGCAGCATGCACACCTTGGACACGTCGGGGAAGCCGAGGATGCGGTCGGAGGTCGCGTTGTTGAACTCCGCGGCGTCGAGCAGCCCGCGGTCGATCGCCGGGACGATCTCGGCGCCGGGCAGCGCGTTCACCGCCGCGCCCATGCCCTGGAACAGGTCGATCGAGATACCCACGGTGCGATACTTCATGCCTTTGAAATCTTCCGGCTTGGTGATCGGCTTCTTGAACCAGCCGAGCGGCTGCGTCGGCATCGGCCCGTACGGGAAGGACACGACGTTCGCGCCGATCGAGGCGTAGAGCTTGTTGAGCAATTCCTTCCCGCCGCCGTACTTGTGCCAGGAGAGCAGCGTGTTGGCGTCCATCGCATAAGCGGGACTCGATCCCCACAGCGCCAGGGCGTTCTGCTTGCCGTAGTGATACACGAGCACGCCGTGCCCGCCGTCGAGCGTGCCTTTCGACACCGCGTCGAGCAGGCCGAAAGCCGGCACCACCGATCCCGCCGGCAGCACCTCGATCTTGAGGTCGCCGCCCGTCATGTCGTTCACCTTCTTCGCGTAGTCGAGCGCGTACTCGTGGAAGATGTCCTTCGACGGCCAGGTGCTCTGCCAGCGCATGCTGATCGGGCCTTGGGCCTTGACGATCGTCGGGAAGCCCAGCGTCGCGGCGCCAGCTGTCGCAGCGGCGGCGCCGGCCAGGAATTTGCGCCGCGAGGCTGCGGGCCTCTTGAATTGCTCCTTGCTCATTGGATCCTCCTAGGAAACGGTTGGGTAACGGGTCTCGGCGTTGTTCTTCTTGGTCCCGGAATTCTGTCGGGTGAACGTTCCGCGGGGCTGGAATGTTCCAACCTCAGCCCTCCCGGCGTTTGCGGCGCCAAAGCCCGCGAATCGTATTCCTATACCGCCCCAAAATCAAGCCGCGTCAAGGGGCTTGCGCATCGTGAAATCGGCGACGGGCTCCCTATTTCGCCGTGCCGACGCTCTGCGCCGGCGGCGTAGCGGGCGGAACACCCGCCTTGTGAGGGAGGTTGGGATGCCAGCCCAATACGAGAAGCAGCACGAAGAAACCGAGCACGTAGGCCAGGGTCACGTGCCAGCCGTGGTAGAGCCAGCGCCCCACTGACTTCGATTCCGGAAACATATTGGAGAGGGCCACGCCCGCGCTTGAGCCGAACCAGATCATCGAGCCGCCGAATCCGACGGCGTAAGCGAGATAGCCCCAGTCGTAGCCGCCCTGCTTGAGCGCCAACGCGGTCAACGGAATGTTGTCGAACACGGCTGAAACGAATCCGAGTCCCAACGACGTATGCCAGGACGCCCCGGGCAGCTTCTCCACCGGCATCATGGTGGCCGACAGGACCAGCGACAGCAGGAAAATGCTTCCCTTGAAGCTCTCCGGGAGCACTTCCCAGTCGGGGCGACGCAGCGAGGCGGTAAGAAGCACCGCGATCACGACCGATGCGCCGATGAACGGGAACCGGTCGGAGACCTCCGGGAATTTCAGGTTCATCGTGACATTGGTCACGATGGCGACGATCAAAATGAAAAACACGATTCCCAGACGGGCCCAGTCGATGTGAATGTGCTCGTGTTCGTGCCGAGGTATCGGCGAATACCGCTGCTGCTGCAGCGCCGCTGGAATGCCGCACACGACCAGCGCGACCCCCGCGGCCACATAGGCTTCCAGCACGTCGAGCGGATTCACCCCGTCGATCCACATCATCGTGGTGGTGGTGTCGCCGACAACGCTTCCGGACCCACCGGCGTTCGAAGCGGCGACGATCGCGGCCAGGTAGCCGATGTGGACCTTCGCGCGAAATAACGTGTGCGCCATCGCTCCGCCGATCAGCGCCGCCGCGATGTTGTCGAGAAACGAGGAGAGCACGAACACGATCACGAGCAGCGCAAAGCAACCCTTCCAGTCGTGGGGAAGAACCCGCGGCAGCGCGGCGGGCAGGCGCGTTTTCTCGAAGTGCCGCGACAGCAGCGCGAAGCCGAGCAGCAGGCACAGGAGGTTGACGAGGATCACCCACTCGTGCTGCAAGTGCGCGGCGAGCCCCGCGACGCCGGCGCCGGTCTTGAAACCGGTGAAGGCGAGCTTGTACAGGCTGATGACCGCCAGGCCGGTCAGCGCCACCCTGAGGGTGTGACGCTGAAACAGCGCGACCCCGAGCAGCGTGAGCCCGAACAGGACGAAATCAATCGGCACGCCGAATACCGCGGGCCCGTCGGCCGCGTGCGCCGGGACCGGCGCCGCCAGCGCGAGCCCCGCCTGACCCAGCGTCAATGCTATCCGCATCATCTCCCTTTCGATCAACCGCGCACGAGAACGATGTGCACCCG
>DASWCE010000020.1:0-24074 GCA_036390255.1 Gemmatimonadales bacterium | reverse complement strand
GTCGTGTTTGCCGGTCCCAGACGGACGTGGGGGGATTTGGGGGTCCTGGAGGGCGCGGCCTGAGCACAAAAACAGCGGGCCCGCATGGACCCGCCGTCTTTGGACACCGCTGGTCTACACTCCGCGGCGCGGACCGATCGCGGACGCCACAGCTCACGAGCGCTGCTTGCGCGGTGACGGTTTCGGTGACGGTTTCGGGACCGACTTGTCGCCTCTCGGCCGCGCCACTGGCGGAGACTCCGCTCCCGTTTTACCCTCAGTTGCTCGGTCTGCGGTGGGCGCGCCCGGCTCGCTCAGGCTACGGGTCGCAGGTTCGAGTCCTGCCTCGGGAGCTCTCCCTCTCCGATCTCTCAAGACCCGAGCACGCTGCGCACCACATCGACAATCTCGCGCGCCGTGAATGGCTTCTGCAGGCTCTTCACCGCGCCGAGCAGCTCGGCATCCTTGCGCAAATCCAGCATTCCGGTCGAATCACCACCAGACATCACGATGACGTTGAGCGAGGGGAATTTCTTGCGGATCTCGCGCAGGGTGACGATGCCGTCTTGACCGGGCATGAAGATGTCGGTGATCACGATGTCCACCGTTTCCCGCTCCAGGAGCTGCATCCCTAGCTCGCCGTCACTCGCGTCCAATACTTCGTGTCGTTCGTTCTCCAGCGCTCGGCGCACGATGCGCCGGATGGGCTCCTGATCGTCGATGACAAGGATGCGGGCCATGTCTCGCGCTGCTAACCAGCGCTGGCGCGATCCAAGGACCATGCCGGCCTGAAGAACTCCACGTGCATGCTGTACGCTGCCGGACCGGTCAGATCTGGTCCCACACGAGTCGGTACACGTCCCGGCGTACCGCGGCGAGCGAGCGGTCCGCATCGACGTCCGCGACCTCAGTGGGGAACGGGTACGTCAGGGTCTGAAGCGCGCCGAGCCGGCGCTTCACCTCGGTAACGTTGCCGTCGGTCTTCCGGCGCACGGCGGCTTCCGGTGTGACGTGCAACTTTATCACCAGGTCCGGCGGATAGCGCTGTGCCGTCACGTACGCCGCGGCTTCGAGGCGGGCCAGCCAGCGGAGCACCGGACTTCGATGGTTCGCGAGGTGGGCGAGGAGCGGCCCGTCGTTGAACCCGCACACTTGTGCCTGGGGGTAGCGGTCGGCGAGCACGACGATCCCCGCGTCCCGCGCACTCCAGGCCCGCTTGAGCTTGCGTCGCTTCTCGAGCGCGAGCGTGAGCGCAAAAAGAATGAGCGCGGCGGTCAAGAGCGGTCCGCGTCGTGCGGGGCGGGTGGTCGACGCGGCGGGATCGGCAGCGGGCTGGAGGCCCTGGCCCCATGGCAACAGACCGAGCCATGCGGCGGCGGCGCGCGCCATGTCGAGTGGCCAGCGCAGGAGCGAGCCGGGGCCGTGGCCGCTCCCGAAGTAGATCAGGAGGACGTCGAGCTTCTCCGCGAGCAGGGTGGCGGCGGCCCGGGCCATGGCGGACTTGACGGATCCGCCCGGTCCCATGAAGGCGATCAGCACGCCGCCCGTGGGCACGGTGCGCCGGAGCGGTCGCGTGGTGTCTAACCGCATGCGGCCGATCGCTGCCCGCAGGGCGACTACCTCGCTGTGCCACCGGCGGAGCACACGCGTGACAACGCTGTGACGCCGAAAGAGCGCCAATCGCCGCACGACCACTCGCCGAAAACGAATCATCCCCAGGAGCGTGGGCGACGCGTTCAGCAAGTCCTGGAGCGCTACCGCCGCCTCGTCGCCCAAAAGCTCGCGGCACAGCCGACCCACCCCGTCCGGATCGACGCGGCCGCGTAGCCACTGGTACTCCGCCCCGAGCTCGCCCAACCAGTTGCGCCCCCCGAGGTATCCCAAGACGTTCCGCAGACGCAGCTTGATGGCGTACCGGACGAGGAGCACCAACATCTCGAGATCGGGCTCGGGCACGTAGACACCCGTGCTCCCGTCGTAGCGTCGTGACGTGAGCAACTGCTCTTCCCATGGCAGCCGGTAGCTCTTGATGTTCGGTTGTCCGAAGATGAGGCGATAGTGCACGTGGCAGTGAATCAGCCGACCGGCCGCGGCGTCGATCCCTAGATAGTCTTCCACACCGGGGTACCCGGCCGCCTCGGTGGCGACGAACCGCTTGAAGCCACAGCGGTGGAGCGTCTCCTGCATCTCACGCGACTGCCGCCGGTCCACCAGCAGGTCGAGATCCGTTTTGCCCGCGAGCGACCGCTCGAGCGACCACACGCTCTTCCAATGACAGTAACGGAGCTTGGCACGGTCGAGTGCGGCGAGCACGGCGACCGCCGCTCCCAATCGCGTGCCGGCGCGAGCCGCGGGGACCTTGTCGACGCGCCGGCGGTCGAAGGCGACCGACGGCCGCGCCCGCTGCTCGTCTTGGGGGGGACGCTCGAAATCCCCGACGATCATCCGGCGCGCCGCTTGGAGGAGGGGCGTGCTGTTCACGACTCGCTCGTAGGCCCAGTCGACGAGGAGCGTCGGCACCGAAAAATCGATATACCCGTGACCGCTTCCCCATTGGTGGAACGCCAGCGTGCGCTCACGAAAGCCGACCGCGTGCAGCTGGTCACGCAACCGTGCTCGGGTGTTCGCGGCGTAGAAGGTGGGGTACACGTCGCTCTCGTGACGCCCGGTCAACCAATGCACCACTCTTGGATGGGCGCGGCTGGGAATCACGCGCGCGGCGATCGACGCGTAATACCAGGCGTTCGGCGTTACGAACACGAAGCGTCCTGAGGGCCGCAACACTCGATAGGCTTCCTCGAATGCTCGACGCGGGTCCCGCAGATGCTCGATGACGTATCGCATGTAGCAGACATCGAAGGACTGGTCGTCGAACGGCAGTCGCCCCCCATCGCACTGGACGCCCCAGTCAATCGTCGGGTTCTTGGACACCGCGTCCGTGGGGTCGCATCCGATGAGGAGTACGTGTCCCGGTGTGAAGCGGGGCCGGATGCCGCCCCGTCCGGCGCCGATATCCAGCACACGCCCGACGAGCTGCCTGGTCGTGTCGGCGAGCAACATGTCGAACGGGTCCGGCCGGAGCGGCGTGGGATAAAGACGGTGGCGGACTCGCGCGAGGAGGCGGGCGTGTTCCCCTGAACGCCGGACCACCCGCCGCCGCGGTCCGGGCGTTCTCAAGTTCCCCACGCGGCGCTCGGGGACGGGATTCGCCAGCAGCGGCCACCGCCGCCGGTCGCCGATTCGCCGGTCGAACCCGGTGCGGCGATCGCTCAATACGCGCCGGTTGGTGTCCTCGATCATTCGCGTCGCACCTGGTCTCACACGAGTCGTCGGTACACGTCCCGGCGGGCCGCGGCGAGTGGGCGCCGCTGTATGCCTGGCAATCTGCGCTATCTAGGCCTCGTTGTCCACGCCAAGGCCATCGCCCTTGTCGTAGCGGAGCCTGCCGGGGAGGTCCGCCCCCTGGGCATCATCCCCAATCGTGCGGCGGTTTCTCGCTGTCCTCCCGGCTGCCACTAACGACGAGCGCTGGCCTCATCGAGCACCTGCCGCACGCGCGCTAAGAGGTCGGCGCTCGTCCACGGCTTCGGAAGGAACGGCAACGCCGGATCAAGCGCGTCCTCGCCCCGCCCCGCTCCGGCGTAACCGCTGGTAAAGAGGAAAGGCGTCTGCCGTCCTTCGCGGCGATCGATCTGATACAGCCCGCGACCCCCCAGCCGGCTCATCACGAGATCGGTGAACACGAGGTGGATCGGCGCGGGGTGTTGGCGCAGCAGCTGCAGCGCCTCCATCCCGTCGCCGGCGGCGAGGACGTTGTATCCCGCGTGCTCCAGGGTGTACACCGTCGCCCGGCGCAGCTGGGCCTGGTCCTCCACGACGAGCACCGTCTCCTTCCCGCCCTCCGTCGGTACCGTCAGTTGCTCGTGCGATCCGGAGGCACGGCGTCGCGTCGTCTCTTCCGCCACCGGGAAATAGATGCGCAACCGCGTCCCGGCGCCCGGGGCGCTGTCGATCTGGACGAAGCCGCCGTGCTGCTTCACGAGCCCGTAGACCGTCGCGAGTCCGAGGCCTGTCCCCTTGCCGACCGGTTTGGTCGTGAAGAACGGTTCGAACGCGCGCTGCCGTGTCGCCTCGTCCATGCCGAGGCCAGTGTCGTCGACTGCGAGACACACGTATTCCGATGCGGCGCCAGGGCCCAGCACCTCGCGGTGCGCGTCGCTGATCCACGTGCAGCTCGTCTCGAGCCGCAGCACCCCGCCATCCGGCATCGCATCACGGGCGTTGTTCACGAGGTTCAGCAGGATTTGTTCGACCGCATGGCCGTCCGCGGATACCTCGGGCAGGTCCTCGTCGGCAAAGACGAGCAGCTCGATATCCGCCGGCAGCACTCGCCGCAAGACGGCGGCGAGATCGTTCAAGAGCTGGCCCAGGTGCACCGACTCGAGCGACAGCGTCGAGCGGCGTGCGAATCCCAGCAGCTGATTCACCATCAGCCGGCCGCTGACCGCCGCGGAAACAATGTCGCGCAGGCTCGCTTCGTCGGGTCCCCGCGACAACAGTTCCGCGTTCGCCAGGATGATCGTCAGGAGATTGTTGAAGTCGTGCGCGATGCCGCCAGTGAGCTGGCCGATCGCCTCCATCTTCTGCGCCTGGCGGAGCTGCTCCTCGAGTCCGCGCCGCTCGCTCACATCCTCGGCGAAGACTTCGTGACACTCCACGCGGCCATCCTCGAAGCGAACCGAGCGGCCGTAGAGACGCACCGTGATCGGCTCGGCATCCTTGCGCCGCCACACTGCCTGGCTTTCGACGGCCCCGGAAGCGGCGTTCATCTGCGCGAGATAGCGGGCGCGCGCGGCCGGCTCTTTGAAGACATCGCGATCGAGATTGCAGCTCGACAACTCCACCTCCGACTCATATCCCAGCATGTCGACGAGCGCCGGATTCACCGACAGAAAGGCGCCCTCGGGAGTCGCGCGGAAGATACCGAAGGGCGCCTGCTGGACCAGCATGCGATTGGCAGCGTCGGCGCGGCGCGCTGCTTCTTCCGCGCGGCGACGCTCGGTGATGTCCGTCGCCACACCCACGACGCCGGAGATGCTGCCATCGCGCTCGCGCACCGGTGAGTACTGCGCCTCGAACTCGAACCCGAACAGCTCAACCCGCGCCGTGAACGACTCGCCCGCGAGTGCCCGACGCACATCGGCGACCGCCTGCGGCACATCCCCGAGCAACTCGAAAAACGACTTCCCGAGCAGCATCCCCGGCCGGACACCGAGCGAGTGCAGGCCTTTCCCCTCCACTAGCGTGAACACGCCCTTGGGATCGAGCGAGAAGAAAATGACGGGCGCGCCCGCGACGACCGTGCGGAGCCGCTGTTTGCTGGTGCGGAGCATCTGCTCGTGCAACACGCGCTCCGTGATGTCACGCGAGTTTACGATCACGCTGTACGCGTTCGGCTGATCGAGCTTCGCCTGACCGATCGATTCCAGGATCCGCCAGGAGCCGTCCGCGTGCTTGAAGCGGAACGTCGCGGTTTGGGGCGACCCGGGACGCTGAATCGCGTCGGCCAGCGCTTCCATGACGGGCGCGAGATCGTCGGGGTGCATGAACTCGAACGCGTTACGCCCCAGCAATTCCTTGGCGCCGTATCCCAACAACCGTTGAACCGATGGGCTCACGTACCGGATGATGCCGTCATCGCCCAGAATCGTGACGATGTCGGAGGCGTTTTCGGTCAGGGAGCGGAAATGCTCCTCGCTCTTGCGCAGGGCTTCCTCGACCCGCGCGCGCTCGAGCGCGGTCGCGAGCACGTGCGCGAGCGCCTGGACGAACAGGACGTCGGGTCCGCTGAACTCCCGCAGCTGCGCGCTGTACGCGCCGAGCACGCCCCACGGACGTTCGCGGCCCTGCACGACGACGCACACGCCGCTGGCGATGTCGTGCGCTTCGAGATGAGGAGGAACGCTGAACCGGATTTCGGCGGCGAGATCCTCAATGACCAGCGGTCCGGCGGCATTCAGCGCGTAGCCTGCCAGCGCGCCGCTGTCGGTCGTGATCAGCGTTCTCCCGACCGCGACCTCGCGCCATCCCACACCCGCGCGCAGCAGCAGGCTGCGGTGCTCAGGTTTGAGCTCGAGAATCTCGCTGAACTCGACGTCGAGCCCGCGCGCCAGCAGCGTGGCCGCGGTGTCGAACAGGTCGACGGGGAGCGCCCCGGCGAGCGCCTGCTGGCCGAGGTGAGCCACGGCTTCCTGCTGACGCGCCGCCGCGCGCAACTGTTGCTCCGCGCGGTTCGTTTCCGCGACACCAAGCCACCGAAACCGCTTCGGGCGCACCCCTGCTCCGGGCTGGAAGGAAGGGTGCGAAAGCTAGGTGCGATACGCTGCTGCAGCCCGTGAGGCTGGTCACGCGGGCCGTCTCCCGTAAATTCGGCCCATGTCTGAGCGCGGTCGGAACTCACCGAAGAGGGCGAAGAAACCCCGTAGGGTGGCGGATTCCCTGGCCGTCTCGGTGCTTCAGGCGACGCTGGAATCCACCGCCGACGGCATTCTCGTCGTCGACTTGGGCGGCAAGATCGTCTCGCACAATCGACACTTCGAGGAAATGTGGCGCGTTCCGGCATCGTTCATCGCCGCCAATGACGACCCCGCCGGTCGCCGCCGCTTGATCCAGCACGTGAAGGACCAGCTCGTGAATCCGGAACTCTTCGTCGATGGCATCGAAGAGCGGTATGCCGAGCCCGAGTCCGACAGCTTCGACGTCCTCACGTTCAAGGACGGCCGGGTTCTCGAGCGCTACTCGATTCCGTTGCGGTTGGATGGGCGCTCAGTGGGCCGGGTCTGGAGCTTCCGCGACGTGACGGCGCGGCGCCGGGCTGAATCCGTGCAGGAAGCGGTCTACCGCATCTCACACACGGCGCACACCGCCGAGAACCTCCAGCAGCTACTGCGCGCGATTCATGAAATCGTCGGCGAGCTGATGCCGGCCAAGAATTTCTACGTATCGCTCTACAACGAGAAGGACGACCGGCTCGAGTTTCCCTACTTCGTGGACGAGTACGACACGGCCCGCGACATCCCGCCACGCAAATTGCGCAAGGGACTGACCGAATACGTGCTCCGGACCGGCCACTCGCTGCTCGCCACGCCGGAAGTGTACGAGCGTCTCGTCGCCGCCGGCGAAGCGGAGCTGATCGGCACACCATCCATCGACTGGCTCGGCGTCCCGCTGAAGGTGAAGGATCGCACCATCGGAGTCGTCGTCACGCAGACGTATTCCCAGGGCGTGCGCTACGGGCCGAGTGAGCTCGACATCCTGACGTTCGTTTCCTCGCAGATGGCCATGGCGATCGAGCGCAAACGCGTCGAGGACGCCTGGCGCGAACAGAGTGAGCTGCTACAGCGGATCGTCGACAACATTCCGGTGATGCTCGTATTCCTCGACGAGCAGGGTCGCATCCAATGGGGCAACCGCGAATGGTCACACACGCTCGGATACGACATCGCGGAGGCGCGCCAGCGCGACATCTTTGCGGACTTGTACCCGGACCCCGCTGAACGGCAGCGGCTCCGTGATTCCATTGGGGCACCGGTCGGCCAGTGGACCGACTTCCGGACCCGCACGCGGCGCGGCGCCGTCCTGGACACGATCTGGGCGAACGCGCCGCTCACCGGCGGTGGCTGGCTCGCGATCGGCATGGACGTGTCGGACCGCCGGCGGGCCGAGGAGCGCTATCGCGCATTCATCGCGCAGAGCTCGGAGGGGGTCTCGCGGCTGGAGATCGATCCACCCGTCCCGACTACCCTCTCGGAAGAAGAGCAGATCGATCGGCTGTACGCGGGCGCGCGCATCGCCGAGTGCAACGACGCGATGGCGCGCATGTACGGCTACAACGAAGCCCGCGATCTGGTCGAAACGCGCCTTGCCGACCTGCACAACGTGACCGATCCGACCAACCGTGAGCAGATCCGTGCCTTCATTCGTGCCGGTTACCGGGTGTCCGATTCTGAAACGCGCGAGCACGATCGGGACGGACGGCCGCGCGTCTTCCTTAATAACGTGGTCGGCTTCGTCGAAGATGGTCATCTCGTGCGCGTGTGGGGCACGCAACGGGACGTGACCGAGCAGCGCCATCTCGAGGAGCAGTTCCGCCAATCACAGAAGATGGAAGCGGTCGGCCAGCTCGCGGGCGGCATCGCCCATGACTTCAATAACCTCCTGACGGCGATCCTCGGCAACACGCAGCTCCTCCTGCGGGAATTGCCGCCGGGCGATGCCAAGCGAAGCGATGTCGAGGAGATCCGCAAGGCGTCCGAGCGGGCGGCTTCGCTGACCCGCCAGTTGCTCGCCTACAGCCGACGGCAGATGCTCCAGCCCGAGGTGCTCGATCTCAACGGCGTCGTCGCGGAGATGGACAAGATGCTCCGCCGCCTCATTGGCGAGCACATTGCGCTCGTCACCGTGCTCGCGCCCGATCTCGGGCGGGTCCGCGCCGATCCCAATCAGCTCGAGCAGGTGATCGTGAATCTCGCGGTCAATGCCCGCGATGCGATGCCGGACGGCGGCAAGCTGACGATCGAAACCGCCAATCTCGACCTCGACGAGACGTACGCGCAGACGCACCTCGGGTCCGTGCCCGGGCCGTACGCGATGCTCGCCGTCACCGATTCCGGAGTGGGCATGGATGCCGGCGTCCGCGCCCACCTGTTCGAGCCCTTCTTCACGACGAAAGAAGTCGGTCGCGGAACGGGGCTGGGCCTCGCCACCGTGTACGGCATCGTCAAACAGAGCGGCGGTTACATCTCCGTGTACTCCGAGGTGGGACGGGGGTCGAGCTTCAAGATCTATCTGCCCAGAATCGCGACGCCATCGGGTGCGCCGGCCAGTCCCCACCGGGGACGACCCGCGCGCGGCACCGAGACCGTTCTCGTCGTCGAAGACGAGCCCGCGGTGCTCACCTTGAGCCGTCGCGCGCTCGAAGCGCAGGGCTACATCGTCCTGACAGCGTCCGATGCAGCCGCGGCGCTACGCGTGGTGGAGCGCCATGGCGGGACCATTCACCTGCTCGTGACCGACGTGGTGATGCCGGGCAAGTCCGGCCGGGAGCTCGCCGACAAGCTCGCCGCGCAGCGGCCCGGCATCCGCGTGCTCTACATGTCCGGCTATCCCGGCGATGCAGTCGTCGCGCACGGCAGCCTGCCGGCTGGAAGCGCTTTCCTGCAGAAGCCCTTTTCGCCCGACAGCCTCGCGCGCAAGGTGCGCGACGTGCTGGACGCGTGAGCCCCAAGGGAGTACCGTAGCGCCATGTTGCACGCCGCGACGCCAATCGCTGCCGAGCACCTGATCAAGCTCGTAAACCAGATGCCCGCCGTCATGTGGTCGACCGATGCCGATCTCCAGCTGACGTCGCGGACCGGCGGCGTACTCGCGGTGTTTGACCACCTGCCGGGGACTGTCGATGGCATCCCGATCGGCACGTTCGTCGATCCGGAGGACCGCGAGACCGTCCTGGCGGCGCATCGCGCCGCGCTCGGGGGGCAGTCCGCGTTCTACGAAACCCGCTTCCAGGGCCGCATCTTCAGCGCGCGCGTCGAGCCGCTGCGCGACGGTAGCGGGCCCATCGTGGGAGTGGTTGGGCTCGCGTTCGACATCACGGAGCGCCGTCGCGCCGAGGATGCGTTACGAGAGAGCGAGGCTCGGCTGCGCACGATTATCGAAAGCGAGCCCGAGTGCGTAAAGCTCGTCGACGCACAGGGGAGGTTGCTGGATATGAATCCGGCCGGCCTCGCGATGGTCCAGGCCGACTGCATCGACGTGCTCCGCGGTCTCCCGATCGTGGACATCGTTGCTCCCGAGCACCGTGCCGCGTTCACCGAGTTACACCGCCGCGTATTTGCCGGCGAATCGGGTACGCTCGAGTTCGAAATCATCGGTCTGAAGGGCAAACGCAGCTGGCTGGCGACCCACGCCGTGCCATTGCGCGACGCGGCCGGGACGATTCAGGCACTGCTGGGAATCACGCGGGACATCTCGCGCCGCCGGATCGCCGAGCGGGCCTTGGTCGAGTCCGAGGAGCGGTTTTGTAAGGCGTTTTACGCGAATGCCCTGCCGCTCCTGATCACACGTCTGTCTGACGGCACGGTGCTGGATGCGAATGAAGCGTTCACCCGCCTCGTGAACCGCCCGCGGGACGAAATCATCGGGCGCACGACGGTCGAACTCGGCGTCATCGATGCGGCGCGGCGGCCCGGGATCATCGATATGCTCACGAAGACTGGCGTCGTCACCGATATCGAGCTCGAGGTGAAGGCGGCCGGCGGTCCACCCCGTACGGGACTGCTCTCGCTCGTCCGCATCGAGCTCGGCGGCCAGGACTGCACGCTGGGCACTTACCGCGACATCACGGAGGCCAAGCGCGCCGAAGAACAATTGCGCGCCTCACGCGCGGCGCTTCGCAGTCTGGCTACTCGGCAACAGGATATCCGGGAGGACGAGCGCACGCGGATCGCCCGCGAGATTCACGATAGTTTGGGCCAGGCGCTCACGGCCCTGAAGCTGCAGCTCTCCGCGGCCAAGGAGGCCGCTTGCCGAGACGCGTCCGGGCTCGGCGCCAGGCTGCATGAAACCACCCGGATGGTCGATGACCTCGTAAAGAGTGTGCGCCGCATCGCGACCGATCTGCGGCCGCCGATCCTCGATCAATTGGGCCTGCCCGCCGCCCTCGAGTGGCTGGCGCAGGATTTCTCGAGGCGGACCAGCATCCAATGCGAGGCAACGATTGGTGCGACGAATGACGCGATCAATGGTGAGCTCGGGACCGCGCTGTTCCGAATCGTTCAGGAAGCCCTCACCAATGTCCTGCGCCACGCGGGTGCCACGCGCGTGGACATCGCGCTGGGCATGAAGAGTGGATGCGTGACGCTCGAGATCAACGACGACGGCACCGGTATCACTGAGGCCGGCACCGTGGGACCAGGCTCGCTCGGGATCCTGGGGATGCGCGAGCGGGCCGCCGCGCTTGGCGGCGTCCTGGAAGTCGTCCCCCGCCAGGAAGGCGGAACGCGCGTCGCGGCCTGGTTTCCGCCATCGGCATCGGCTACCCGCCGATGATTCGCATCCTCGTCGTCGACGACCATGCGCTGGTACGGCGGGGGCTGATCCAGATCCTGCAGGGATTTCCCGATGGCGTCCAATTCGGAGAAGCGGGGACCGCCGCGGAAGCGATGACGCTTGCCTCCAATGAACGATGGGATGTCGTCCTGCTCGACCTCGGCCTGCCCGACCGGCACGGCCTCGAGGTCCTCCGCGAGCTACACGCAGCGCGACCGCAGCTGCCTGTGTTGATCCTCACGATGTTCCCCGAGGACCAGCTCGCCCTGCGGATGCTGGAGATGGGCGCCTCTGGCTATCTCACAAAGGAGTCGGCGCCCGAGGAGTTGCTGCGCGCACTGGAGCGTGTCATGGCGGGGCATAAGTACCTGAGCCCGGCCATGGCACAGGCGGTCGCGGACGGACTCGGCGGGCCACCCCCGGCGCCGCACGAGCAGCTGTCCGACCGCGAGCTGGAGGTCTTGCGCCTCCTCGCCGCCGGTCGTCCCATCACGGCGATCAGTCGCCAGCTTGGTCTTTCGCCGAAGACAGTGACGACGTACCGCGCGCGTTTGCTCCACAAACTGCGGATGCGATCCAACGCCGAGCTTACCTTCTATGCGACGCAGCATGGGCTGGTAAGTGCGGCGGCCCTGCGCTCGATCTCGTAACTCGACGTAGGCAAACCCCTACCTAGCGATTTCCTTACCGCCGACAGACACGTTTTCGGGTATCACCAAAACTGTGTTCATGCCAGCGATGCGCGTGCTGCTGCTGGAGGACGATGCGAACGATGGGCAGCTCATCGCTCATGAGCTGGGGCGACTGACTCCACCACCTCAAATCGAACGTGTGACGGGCGAAGCGTCGTTTCTGGCCGCGCTCAAGGACTTCGCCCCGGACGTGATCCTGAGCGATCACAACCTTCCCGCATTTGATGGGCGAAGGGCTCTGGCGAAGACCCGCGCGATCCTTCCCGACATCCCCTTCATCCTGGTCACGGGTTCGTTGAATGAAGAAACGGCGGTCTCGTATCTCAAGGCCGGCGCCACGGACTACATCCTCAAGGATCGCCTGGTGCGTCTTGGCCCCGCAATTCTCGAAGCGCTCGAGCGCGCGCGCGAACGGCAGGCGCTGCGCCGCCACGAGCGCCTGGTGCGGGAGATCATCGATGCGAATCCGAGCCTGATCTTCGTCAAGGATTGGGAAGGGCGCTTCGTGCTCGTGAACCAGGCCACGGCGGAGATTTACGGCACCACCGTTGACGGACTAGTGGGCAAGACCGACGCCGATTTCAACCCCAATGCGGAGGAGGTCGCGCACTTTTTGCGCGACGACCGCGAGGTGATGGCATCCGGCCGCCCGAAGTTCGTTCCTGAAGAGCCCGTCACCAATCCTCACACAAAGCAGACCCGCTGGTTTCAAACCATCAAACTGCCGCTGCGGCTGCCCGGAGAAGAGGCGGTCACCATGCTCGGCGTGGCGACGGAGATTACCGAGCGGAAGCTGCTCGAGGAACAGCTGTTGCAATCGCAAAAGATGGAAGCCGTCGGCCAGCTCGCGGGCGGCGTGGCACACGATTTCAACAACATCCTGACCGCCATCGTGGGCTACTCCGATCTGCTCGCGGCCGAACTCGGCGACAACGCCCAGCAGCGCGAGGACATCGAGGAGATTCGCAAGGCGGCGCGCCGGGCCGCCGCCCTCACGCGCCAGCTGCTGTCGTTTTCGCGCAAGCAGGTGCTCGAGCCCCGCATCGTCGACGTGAACGGGGTCGTGCTGAACCTCGACAAGATGCTGCGGTCGCTGATGTCCGAGAACATCGAGCTCGAGACCCAGCTCGCGGAGGATCTCGACGCGGCCCGCGTCGACCCGAATCAGCTCGAGCAAGTCATCATGAACCTGGCGATCAACGCGCGCGATGCCATGCCCGACGGCGGCACGGTGACGATCGAGACCGCCAACGCCACGCTCGGTGAGGACTACGCGGCCAAGCACGTTTCGGTGATTCCCGGCGTTTACGTCATGCTCGCGGTGACCGATACCGGATGCGGCATGACGGAAGCGACGAAAGCGCGGATCTTCGAGCCATTTTTCACGACCAAACCTGCCGGGCGCGGCACCGGCTTGGGCCTGTCCACGGTGTACGGCATCGTCAAGCAGAGCGGCGGCAACATCTGGTTGTACAGCGAGCCCAACAAAGGGACGACGTTCAAGATTTACTTGCCGGCCGTGGACGCCTTGCCGGAGGATATCGGCAAAGCGGCCCCCGTCGAGGCCGAGCGTCAAGGCAGCGGGACAGTGCTGGTGGTGGAGGACGACGAACAACTGCGCCGCTTGACGCATCGCGCGCTCGCGGCCCAGGGGTATGAGGTACTCGAGGCCGACCGCGGTCGCTCGGCACTCGACGCCGCTCGCCGGCATGAAGGTCCAATCGATTTGTTGGTGACCGATCTCGTCATGCCCGACACGAACGGTCCGAAGCTAGCCGAGACGCTGCGGGCCGCGCGCCCCGGGTTACGCGTCCTGTTCATGTCCGGCTACCCCGACGGTGCGATCGTCCATCACGGCATGCTGGAAGCGGGCGTCGCCTATCTCGCCAAACCGTTCACCACCGAAGCGATCACGCGCAAAGTACGCGAGGTCCTGGAGGGGTGATGAACTGGTCCATCGAACGCAAGTTGCCGCTGTTCGTGACGATTCTGTTGGTGGCGGTCGCGATCACGCAGCTTACGATCGGCTACGGTGAGGTCCGGCAGGCCTCCCGCGCGCTCGCCGACAAGCGACTCCCGCTCGCGACCAAGGTTCTCGCCGATCTCTTTCAAACCGGACAGGGACGGGTTCGCATCACCACGCTGGCGAAGGATCCGGCGATTGCCGCGTTCCTGCGTTCTGGCGGGCGCAGTGGCCGTGAAGCGGCGCTCGCGGCGATGCGGCGCGTCACTACCGACACCGCGAGCAACGCCGGCCTGGAGCTCCGCGACTTCAGTGGCAGGCTCCTGCTGCGCACCGGACGATTCTCGGTCGCTGACAGCGTGTACGTCTCCCCCGGGAAGGACTCGGCCCGATACGGCCCCTTGATGCGCCGGGATACCACGCTCTTTATCGCGATCGCTGCTGCGGTAGGTGGGGGCGAGGGGAACGATGCGGAACGCGGCGGCGGGATCGTACAGCAGGTCGCGCATATGAATCTCAGCGAGCGTACCCGCACGACGCTCACCGGCCTGGCGGGCGGCGACGTCCGGTTGCTGCTCGGCAACGCGACGGGTGATCCCTGGACCGATTTCGCCCGGATCGTTCCCGCGCCGCCGGCGACCGTGCTCAACAGCCGTACGCCGGTCCGCTACGAACGAGGCGAGGCGATGCGCGCGAGCGCGGCGCCAGTTTCCGGGACGCCGTGGATGGTCGTCGCCGAGCTGCCCAGTCGAGTGGTGTCCGCACCCGCGCGCGCGTACCTGACGGGGATGGCGCCGCTCGCCCTGCTGATCGTCATCGTCGGAGCGCTAATCGCCTGGTGGGGGAGTCGCCGGCTCCTGACGAGGCCGTTGGGCGAGGTGACCCACGCCGCCGAAGCGCTGACGGCCGGTGATCTCGACCAGCGCGTATCGGTTCGGCGCGACGATGAGCTGGGACGGCTGGCGCGCTCGTTCAACACGATGGCCGAGCAAGTGTCGCGCTCGCATCACCATCTCGAGGCGCAAGTTGCCCAGCGCACGAAGGCCCTCGAAGGGACGAATGCCGAGCTGGAGGCATTCTCGTACTCCGTATCTCACGACCTGCGCGCTCCGCTGCGCGCGGTCCACGGCTTCGCCCGCATTCTGCTCGAGGATCATCACGCGCAGCTCGATCCCGAGGCGCAGCGGCTGCTGGGCGTCATCGACCAGAACACGCGCCGCATGGGCCAGCTCATTGACGATCTGCTCGCTTTCTCCCGGCTCGGGCGGAAGGAAATCGCCGCCGGTCTGGTGGACATGGAGGAGCTCGCGCGCACCGTCGCAGACGAAGTCCGGCGAACCGACGCCGGACGGAAGGGCGCCCTCGCCATTCAGATCGATCCGCTGCCGCCGGTCCATGGCGATCGGGCGTTGTTGCGGCAGGTGATGAGCAACCTACTGCAAAACGCCGCGAAGTTTACCCGCGATCGGGCTGAAGCCCGCGTGGAAGTCGGTTCCCAACGGGATGGCGAGCAGACCGTGTACTTTGTGAAAGACAATGGCGCCGGATTCGACGCGCGCTACGCTGACAAGTTGTTCGGCGTCTTCCAACGGCTCCACAGCACCGAGCAGTTCGACGGCACCGGGGTCGGACTCGCCATCGTCAAACGCATCGTGCAACGCCACGGCGGCCGGGTGTGGGCGGAGGGCAAAGTGAACCACGGCGCCACGTTCTTTTTCACGCTTCCCACCGAGGAGCCCTGATGCCATCCGCCGTCGAGATACTGCTCGTCGAAGACAACGAGAATGACGCGGAGCTCACGCTGCGGGCGCTCAAACAGCGCAATCTGGCGAACCAGGTTTTCCTCTGCCGCGACGGCGCCGAAGCCCTGGACTTCTTCTTCAACGGCGCCACGCCCGTCCCGAAAGTCGTCCTCCTCGACCTCAAATTGCCCAAGGTAGACGGTCTGGAAGTGCTGCGGCGGCTCAAAGCTGACCCGCGCACGAAAGCCATTCCCGTGGTCGTCCTGACGTCGTCCCGGGAGGAGCCGGACATCGAACGGGCCTATGCGCTCGGCGCGAACAGCTATATCGTGAAACCTGTGGACTTCGACGCATTCGCACGGGCCGTCTCGGATGTCGGCCTGTACTGGCTGCTGCTCAATCATCCGCCCCAGTAAGGCATGAAGAGCGCCCCGTCCCTGCGCGTGCTCGTGGTCGAAGACCGCGCCGAGGACGCGGAGTTGTCAGTTCGGGAGCTCAAGCGTGCCGAGCTCGACTGTGAGACACGGTGCGTCGACACGGCCGACGACTTCCGCCGTTCCCTGGCCGAATTCGCACCCGACCTCGTGCTGGCCGACTACACCGTCCCCGGATTCGGCGGGATGGCGGCGCTCGAGATGCTGCGCGCGACAGCATCGGCCGTCCCCTTGATCATCGTGACCGGCAGCCTCGATGAAGAGACCGCGGCGGAATGCATCAAGGCGGGTGCCGCCGACTACGTCCTCAAGACCAACCTGATCCGGCTCGGACCGGCGGTCCGGGCGGCGCTGGCGCTGGCGAAAAGTCAGGCCGACAAGCAGACCGCAGAGGCCGCGTTACGTGTCAGCGAGCGGCGCTTTCGTGCGCTGGTCGAAGAGAGCTGGGACGCGGTCGCGTTATTCACCGCGGACGGCACCATCGTATACGGCAGTCCCGCGACGTCCCGGCTTCTGGGCTACGACCTGTCGGAATTCGTAGGTCGCAACGCGATGGAGTTCATCCACCCCGATGACCGGGCCGCCATCCTGCTGCGTCTCGCGGAGGTGACTGCGCGCCCCCGCTCCCGCCTCCACGTTGCCGCGCGCGTCCAGCACAAGAACGGGACCTGGCGTCATCTGGAAGGGGTGTTGACCAATCTGCTCGACGATCCGAGCGTCGCCGCAATTGTCAACAACTATCGCGACGTGACCGATCGCCGGCTGCTCGAGGAACAAATCGTCCTGTCGCAGAAAATGGAGGCGATCGGGCGCCTGGCGGGTGGCGTGGCACACGACTTCAACAACATCCTCACGGCCATCGGCGGCTATACCGATCTGTTGATGTCCGACCTCGCTCCTGACGACCCGCGTCGCCGCGACGTCGACGAAATTCATCAGGCGAGCCAACGTGCCGCCAGCCTGACCCAGCAACTCCTCGCGTTCAGCCGCCGTCAGGTGCTGCAACCCAGAGTCATCAGTCTCAACGCCCTGATTCCGGATCTCGAAAAAATGCTGCGGCGGCTCATCGGCGAAGACATTCTGTTCGCGACGGTGCTGCACCCGCGGCTGGGAAACGTCCGGGCGGATCCGGGCAAGCTCGAGCAGGTGATCGTCAACCTCGCCGTGAACGCTCGCGACGCGATGCCCAATGGCGGCCGGCTCACGATCGAAACGCGCAACGTCGAGCTCGATGAGTCGTACGCCACCGAGCACCCCTCCGTCAAACCGGGCCGGTACGTCATGCTCACGGTCACCGATACGGGCGTGGGCATGGATGAAGCGACGAAGGCCCGCATCTTCGAGCCGTTTTTCACCACCAAGACGCGCGGCAAGGGAACCGGTCTGGGTTTGGCCACGGTCTACGGCATCGTGCAGCAGACCGGCGGGCATATCTGGCCCTACTCCGAACCCGGCAGTGGCACGACGATGCGCGTGTACCTGCCGCGGGTGGATGAACCAGCGGACCCCATTGAGCGCCCCGGGGAGCTGGCCCCCGAGGTCCTGCGCGGCAGCGAGACGATCCTGCTGGTCGAGGATGAAGCACCGGTCCGGTCGGTGACTCGACAACTGCTCGAGCGGAACGGCTACACGGTCCTGGAAGCCGCGGACGGACCGGCGGCGCTGGCGTTGATGGATGGCGGGAGCGCCGATCTCCACGTGGACATGCTGTTGACCGATGTCATCATGCCAGGAATGAGCGGCCGAGAGCTGGCCGATCAATTGAAGGCGCGCCGGCCCGCGCTCCAGGTGCTTTTCATGTCGGGCTACACTGATGACGCGGTCGTCCGGCACGGCATGCTCGAACCCGGCCTCGCCTATCTCGAAAAGCCATTTCGCCCAGCAGCGCTGCTGCGGAAAGTGCGCGAAGTCCTGCATGGGGTCGGTCGCGCACCCGAATAAGTCCCGAAAAAAATCGATAATATCGTAATTATCTCGCGAGTGCGCGCTCACTTAATGGCATAAGTCTTTTTACATTATACCATTAAGTGTGCGCAAGGCCGGGATAACAATTGTACTATGTTGTTCTATAAAGACTTACGGCGCTGTGTGGCGCCGCGCACTGACCCCCCAGCTAGATTCCCGCATGCCTTTACCGCCCCTGATCGGGCACGAAAGGATTAAGACCAGACTGGCGGGCGCCCACGCATCCGGAAAACTGCCGCAAGCGCTACTGCTTGCCGGCCCCCGTGGCGTCGGCAAGCAGCGTCTGGCACTGTGGCTCGCGCAACTGATCCATTGCGAGGCACCGGGCTCTCCCCAGGAGCCGTGCGGTTCATGCCGCTCCTGTCGGCTCGTGCTCTCGCTGCAACACCCGGACGTGCACTGGTTTGTACCGGTGGAGCTGGGCAAACGGGGGAGCGGCGGTGGTGTCGACGCCGACAAACAAGTCGAACTCGTCGCCGACGCGCTGGCCGAGGAGATGGCCGCCCGGCGCGAGCAGCCGCTGTATGCACCGCCGGCCGGACTGGCGAGCCATCCGGTCGCAGCCGTCCGTCTATTGTTGAGGCGCTTGGCGCTGACGCCGGCGATGGGGACACGCAAAGTGTTCATCGTCGGCGATGCGGAGCGGCTGATACCGCAGCTGGGAACAGAAGTGGCGGCGAACGCGCTGTTGAAGGCGCTGGAGGAACCGCCGGCCGACTCGACGATCATCATTACGGCGGCGGATCCCAACGCCTTACTTGCAACGATTCTGTCACGTGTTGTGCCCGTTCGTGTGGCGCGAATCGCCGACAGTGACGTGACAGCTTTCGCACAGCAAATGCTCGGTAGTACGAACAAAGCTGAACTGGCGCAACGAGTTACAGCAGCGGAAGGTTGCATTGGCAAGCTCTTTGCGACAATACCCCTCCGATCCGGCCAATCAGGCGGAAACGGAGACGAAGCAGGGCGCTTCTTGGAAGCTCCGTGGCTGTTCGCCCTTGGTCAGGTGCCGTTTCAGGCGCGCGGTGGCTTCACCGACATGCTCGATTCGCTTGCCAGTCGTTTGCGCAGCGAAGTTCAGCGTGGCGGCGACACCGGAAAGCTGGTCGAGGCGATTGCACTGGTTCTGGACGCGCGAGACCTCGCGCAGGGCAATGTGAACCCGCAGCTCCTGGCAGCCGTATTGGCCGAGGACCTGCAGGCGATGCGGCGGTCATGAAACTGTCACACGTGGATCAGGCCGGCCGCGCCCGAATGGTGGATGTCGGCGACAAGCCGTTGATGGATCGGACCGCGGTCGCCACGGGCACGATTCGGATGTCGCCGGACGCGTTCCGACAGGTAGCCGAGCAGGCCGTCGCCAAAGGCGATGTCCTGGCGGTGAGCGAAGTCGCGGGAACGCTGGCGGCGAAACGGACGGCGGAGCTTATCCCGCTCTGCCATCCCCTCGGTCTCGACCACGTGGAGGTCGAGGCCAGTCTGGCGGAGTCGCTGCCCGGCGTGCTCGTACGGGCGAAGGTGCGGACGGTTGGTCGAACGGGCGTAGAAATGGAAGCTTTAACTGCCGTCGCCGTGGCGTTGCTGACCGTCTATGACATGGTCAAGGCCGTCGATAGCGGCATGGTGATCGGGGATGTGCAGCTTGTCGAGAAGCAAAAGGCTCCTCGCGATGATTGAGGGGCGCTTGATGCAGGCGTCGCATGCTTGATACGCAGGAAGGCGTGGAAAGGGAGGAGTATGCAAGCGAAAACTCAACGTCTGGTAGTGCGCGGCGGAATCCTCGTGCTGGCTGCTCTGCTCGTCAGTACCGTGGGCGGGTGGGCCGGGGGCACGACCACTGATGCCGATCGAGCCCCAGCTTCTGGTTCGGAGCTCGTCGGCGAACTGCGGTCGCTCAGGCAGCAGCTCGATGCCAAGCAAGGCGAGCTCGAAGTCGCCCGGCTCCAGCTTGACCGGGTCAACGCGATCATGCAGTACTCGACGCACTACCGTCTGCCGGCCGATATGGCGACGGCGGTCTATGACGTCGCGCTCAGCGAAGGGATCGATCCCGGTCTTGCCTTCCGTCTGGTCAAGGTGGAATCGGGGTTCAACCCCCGGGCCGTCAGCCACGTCGGCGCGATCGGCCTCACGCAGGTCCTGCCGAGCACGGCTCGGCTCTACGAGCCCGGGCTGACGACGCAGCAGCTGTATGACCGTGATACGAACCTACGGATCGGGTTCCGGTACCTGCGGGACCTGCTGGACCGCTATCCGGCCAACATGCAGTTGGCGCTACTCGCGTATAACCGCGGCCCCGCGAAGGTCGAACAGCTGTTGGGCGCCGGTCGCAACCCCGCGAACGGCTATGAGGTTGAAGTCATGAAGGGATTCCGGCACCGCTAACCTCGGGTGCCGGGGAGGCCGGGCGGGCCGGGGGCCTACCGGCTCGGAATGAGCAGGACGTCCCCGGGCCGGATCACACTCCGCATCGTAAGATCATTGGCTTCCAAGAGCGCCGTCAGCTCAATCCCGTGCTGGTGGGCGATTCCACTGGCGGTTTCGCCGAGCGCCACACGATGGCGTGTGCTGCCATCGGGGTCAGGAGCAGCGTTGACCGAGCGGTAGCGCCTCGACACGCGGCGCACCCTGGGCTCCGGTGGATTGCTCCAGGCGCCGCGCGGGACAACGCGCCCACTCATTGGCACAATCACCCGCTGGCCCACGCGCAGGGCGTGCGCCCGCAGGCGGGGATTCGCGGCCTGCAGCATCGTGACGGTCACCTTGTAGCGCTGTGCGATGGTCGAGAGCGTCTGACCGTACGTCACGTAGTGGTCCACGAACGTGATGCGTTCGGTGACCGGGAGATCGGCATATCGCTCGGCCACGGCGGCGCCCTTGCCCCGCGGCACGCGCACGACCACACCGCGCCCGGGCGGCGTGATCCCGCGTACGAACTGCGGGTTAAGCTCGAGCAAGGCCGCCACGCTCGTATCCGCAAGGCGCGCCAGCACGTCGAGGCCGGTCGCGTCGGGCACCGATATTTCATCAAACACGAGGGGCGGCAGGCGCTGGATGTCGGTGAAACCGTACCGCGAGGGCTGCTTGGCGATCAGCGCCGCGGCGATGAGTTTTGGCACGTAGTCCCGCGTCTCGCGACGCAGGTTACGGCGGTCCGCGATCTCGAAGAAGGTCTGGTCATCCACCGAATCCGACCCCCCCCCCCCTGGGAGGCGGCGGATCTCTCGCTCGATGCGGCCGGCGCCGGCGTTATAGGCCGCGGCGGCGAGATAGACGCTCCCCAAGCGCTGGACGAGATCCTGCAGATGATTCACAGCGGCGTCGGTCGCTTTGAAGGGGTCGCGTCGCTCATCCACCCAGGGATCGATCTGCAGGCCGTAGCCACGCCCCGTGGACGACATGAACTGCCACATCCCTACTGCGCGCGCGCGACTGACCGCCGTGTTGGACAAACCACTTTCGATGAGCGTCAAGTACACGAGGTCTTCGGGGAGACGCCGCGCGCGCAGCTTCTCGCGGATCATTCCTTCATAGCGGCCGAGGCGGGACAGCCAGATTTCGAAGCGATCACGGGAGTCGAGCTGGAAGAATTCGAGATACTCGAGTACTCGGCGGTTGCCCGCGAACTTCGTGACGTCGATGTCGAACGTCGCGTTGGCGTCGGCCCCGAACAGATTCTCTGCCTCCTGCCGGACGTCTTCGCCGCGCACCGACACGTTCGTGCGAGGGGGGGTGAGGGTGTCGGGGGAGCGCGCGTGCAGGCTGTCCAGCGCCGACTGATCGGCCGCCGAATCCTGCTCCGCCCGGGCCAGTGCTGTGCCGAGCTGTACCGCCGAGCTGTCACGCGCGGCAGCCTGCGTCGGCACGGGGGGGGGCAATGGTGGAGCGGCCGCTCGAACAATGGCGTGCCCGGCGCAGCCGGCGATCGCGGCTGCGCTCATCATCGAGAGCCCAAAGACGGTCCAGCGTTTCATCGAGTCGCCAAATAATTCCCAAGTAGACGGTTCGTCGCATTCAACACTGCAAGCGCCGCGCCACGGGGAGGATCGACCTCCGTCAGACAGGATCCTACCAGCCGCGTGGTTTCCTTTGCGCGCGCTGACAGCGAAACGATCACTACTGTCGCATCGAACGCCCGCACTGCTTTCACACCCAACAGCTCGAATGTGAGTCGCGGTTGTACCGCTTGCTCCAGTGCGTTCACGGCGGCAACCGCACAACAGCGCAGCTCGCCGGTTTGCGACGACACGCCGTCCGATGAGCCTTCGAACCGCCTGCCATCGGACCAGGTCAGCACGACCTTGGCCCGGCAGCGGCCGTTCGCCAGCCGCTGAAACCCGAACTCGTGAAACCGCAGGCGCTCGTCGGGCACGTCCGTCCCTCAGTCGAAGCGCACTTCGATCTGCTGCTTCACGCTGGTGTCCTGCGTCGCCTCAACGACGTCGACCTCGAGGCGCGGACGTCCTTGCGCGTCGCGCTCCGCCGAGATGAGCAGGATCAAACCACTGTCGAACTCCACCTTCACGTGCCGGACGTCCGACCGCACCGTGACATGTTTGACCGTCTCGCCCCGGAGCCGCGTCACCGCGCCCACGACGCGACGCAGATCTTGCAGATCGGCGGTGCTCACGCCAGACGCTCCGCGAGCAGCTGCGAGAGCGCAGCGTCGGAAATGCGCTCGGCCTGGATGAACAGCGACGACTTCGAGGTGGCCTCCAGCGGATACGGCGTCCAGAACGAGCGGCGCCGACCAGGGAGTGGCTCAGACGCGGCGCGAAACGACAACACCAGCTGCCAAGCGGCCGTATTCGCGCGACGCTCGGCAACCGCGTCCACATGCCAAACCTGATCCCCGTGCGCGATCACTCGCCATGACATGGCTCACCTCGAGCGCGGAATGGGCGCAAAGGGGCCCCAATATGAGGCTTAGATGCTTCCCAGTCAATGGTTTAAGCTTGTTTCAGTCGTCGCGGGTGACGTACGCGCGGAAGCGGGTGGCGAGGTCTCGCGTGACGGGTCCAGCCACGCCTTTCCCGATGGCGCGGCCGTCGAGTTTGGAGATTCCCACGATTTCCGCGGCAGTTCCGGTGAGAAACACTTCGTCGGCCGTATAGAGATCGTAGCGGTTCATGGGCAGTTCTTCGATGCCATATCCCGCTTCGCGGCCCAGCTCGATCACCGTGTCGCGGGTGACGCCGCGCAGGATACCCGTGTACGGCGGGGGCGTGCGCAGGGTGCTGTTGGACACAGCGAAAAGATTCATCCCGCTCGCCTCGGCCACGTAGCCCGCGGAGTCGAGCATGATGACTTCGTCGACACCGGCAGCGATACCTTCGACCTTGGCGAGAATGTGGGAGAGGTAGTTCAGTGATTTGACGCGGGGAGACAGCGCTTCGCGGTGATGGATCGGTGTGGCCGCGGTCAGAGCGGTTAGTCCCTTCTCGTAGCGGTCCTGCGGCCACAGCTTGATCGTATCGAAGATGCAGAACACGGTAGGTTTTGGACATTTCCTGGGATCCAGGCCCAGGTCCCCGACGCCCCGCGTGACCACCAGTCGTATGTAGTTGTCCTTGATCCCACTCCGTTCGACGCCTTCCTCGACCATGCGAGCCACGGCCTCGCGCGTCATGGGAATGTCGAGCCAGATCGCCTTGGCGGATCCATACAGACGGTCGAGGTGGGCGTCGAGGCGGAATAAGCGGCCGCCGTAGGCACGGATGCCCTCGAATACGCCATCACCATACAGGAGGCCGTGGTCGAATACAGAAACGACCGCGCTGCCGCGGTCGTACCACGTCCCATCGATCCACACGATGGAGGGCATCACAGGGAATCTGCCTCGGATGTCCTCGGCTGACAACCGGGGTCGGGAGGACGAATGATGAGCCGGCCGGGGATCGAACCCGGGACCTACGGATTAAAAGTCCGTTGCTCTACCAACTGAGCTACCGGCTCGCCCGCCGAAAGATAGCCGGTGAGGTTACGTTTTGCGCGTATGTCTCCGCCGAACAACCCAATCTCCAGCGTCTCCGACACCGCTCGCTGGGTTGCGATGTACCGAGCCATGGAAAGCGAGCGATCAGATGCGTTGTTCCACGATACGTATGCGCGCCGTTTAGCCGGACCGACCGGCGAACAAATTCTCGCATCGATGCCGCAGGGCCGGCGTTGGGCGTGGCCGATGATCGTT
>DASWCE010000019.1:0-3990 GCA_036390255.1 Gemmatimonadales bacterium | reverse complement strand
GGTCGCCTTCCGCAACATCAAGATTCGAGTCCTGCCATGAGCAAAAAGCGCATCACTCGGCGGAAATTCCTCGGCGACGTCGCTGCTGCGGGCCTGTCGTTCACCATCGTCCCGCCGCACGTCCTCGGCGCGCGTGGTCGTGATCGCCTCGCGCCGAGTGACAAACTCAACATCGCGAGCATCGGCGTGGGCGGAATGGGCGCGAACGACGTGCGCGGCGTGGGGAAGACCGAGAACATCTACGCGTTGTGCGACGTCGACGAGCGCCAGGCAGCACAGTCGTTCACGGCGTTCCCGCTGGCGAAGCGGTACAAAGACTTTCGCGTCCTGCTCGACAAAGAAGGAAAGAACATCGATGCCGTCACCGTCTCGACGCCGGATCACACGCACACCGTCGCCGGCATAGCGGCGATGAAGCTCGGCAAGCACACGAGGATTCAGAAGCCGTTGGCGCGCACGTTGTGGGAGGTGAAGCAGCTCGAGGACATGGCGCGCAAATCGAAGGTCGCGACACAGATGGGCAATCAGGGCCACGCGGAGGAGGGCACGCGGCTGATTCGCGAGTGGGTCGAAGCCGGCCTCGTCGGCGCGGTGCGCGAGATCCAGCTCTGGACCAATCGGCCGATCTGGCCGCAGGCGATCGATCGACCGCTCGAGGAGTACCACACGCCCGACACGATCGATTGGGATCTCTGGCTCGGTCCCGCCCCGGCCCGCCCCTACAACCCGGCGTACGCCCCGTTCAAGTGGCGCGGGTGGTGGGATTTCGGTACCGGCGCGCTCGGCGACATCGCCTGCCACTCGATGGACGCGTCATTCTGGGTGCTCGATCTCGGGTATCCGACGCGCATCGAAGCCGAATCGACCAAACTGTACCCGGAGACCGCGCCGGCCTGCTCGCGGATCACGTACTCATTTGCCGCGAAGGGCAATCGTCCGCCGGTGACGGTGGTCTGGCGCGACGGTAGCCTCTATCCGCCACGGCCCAAGGAAATCACCGATCCGCTCGCCTGGCCGTTCGACACGAGTGGCCAACTGTGGATTGGCGATGCCGGCAAACTGATCGCCGGGATCTATGGTGAGAATCCGCGCTTGCTCGACGAGGCGAAGCAGGCCGAAGTCACGGCGCATCCGCTCGCTCAGAAGTATCCGCGCACCGAAGGCGTGTACGCCGAATGGATCGCGGCGTGTAAAGGCGGCACGCCGGCGGGCTCGAACATCCCCGATCACGCGGGGCCGCTGACCGAGATGGTGTTGCTTGGCAATCTGGCGGTCCGCACGGCCCAGCCGGTGGATGTGAATCCGCAGACCGGCGCCGTGCTCACGCCGGGGATTCCTGAGGAGTACATCAAGCCGCGGTATCGGCAGGGCTGGGGCTGGTAGGGGTGCGCTTGCAGCGCCCCCGACCTTGCGTGACACGCGGGGCCGAGTGTATTTTTATGCACCACTATGCATAAACAACACCACGGCCAACCCGGCCCGCTCGTCGTTCTCGCGTATTCCGGCGGGCTCGACACGTCCGCCATCGTCCCGTGGCTGCGCGAGCAGTACGGCGCGCGCGTCGTCTGCTTCGCGGCCGACGTGGGGCAGGGGCTCGGCGAGCTCGATGGCCTGATCGCCAAAGCCAAGCGCTCCGGCGCCGAGGATTGCATCGTCGAAGATCTGCGCGAGGAGTTCGTGCGCGATTTCGTCTTCCCGACGTTGCGCGCCGGTGCGATCTACGCCCGCACGTATCTCCTGGGTACGTCGATGGCGCGACCGCTCACCGCCGCGCATCAGGTCGCGCTCGCGCAGCGTCTCGGTGCCGATGCCGTCGCACACGGCTGCACCGGCAAGGGCAACGACCAGGTCCGCTTCGAGCTGACCTACGCCGCATTGGCTCCCGAGCTGCAAATCGTCGCGCCGTGGCGCGAATGGAAATTCCAGAGTCGCGAGGATCTCATCGCCTACGTGCACGCCAAGGGGGTGCCGGTGCAGGCGACCGCCGCAAAGCCGTACTCCACCGACCGGAACCTGTGGCACTGCTCGCACGAGGGCGGCATCCTCGAGGATCCATCGCAGGAAGCCCCCGAGCACATCTTCGTGATGACGAAGAATCCGCTCGAGGCGCCGGATGAACCGGTCGTCGTCACGATCGGCTTCGAAGAGGGGAATCCTGTCAGCCTCGACGCCGTGCCGCTCGGTCCGGTGGAGCTGCTCGAGCAGCTGAATGAAGTCGCCGGGGAGCACGGCGTCGGACGCGCCGACGTCGTGGAGGACCGGCTCGTGGGGATGAAATCGCGCGGCGTCTACGAGACGCCGGGCGGCACGGTGCTCTACGCCGCACACCGCGAGCTGGAGCAGATGGTGCTCGATCGTCGCACACTCAGACTGAAGGACGAGCTGGCGCTGCGGTATGCCGATCTGGTGTACGATGGGCGCTGGTGGACGTCGGAGCGCGAGGCGCTCGACGCGCTCGTCACCGCGACGCAGAAGAACGTCACCGGCACCGTCCGGCTGAAGCTGTTCAAGGGGAACGTGATCGTCGCCGGCCGCGAGAGCCCGTTCGCGCTGTATCAGCCGTCGTACGCGACGTTCGGCAAGGACAACGTCTACAATCAGAAGGACGCCGAGGGCTTCATCCGACTGTACGGGCTCGCGAGCACGATCGCCGCCGGCCTGGCGGCCGCGCGGTCGGATGTCCCAACGCGCTGATACCCACCACATGTGGGGTGGGCGCTTCGCGCTTGGTCCAAGCGAAGCGCTTGATGCGTTAAACCGCAGTCTTCCCGTCGACTATCGCCTCTGGCCCCAGGACGTGTTCGCCTCCAAAGCGTGGGTGCACGCGCTCTGCCGCGCCGGCGTCCTGACCTCATCCGAAGAATCACAGTTGCTGGACGGCCTCGATCGCGTCGCCGAAAAACTGGCCGATGGCGCGGCGGTCGGTGCACCCGATGAAGACGTCCACACGCTCGTGGAGCGCCTGCTGTACGACGAAGTCGGCGCCGTCGCGGGCAAGCTGCACACCGGCCGCTCGCGCAACGATCAGGTTGCCACCGATCTGCGGCTGTGGACGCTGAACGCCATCGATGAGCTCGACGCCGCCATCGCCGCGCTCGGTCGCGCGCTCGTCACAAAAGCGACAGACGGCGTCGACGCGATTCTTCCGGGCTACACGCACGGCCAGCGGGCGCAGCCCGTGCGCTGGGCCTACGTGCTGCTCGCGCATGCTTGGCCGTTGGTCCGCGACCGCCAGCGTCTCGCGGACGCGCGCCGCCGGACGGCCGAGATGCCGCTCGGCTCGGGTGCGCTCGCAGGGTCGGGATTCCCCGTCGATCGCGTGCTGCTCAAGGAGGCGCTCGGCTTCCGTGCGATCTCGGCGAATGCGCTCGACGCGACGGGGGACCGCGACTTCGTCGCGGACGTGTTGTTCACCATCGCACTCACTGGCACGCACCTCTCGCGCCTGGGCGCGGAGCTGATCACCTACGCGAGCGGCGAGTTCGGGTTCGTCACGCTCGCCGACAACTTCAGCACCGGCTCGAGCCTGATGCCGCAGAAACGCAATCCCGACGTGTTCGAGCTGGCGCGCGGCAAGTCGGGGCGGATGCTGGGCGATCTGGTCGCGCTGCTCACGACGCTCAAGGGCATTCCCGCCGGCTATCAGAAGGATCTGCAGGAAGACAAGGCACTGCTGTTCGACGCGTGCGACACGTTGGGGACCGTGCTCCCGGCGGTCACCGGCGCGATCGACACGCTCACCGTGAACGTCGAGCGCATGGCGGCGGCGCTCGATCCGGCGATGCGAGCCACAGATCTCGCAGATCTGTTGGTCGAGTCGGGCGTGCCATTTCGCGAAAGTCACGGATTGATCGGCAGATTGGTTCGTGCGGCGGAACAGGCCGGCGTCACACTCGACAAAGTCCCGGCCAAGGTTGCGACCGAGATCCATCCCGCGTTGGGACCCGCCCTTGCCCAGCTCGGAACCTGGGAGCAAAGCGTCGAAAGCCG
>DASWCE010000018.1:0-16596 GCA_036390255.1 Gemmatimonadales bacterium | reverse complement strand
TACCGGCGTCGCTGACCCATCGGCCCACCGAGCTCGCGCTGGGCATGGCTGCCGAGCAGCTGTACGAGTCGCTGCCCAAAGAGACGCGCAACCAGCTCCGCGATCTGCCTGACGTGGTACATCGACTCGAGCAGGATGCGCAGAAGATGCGGGCGCGGCTCGAGGAGCTGCAGGAGGCGTTGGCGGACGCCGACCAGCGCGTCAGTCCCGATCCGGCGATCGCGGCGCGGCACGACCGAATCGTCGCCGATCTCACTGCCGAGCGTGATCTCGTACAACAACGGCTCAAAGACGCGGTCGCAGCACTCGAAACGATCCGCCTGAATCTGCTGCGACTGCATGCCGGCACGGGAACGGTCCAGAGTCTGACGACGGATCTCGGGCTCGCGCGCGAGATCGCGGGCGAGATCGGGAGACACGTCGAGGGACTGCGTGAGGCTGAAGAAGCGCTCTAGTCGCGCACCCGCTGCAACCGCTCGACCGCCTGCTGCAGCATGTCGTCCGTCTTACAAAACGCGAACCGCACGTACTTCCGGCCGAGCTCGGGCCGCGAGTAGAAGCTCGAGCCTGGCACGGGCGCGATGCCGTGCTCGGCCGTGAGCCACTCGGCGAACCGGTCGTCAGGAAGATCCGAGATGGACGAGAAGTCGGCCATGACGTAGTAGGCGCCCTGGGGGGGCCGGCAGCTGAATCCCGCTTTCACCAAGCCCGCGCACAAGATGTCGCGCCGCCGGCGGTAATCGCGCGCCAAGCCGTCGTAGTAATCATCGCCCAGCGTCTCCATGGCCACGGCCACGGCTTCCTGGAGCGGAGCGGGCGCGCCGACCGTGAGGAAGTCGTGCACCTTGCGGATCGCATCGGTCACGTCGGGCGGTGCGACGATTGTGCCGATGCGCCACCCGGTGATGCTGAACGTCTTGGACGCGCCGCTGATCGTGATCGTGCGATCCGCCATGCCGGGCAATGTGGCGATGGGGATGTGCTCGCCCTCGTAGTAGATGTGCTCGTAGATCTCGTCGGTGACCGCGAAGGCGTCATGCCGCTGGCACAGGTCCGCGATGGCCTCGAGCTCGGCGCGTGACAGAACCCGGCCCGTGGGATTATTCGGGGTGCAGACGATGATGGCACGCGTCTTCGCGCTGAAGGCTTTGCCGAGCCGATCCAGGTCGATCGGCCCCTCGGCGGGCATCGGGACGAAGACCGGCTTGGCATCGCAGAGGATCGCGTCCGGCCCGTAGTTCTCGTAAAACGGCTCGAACACGACGACTTCGTCGCCCGGGTTCACGATCCCAAGTAGCGATGAGGCCATTGCTTCGGTCGCCCCGCAGGTCACTGTGACCTGCGTCATTGGATCGATGGCCATGCGATACCAATCTTGGTACTTCGCGGCCAACGCGTTCCGGAGGCGGGCAGCACCCCAAGTGATGGCGTATTGGTTGACGTCATCGCGGATCGCGCGGGCTGCCGCGTCTTTTAAGACGTCGGGGCAGGGGAAGTTCGGGAAGCCTTGAGCCAGGTTGATGGCCCCGTGCTCATTCGCGAGCCGGGTCATCCCACGAATAACCGATTCCGTGAAGCCGTGCGTGCGACGTGCGGTACGCATGACCGCCAAAGATATCGTCTTGACCGGCAGTGTGGACGGAGGTCAATTCGCTGGCTCTAATGTCCCGCCGTGACCCCTTGCTCGCCGGGTGCGCCCGCGCGGTCCCGGCGCTGATCCTGCTGCTCACCCTCGCCACCTGCCGCGACGCATTCGAGCCTCACGCCTTGGCCCGAATCGCCGTCGCGCCGGTACTGCCGTCCAGGGCGGCCCTTGCCGCTTTCGGTCTGACCATCGATCACGTCCGGTTCGTGGTCGTGCGGCCTGTGTCCGATACGCTTGCCGATACGACGGTCGCCTTGCCGCCCGGCGCCACCGAGCTCGCGCTCGAGCTCCGGGTGCCGCTCGTCGCCTCTCCTGAGACGCTGAATGTCTCGGTCGTTGCGCTGAGCGGTACGATACCGCTGTTCACTGGGACGAGCCCGGTGCGCGTGCCCACTCCCCCGCCGCCGCCCGTGATTCCTGTGACGACCTACATCGGCCCTACGGCAGACAGCGTGGTGATTCTGCCGCGTAGCCCCTTCATTCTTCTGAATGACTCGTTGCGGCTTGGAGCGCAGGCCTTCAACGGCGGCGTCCCCGTGTCGCAGTTCTTCGTGTCGTGGAGCACGAGCGACCCAACGGCCGCACCCATCAACTTCTTCGGGATGTTGCGGGCGCCCGCCGCCCGCGGTGCCGTGTGGGTGCGGGCGCGCACGCCATCGGGCGCCACCGATTCCGTGACGGCGACCTTCACGCCCCCCGCCTCGCAGCTGCTCGCCTTCGCGGGAGGCGGTCAGATCGACACAGTCGGCCAACTGCTTGGCCTGCCGCTCGAGGTCCTAGCCCGCGCCGCCGACGGCTTGGGTGTGGGCGGGGTTCCAGTGCACTTCCGGGCGCTCACCGGGGGTGGCAGCGTGACAGACTCCGTCGTCGTGACCGATGGCGCCGGGCACGCGCGCACGACCGTGACCTTGGGTGGGCTGCCCGGCGGCCAGACGTTCGAGGCGGCCGCCGCGGGACTCAGCGGCAGCCCCGTGAGTTTTGGCGTCGTCGCGCTCGCCGGACCACCCGCGCAGCTTCTCGCCGTCGCGGGCGTCGGGCAGCTCGCGACCGTGGCGACTGCGCTGCTCACACGTCCTGCGGTGCTGCTCAAGGACGCGGGTGGCAATCCCGTCGCCGGGGCGAGCGTGACGTTCACCGTGAGCGGCGGCGGCGGAAGTCTGACGGGCGGCACGCAGCTCACAAACGCCGCCGGCGTCGCCACTGTGGGCAGCTGGACACTCGGCACGATCGCGGGTCCGAACACCCTGACGGCGAGCGCACCGGGTGTGACACCCGTGGTGTTCACCGCGACCGGGTTGGCGGGTGCGGCAGCCAGCATCGTCAAGGTCGCGGGCGATCTCCAGTCGGCGATCGTGAACACGGTCGTGCCCATTGTCCCGCAAGTCAGGATCGTGGACCAGTTCGGCAATCATGTCTCCGGCACGACCCTGAGCGCGGCCGTGCCCTCGGGAGGCGGGAGCGTCGTGAACGCGACCCCCGTGTCGGACTCAGCGGGTATCGCGAGCGTCGGGGGCTGGCGGCTCGGCACGCTCGTCGGCGCGAACGCTGTCCAAGTGAGCGGGACCGGACTCACCGGCAGTCCGATCACGTTCAGCGCAACGGGTCTCGTTGACGTGCCGTCGCAGTTGGTGGCGTTCGCGGGCGACGGCCAGTCGGCGCTCGTCGGGAGTGCGGTGTCCATCAACCCCGCCGCGCGTGTGAGCGACCAGTATGGGAACGCGGTTGGCGGCATCCCGGTCACCTTCAGCATCAGCCTCGGAGGCGGCAGCCTCGCGACTCCCGCGACCGTCACGACTGACACGGCCGGGATCGCGCGGTCGCCCACCTGGACCCTGGGCCTCCTTGCCGGCTTGAACACGCTCAGCGCGACCGCGACCGGCCTTCCGACACTGACATTCAGCGCGCAAGGGATCGCGTCCACGGCAAGCAGCATCGCACTTAATGGTGGTGACCTACAGACGGGCACCGTCGGAATTTCCCTGGCAACTCCGTATGCCGTGGTCGTGAAGGACGTCGCTGGCTTGCCGGTGGCGGGTGTCCCGGTGAGTTGGGCGGTCCCGCCCAACAGCGGGACGATCGCGCCCGCGCAATCGACAACTGATGTCACCGGCAACGCCACGGCGACCCGTACCTTGGGTACGATCGCCGGCACGCAAACGGCGACGGCCTCGGTCGGCGGGCTTACGGGCTCCCCGGTCACATTTACCGCGACCGCCCTGGCGGGCTCGGCGACGCAACTCGTCAAGCAGTCTATCGATCCGCAAACCGGTACGGTGGCGACCGGCGTTGCGGCGCCCGTCGTCAAGGTCGTCGACCAGTACGGTAACGGCGTGGCCGGTGTGATCGTCGACTTTGCGCCAGGGGGCGGCGGCGTCGTCGGGGCGGCGAAGGACACGAGCGACGCTGCTGGGCTCGTTAGCGCCGGCAGCTGGACGCTTGGGTCTCTCGTCGGGACGAACACCGTCTCGACCACTGCCGGCACCCTGCCGGCCGTAGCCTTCACCGCCACCAGCTTCGCCGGGCCGCCGGCCCAACTCGCGTTCCTCACGGAGCCCACTCACGGGCTGGCGGGCAATGCGATCACGCCCGCCGTCCAGGTGGCGATCCAGGACCAATACGGCAACCTCGCCTTCCCGGCCAAGGACGTCGTGTCGCTGCGGCTTGGAGCGACGCCCAACCCCGCGGCCAAGCTCCAGGGGATCGTCGATGCCGCGGCGGTGAACGGGGTAGCGTCGTTCGCGAATTTGGCCGTCGACTCCGCGGGGCTCGGCTACACGCTCGACGCCACGTCCGGCACCCTGACGGGCGCGGCGAGCACGCCGTTCGACATCGGTGGTGTGATCAAGGCGATTCCGGTCACGGGTCTCGGGCCCGTCGCGGCGGCAATGAACGACCAAACGAAGAAGATTTACGTACCGGGAGCGACCTTAGTCTCGGTGTTGCAGGACGACCGCGAGCTGCTACCGCGACTTACCGGGTTCGAGTCACCGTTTGGCGTGGCGGCAAATGCGACGACGAATCAGGTCTACGTGTCCAGCCTGGCAGGCGTTGTCCCGATCGACGGAGTAACTGATGTTCTCCGTCTCCCCATTCCAGTGGGGACCGGGGCCAAGGGTGTCGCGGTGGACGAAGCGGCCGACCGCATCTATGTCGCCGTCGCGGCCGATCCGCTCCAGAGCCGTGCCGCCCTCGTGCCGATCGACGGGTCAAAGGACATCGTCGCCGCCGCCGATATTGTGTTCCTTCCCGCTCCGGGCTCAGGCGTTGCGTTCAACCCGAATGACGGGTTCGTCTACGTCGCGATCCCGACATTGCAGGAGGTGGACGTGATCAATCCGAAGGCCGGGGGCGCGACGCTGCTGCGCCGTATTTCGAATCTCGGGATGGGGACGTACGGCCTCGCCGTAGACACGCGGGCCAACCGGCTCTACGCGACGAACCGTGACGAGAACACGGTATCGGTGATCGACATCTCTGCGCCCGACCCGGGCGCTTTCAAGGAGATCGCGCGGCTACCCGTGGGCAGGACGCCGGAGGGAGTGGCATTCGACGCCGCGAGCGGCGTGGCCTACGTGGGTAACAGCGGTGAGAACACTGTGTCGCTGATCGATGGCGGCAAGTTCGATGTGTTTGCGACAATCGTCGTTGGACCGAGCCCCAAGGCGGTGGTCGTCGATCCCGTGACGGGGCGGGTGTATGTACCGAGCCAGACCGATGACCTGGTGCGGGTAATTCAGCCGTAGAACGGAGACCGGCCGCCGAATTGTCGCCCGGCGGCCGGTCTCCTCTCATGCATCACCGTTTACAACCGCAATCTCACATTGATGTCCACCAACACCGCATCCGGCGTGTCCACGAACACGATGCGATTCTCCACGCGCCGAATGATCATCTTCATCGGCGGCCCTTTGCCCTTGCCGCGACCCATGTTGCCACGCCGGTAGTATACGACTTGGTCATTGCCCACCTGCTCAATCCGCACGACCTCGAACCCTTGATGGACGAGCACTTCGCGCGTCACAGATACTGCGCGGTCGGGGGCGACCACAAACTCCTTCTTCGGCCCATGTCCATGTCCATGTCCATGCCCCTGTGCGACCGCTGGCACAACGAGCACTACGGAGAGCGCTGCTGCCACCAGCAACGAGCGTTTCATGGTAAGCCTCCCATGGAAGGGCAACATCCTACCCCAAAGAAGAGCTCATGAGCGTGATGCAGGTCACCTAAGCAGAAGTTTCGCGATCGTATTGAGCTGCATGTTGCTGGTGCCTTCGTAGATCGTCCCAATCTTCGCGTCGCGATAAAACTTCTCGACCGGATATTCCTTCGTATAGCCGTATCCCCCAAATAACTCGACGGCGAGCGAGGTCACGCGCTCGGCGACCTGTGAGGAGAGCAACTTCGCCATGGCCGCTTCCTTCGTATACGACTCGCCGGCATCCTCGAGCCTCGCGGCGTTGTAGACCATGAGCCGCGCCGCCTCGAGCTCGGTCGCTGCCTGCGCGAGCTGGAACTGGACGCCCTGGAACTCCGCGATCGGCTTGTTGAACTGCTGCCGCTCCTTCACATACTTCAGCGACGCGTCGAGCGCCCCCCGCGCGATGCCGATCATCTGGGCTCCGATGCCGATGCGCCCCGTGTTCAGCGTCTCGATCGCGACTTTGTACCCGTGGCCGACCTCGCCCACGAGATTCTCAGCCGGCACCTCACAGTGATCGAGGATGAGCTCGGCGGTGGATGACGCGCGGATGCCGAGCTTGTCTTCTTTCTTCCCGACGCTGAAGCCCTTGAAGCCGCGCTCGACGGCGAATGCCGTGATTCCCTTGTAGCCTTTTGCGAAATCGGTATTGGCGAAGATGACGTAGAGCCCCGCCTCCGCGCCGTTCGTAATCCACAGCTTGCGGCCGTCGAGAATCCACTTGTCGCCCTGTTTGGTCGCTTTGGTCTGCAAGCCGAAGGCGTCTGATCCCGAGCCAGCTTCGGACAGCGCGTAGGCCCCGACCACCTCGCTCGCGAGGCGCGGCAGATACCGTCGCTTGATGTCGTCGGACGCCCACTTGAGCAACAGGGCATTAACGAGCGTGTTCTGCACGTCGACAAAGATCGCGGCGGAAGCGTCCACCGCTGACAGCTCTTCGACCGCGAGCACGGTCATGAACAAACTGCCGCCGGCGCCGGAGTGGGCCTCAGGAATCTCGATCCCCATGAGGCCCAACTCGAAGAACTTCGGGATGAGGGCGAGGTCGAGCTGCGCCGCCTGCTCCATCGCGCACACGCGCGGGCGGACCTCGCTTTTGGCGAAGTCGCGCACCGCGCCCTGAAACATCCGTTCTTCTTCGGAGAGCTGCGTGAGTGGATTCACGCCTTCTTGTCAGACGGCCCCAGCGCCAGCATCTCCCGAATTCCGCCCAGCGACCCGAGCACGCCGGTGGCCTCGTAGGGCATGTAGACGACCTTGTTGTTCTGACCGGAGACCATTTCCTTGAGCGTCTCGATGTAGCGGATGGCGATCAGGTATTGCGCCGGGTCGCCGCCCGTGCCCTTGATCGCCGCCGTGATACGCTCGATCGCCTGCGCCTCTGCTTCGGCCACCTTCAGCCGCGCCGCCGCTTCCGCTTCCGCATGCAGGATCTTGGCCTGCTTATCGCCTTCCGCGGTATTGATCTCCGACTGGCGAATGCCCTCGGCAGACAAAATGCGCGACTGGCGCTCGGCATCGGCGGTGATGATGGTCGCCCGCCGCTCACGCTCGGCGCGCATTTGCTTTTCCATGGCGTCGCGGATGTCGCGCGGCGGGTTGATGTCCTTCAGCTCTACGCGGCTGACCTTGGAGCCCCACTTGTGCGTCGCTTCGTCCAGAATCGCGCGCAGCTTGGCGTTGATCGTGTCACGCGAGGACAGAATGTGGTCGAGCTCCATCTCGCCGATCACGTTGCGGAGCGTGGTCTGCGTCAGCTTCTCGATCGCGTCGGGGAGATTCGCGATCTCATACGTCGCGCGCACCGGATCGGTGATTTGCGAGTAGATGAGCGCGTCGATTTCGACGACGACGTTATCTTTCGTGATCACATTCTGGCGCGGGAACACGTAGACTGTCTCGCGCAGGTCGATGCGCTCGGTGCGGAAGCGACGCGAATAGCTGTCGCCCGCCGGCGTGATGATCGTCTGATGCCAGTCCACGGAGCGGGGACGGTCGATGACGGGCAGGACGAAATTGATTCCCGACGCGAGCGTCTTGTGGTACTTGCCGAGCCGTTCGATGATCATCGTCTGCGCCTGCTGCACGACGCGGATGCTCTTCGAGATCAGAACTATGACGCCAAAGGCCAGAGCCGCCACGAGAATTGTGCCTGGACCCATCGCCTAGAGCTCCTTCTCAACCATGAGAGTTGTCCCATCCACCTGAATAATCGTGACCTGGGTGCCGGGCTCGAGCACCGTCGCGTCACTGGAGGCACCCCGCCAATCCTCGCCGTCGACCTTCACACGGCCCGGCACCCCCGGACCGATGCGCTCGGTGACGATCCCGGTCTTGCCCAGCAGCGCATCGACCCCCGTGCGGAGTTCGGAGCTGGGTCCGAGCTGGAAGTAGTGCATCAGCCGGGGCCGCAACCCGGCCATGCTGACGATGCTGGCAGCGGCGAACGCGACGCCCTGCGGTACAAAGCCCAGCCCGGGGATCAGCCCCACGACGCCGGCGACAGCCGCCCCAACCGCCAGGCACGCCAGCCAAAAGCCCGCCGTGAACATCTCTCCTACGAACAGCGCGATCGCCAGCAGAAACCAAAGCAGCCAATCTTCCATAGAGTCAAAGCTGCAACCCTTGCACTCATTGCGCTATCCAACCTGAGCCAACCCCTTGTGGAGCCGCTGTGATCGCTCGTGTGCTGCTGCTGGTCTCAGCCGTTGTGTTGGTGTCCATTCCTGCTGCCGCTCAAACATCACGTCATGTTCTCAAAGGTGATTCGGTCGCGATCTACAACCTCGTCGGCGAGTTGCGCGTCGAAGCCGGAACCGGCAGTGACGTCACCGTCGAAGTCCGGCGCCAGGGTGCGGACGCGGCCAAGCTCGACATCCAGGCTGGGCCGCTGCGCGGCCGCGAGACGCTCCGCGTCATCTATCCCGACGATGTGATCGTGATGCCCGACTGGGGCCGCGGCTGGAACACGACGCTGCGCGTGCGCGACGACGGTTCATTCGGCGAGGAACATGGACGACACGAGCGCAGCAGCTGGTTCCGAGAAGGCCGTGAAGTGCGGATTACCGGACGCAACCGCGGCGGGCTCGAGGCCTACGCGGACCTGCGCGTGAGCGTCCCCGCCGGCAAGAACGTCGGAGTCTATCTTGGCGTCGGCAAAGCGTTCGTGAGCAATGTGGACGGCGTCATTCGCGTGTGGGTCGCTTCCGCCGACGTCGCAGCCGACCGGACGAAGGGGTCGCTGCGCGTCGAGACGGGCTCGGGCAACGTGGACCTGCGCACGGCATCCGGCGACGTGAATCTCGAGACCGGCTCCGGCGACGTCACCGTCGCAGGCGTCGATGGATCCAATTTGCGGCTCGACACGGGCTCGGGAAACGTGACCGTGACGGGCGCGAAGGCGCCCAGCATCCACATCGAGACCGGCTCCGGCGATATCGAGGCGACGGGCGCTTCGGGGGATGAGCTGTCATTCGAGACCGGCAGCGGTGGTGTGGACGTGGCGCTGGTGTCGGCATTCCGTTCGCTACACATCGAGACCGGTTCCGGCGATGTCACCCTCAAGGTGCCGCCGACCCTCGGCGCTGAGGTGGATCTTGATACGGGGAGCGGCGATATCGATCTTGGCGGATTGACGCTGCAGGTGCGGCGCGTCGAACACGACCACGTGACCGGCACTCTCGGCGACGGGAAAGGGCGCCTCTCGGTTGAAACGGGATCGGGGGACGTGCGCTTACAGAAACTCTTCTAGTTTGCGACGGTCCTTCTTAGTCGGCCGGCCCTTGCCGTGGTAAGCAGGGGCCGGCGCGATTTTGTGGGCTTCGGCGAGCCGCTCGCGCGCGGCGCGACCCTCCGCCGACTCGTTGTACAGCAGCTGCGCGTCCCTGGGTGGCCCGCGTCGCTCCGACAGCGCGCGAACCGTCACGCGCCACTCGTAGGGCCCGAGGCGAATCCGCAGATCGTCGCCCACTTGTAACTGCTTTGCGGGTTTCGCGCGCGTGCCGTTGACATGAACCTTTCCACCGGCGACTGCCGCTGCGGCCAATGCCCTGGTTTTGAAAAAACGCGCGGCCCAGAGCCAACGATCGACGCGGAGCCTATCGGCGGTCATGCCCAAAGGTATTATCAACCGGCATGAAAGTGTTCGGGTACTACGGATCGCTCGACAAGTACCTGAAGGCCCTCGGCAAGCGCTTGGGCGAGACGGTTGAACCCACGCACAGCTAAGGCCGCGCCATAGCCAACCCTTCCAGCGTAGAGAGTGTCGAACCCTGTGTCATCCCTGACATTCCCGGAGCTCACTGTGATGCGCCATCTCGCCGCGGTCGCTGTCATCTTGCTGGTTCTTCCTACGGGTCTGCGTGCTCAGGATAGTGACGACGAATGGCTGGAGAATTGTCGCGACGGACGCTGGGGGGATTGGGGCCAGCGCGCCCGTCACTGTGAGATTCGCGAAACCGGGATGAAGGCGACGAGCCAGCCGCTCCACATCGATCCGGGCATGAACGGCGGTGTCGAGATCATCGGCTGGAATAAATCCGACAGCATTGCGGTCACCGCGCGGATTCAGGTGCACGCGCGGACGCAGGACGATGCCGATGCGATCGCGCGTGACATCCAGATCGAGGTCTCTGGCGGCACGGTGCGAGCGACGGGCGGCAGCGGACTCTTGGGGCGCCATCAGAACTGGTCGGTCAGCTTCATCGTGATGGTGCCGCGGCACACCAACTTGAATCTGTCGACCGAAAACGGTCCGCTGTCGGTGCAGGATGTATCGGGCCAGATGGATCTCTCGACGCAGAACGGACCCCTGTCACTCTCCGGCGTCGGCGGCGACGTCCACGCGAGCGCGCAAAACGGACCACTGATGGTGGACCTGCTGGGAACACGCTGGGACGGCGTGGGACTCGACGCCGAGACCCAAAATGGCCCCGCCGATCTCTGGATTCCGGGTGACTACAACGCGAAGGTCGAATTCGGGACGGTCAACGGCCCGATGGATGTCGGTTTCCCGATGACGGTGACGCTCAGCGGGCGGATCCGGAATCGCATTTCGACCACATTGGGGAATGGCGGCCCGTTGATTCGCGTTGTCACCACCAACGGGCCGATGACGGTTCGGCGCAGCAGGTCCTAGACGCCGATATCCTCGTTCCAGAGGTCAGGGTGCGCCCCACTGAACTCCGTCATCAACCGGATGCAGGTGGCATCCTGGCGCACCTCGAGTGACACGCCGCGGCTCCTGAGCAACGTTTCTTCGCCGACAAACGTCTCGTTCTCGCCGATGACGACGCGCGGGATGCCATAGAGCAGAATCGCGCCGCTGCACATCGCGCAGGGTGACAGCGTCGTGTAGAGTGTGGCGCTGCGATAGACCGACGCCGGCTGACGGCCCGCGTTCTCGAGCGCGTCCATCTCCCCGTGTAGCACCGCGCTCCCTTTCTGCACGCGCCGATTGTGGCCGCGCCCGATGATCTCGCCATCCACCACGATCACCGCGCCGATCGGGACGCCGCCTTCCCGCAGGCCTTGCTCCGCCTCGGCGATGGCGGCAGCGAGAAACCGGTCCACGCTCACGCGCGGGCGCTCGCCAGCATCGCGTCGTACTCGAATACATTGGGCCCGAGCGGTGCCTCGCGTGCGAGATTGACCATCGCTTGTGCAACTGTCCCGACGCGAATCGGGCGATAGCGCCGCAGTCTGCCGAACAGCGCGACCGACAACACTGGCGCTCCCAGCATCGCGATTCGTTCGCCAAGGCGAAACTCACGGCGTTCGCCAAGGAGCAGCGAGGGCCGAAAGATCTGCGTGCTGCGATAGTGGAGACTCCCGATTGCCATCTCGGTTTCACCCTTGACGCGGCTATAGAAAACGCGCGACGCGGAATCCGCGCCGATGGCGCTTACGAGCAGAAACTGGGTGGCGCCGGCACGGAGTCCCGACCGCGCCAGGCCGACCACGAAGGCGTGGTCGACGAGACGAAATGCCGGCTGCGATCCGGCTCGCTTGATGGTGGTGCCGAGGCAGCAGAACACATCGTCGACGTGCGGTAAATCGCGCACCGTCTCGAGCTCGCCGAGGTCGAGGACGCGCTGCTCGAGTTTTGCGTGTTGCTGCGGCGTGGTGCGCCGACCCACTGTCACGACGCGCGACCATGCCGGGTCGCCGAGGAGTAGGTTGAGCACGTGACTGCCGACGAGGCCCGTCGCGCCGGCGAGGAGAGCGGTGCGGCTCACGAGGCCTAAAGTAGTTATTATCACGCCCGTGGTCACCATCGCCCTGTTGCAAACCGGCCTGTCGGACGCGCTCCAGCATCGTCCGTTCGTCGCAGTGCCGTTGTTGTTCGGGGCGGGACTCGTCACGAGTCTGAATCCCTGCATCTATCCGATGATTCCCATCACCGCGGGGACACTCGCAGGCGTCAACGTCGAGGGGCGAACGCGCCGCCGCACGATCGGGCTGACGCTCGCCTACGCCAGTGGGCTCGCGCTGTTCTATGCGTTGCTCGGCATGATCGCGGGGCTCACGGGATCGCTGTTCGGCACGATCGGCGCGAGTTTTTGGGCGCGGCTCGTGATCGCCAACCTGCTGCTCATCTTCGCGCTGGCGATGCTCGAGGTCATTCCCGTGCGCTTGCCTGCGCAGCTCTCCGCCTGGGCCGGGAGCCTGGGCGGCGGCTCGTATCCGGCGGTGTTTCTGCTGGGAACCACATCGGGCTTGGTGGCTGCGCCCTGTGGCGCGCCGGCGTTCGCGGCGGTGCTCACGTGGGTGGCGACAACCCGCAGCGCGGTGTTGGGATTCCTCTATTTGTTCGTGTTTTCGCTGGGCATGACGGCGCTGTTGGTCGTCGTCGGGTTCTTTTCCGGCGCGATCGCTGCGCTCCCGCGCGCTGGCGCGTGGATGTCGTGGATCAAAAAGGCTGCGGGCGTGGTTCTACTGCTCATGGCCGAATACTACTTCGTCAAAGCGGGGCAGGTATGGTAACGGCCGGCGCCGTGCGCGGTGCGGTGTGCGCGGGACTGCTGTTTCTTGGTCCGGCGTCACTCCGCGCGCAGGATGTAATTGGTATCCCGGTTGGAGAAACACCCCCCGCGGTCACACTTGAGAACCTGAACGGGGACTCGGTCCCGCTGTCGCAATGGATCGGCAAGAAGGCGGTGATCGTGGAGTTCTGGGCGACGTGGTGCCCAATTTGCGCCGAGCTGTTGCCACGCATCGAGGCTGCGCAGAGGAAGTTTGGGGATCGGGCTGCGTTTCTCGTCGTGGCAGTCGCCGTCAATCAGAGCAAGAACAGCGTTCGCCGTCATCTCGAGAAGCATCCGATGCCGTTCACGTTCCTCTGGGATGGCAACGGAGCGGCGGTGCGGGCGTTCCAGGCGCCGTCGACGTCCTACATCGCTGTGCTGGATGCCAACGGGAAAGTCGTCTATACGGGCGTCGGGGAGGACCAAAACATCGAGGCGGCGATGGAGACTGCCCTTCGCCGCCCCGTTCGGCACCCTTAGCGAGCCGTGGTATCGGCGGGAACTAGCTTCGCAATCGCGGCTCCCAATTCGGTATAGGCAGTCGGGTCGATCTCCCTAAACGGCGTCGCGCGGTACGCTACTTTCCCGTCCGGTCCGACCACAAACAGGTTTCGGTTCGTAATCCCCGGAAAGCGTGACAGCGCTCCATACATCTTGCCTACCGCCGTTCCGGTGTCCTGCGCGAACAGGAACGGGTACTCCGCGTCACGCGCCCAAGAGGCGAGTGCCGTATCGGGATCTGCGCTGATCGCGATGAGGACGATGTTGCGGCCATTCTTGAAGAGCTGTGCGTACTGATCACGGTACGCATTCATTTGGACCGTTCAGCCACGCGTTCGGGCTTTGAAGAAGAACGCGAGGACCACCGTCTTCCCTTTGTAATCGCTGAGTCGGACCGGATTCTTCAACGTGCCGTAGCGCGTCGCGCCGGGAATCGAGAAGTCAGGCGCGAGGGCACCGACCCCGATGGCCGCCGGTGATGTCGGAGCCGGTGGCGGCGGAGCAGCGGCCGGCTGCTGCAGCAGTGCGGCAAGAACGAGTGTCGCTAGCACGACGTGTCCCTTGTTGTAGGCGGTCAGTAATCTACCTGTACCACAGCTTCCCCGCTCTCTTAGCAGACGCCTCCGACGCCTCCGACACGGTAACGGGTTCTGAGGATCTCCACGTGATGCCGCTCGTGCCCGGGAATCACGTACGCGAGCGCGCGGACGCTGACCGGCTTGCCATTTGCCGTGCCGCGCCGGAGCCAGGCCTCCGCGTCAAACGTCCGCAGGAGTGCCAGCGTCGCCGCGCGGGAGGTGCGCAGCTCTCCGACGAGATCGGCGAGCGAGCGGTTGTCGAACTTCCCGACCGGTACGTAGGCGTTCTCGTCGAATCCGGGTAACGGGGTGGTGTCACCGCGCGCAATCCGCAGCGCGCGATAGGCCATGATGCGCTCGATATCGCAGAGATGGCCGACGACTTCCTTGATGCTCCATTTGCCGCGGTCGTAGCGGTACGTGGCGTCAGCGTCGGAGAGACCGCGCAGCAGGTTCGCCGTCTCCTCGATCTGCGCCGCGCACGCCATCACCGGGTCGAGCTCGGGAACGCGCTTGACGTAGCCGACCCAGGGCGACGGGATCTCGTCCGGCTCTGGCCGCCCGACGGTTCGCCCGGCGGTTCCGGTGTTCATGAAGACTTTCCGCCGAGCTCGGTGAGGGCCATCGCCTTCACGGTCTTTCCCTCGCCGGTTATGATGCGACGATGATAGTCCACCTGGCCAAGGTGGTAAGCGAGGTGGGTGGCGAAATGCGCGAGAAACGCGCCGGTCGACTCGCTGACGCCCCCGACCTTCTCGGGATACGGTTTGGACAGGTCGGCTTCGCTGATCTTGCTCATGCCGGTTTGGACGGCGGCGATCGCGTTGTCGATTTCGCGCAGCAGCTCGGCGCGCGGCACGTCGCGGCTCGCGAACTCGGCGTCGCGATTGCGAACATAGCCGTTCTTGCCAAGGACGTTGCCGATGAAAAACTGGAGATTGCCCGCGAGGTGCAGGGCGAGATTGCCGCCGGGATTCGAGATCCCGGCCGGTATTTCCCAGAGGTGGGCGTCGCTCGGGTACGATTCGACTTCACGACGCAACGCCTTCAGCTCGCGCGTGATGACGTTGGTGATCCAATCCTTCATGAAACCCTCCCCACGCGCATCGTCACTGGCCAGCGCGCCAATCGGGATTGCTGCGGAACGCCCCAGGCCGGCGCCAGCTGGTTGACCAGGCCGTCGACCGGATCTTCGCCATGGTGCTTCACGTAGGCACGCGTCGCCGACCAGGTGCGGATGTAGCCGGCGACGTCGTCCAGCGTGACCACCTGCTCGATCACAAAGTTAGGGGCGGCAAATTCAGAGAACGGGAACTCGATCGTCTGGTAACGCTCTTCGGTGATGCGCCGTTCCGGCGGCCAAAATGGCCCGACGACGCCGCGGTAGAAGCGGCGGATGATCGCATCGATCGGCGGTGCGATCTCGAAAAGGACGTAGGTCCAGACCGCGATGACGCCGCGCGGCCGTAACACCCGCCGCACTTCCGTCCAGAAGCGGCTGCGGTCGAACCAGTGGAGCGCCTGGGCGGCCGTGACGAGATCGACCGACGCGTCCTCCAGGCCGCTTGCTTCCGCCGTGGCGACGCGATAGCTAATTCGCGCGTCGGGCGTGGCGTGTTCGAGCTGCGCGCTGCTCGCATCGGTCGCCATGACGTGATTGAAATGGCGCGCCAATCCGATGGCCGCCTGTCCCGACCCCGTCCCCGCATCCCAGGCGTCGCCCTGCGCCGGCGTGACCTGCGCTAGGAACTCGAACAGCGCGTCAGGATAACGCGGCCGGAACGCCGCGTAGGCGGCAGAGATGCCGGAAAAATGATCCGTGAATGTCACGGCCAGGTCGTCGGGGCCGACAGTGGCGGCGGAGCTGGGGGGGCGGAGGGGGCGGGGGGGGCGGGGGGGGGCGCGAGCGGTGGTGTCGCCCGTTGCGGCTGCTGGCAGTCGGGCCACGCGCCGGGTTGGCCGTTGGGGCGCGGCTGGAACACGTCGCGCCGCTCACGCGGCGTACGTGCGGTGTCCTCGGACGCGAGATAGACGAGCATCGCGGCGAGGATCGCGTTGTTCTTCACGTCGTCGAAACTGATCTTGTCGTACGTGTCGCGGTTCGTGTGCCAGGTGTAGCGGCCGTAGTCCCAGTCGCCCGAGCCCAATCCGAAGCCCGGCGCCCCGCAGGACACGAACGAGGCGTGGTCGGTGCCGCCGGCGCTCGGATTGCCGGGGAAGCCGAACTTGATGTTGCGGGTGATATCGGCGGGCACGCGTGACAGATAGCGCGCGAGATTCGCGGACGCGTTCGGAAATCCGGACGCACTCATGTTCTCGATGCGACCCGTGCCGTTGTCCTGATTGAACAACGCTTGCAGGCCGTTCACGACGTCGGGATGATCTGCGACGAAGCCGCGCGAGCCGTTGAGTCCCTGTTCCTCACCGCTCCAGTGGCCGACGAGGATCGTGCGGCGCGGGCTGGGATACACGAGCTTCAAGACGCGCATCGCCTCGAGCATCGTGATAGTGCCGGTGCCATTGTCGGTGGCGCCCGAGCCGCCGTCCCACGAGTCGAAGTGCGCCGAGAGCATGACGTATTCATTGGGGAGCTGGGTGCCCTTCATTTCGCCGACCACGTTGAAGACCGGCACCTCGCCGAGCGCCTGC